>JBQTJG010000257.1:0-2213 GCA_052387355.1 Armatimonadota bacterium | reverse complement strand
CGAACTCCCGGACCGTGGCCTGAATCATCCGGTGCTCGTCGGAAAGCGGAACAGCCATGCAGCCCTCGTCAGTATCCCGTTGATATTTCTGCACGCCGGGAGGAACCCCCTCCACAACTACTCCCGTCTGCCGAGGCCTCTTGGAAACTCTGGACTGAAGAAAGAGCCGGATGCGCTGCAGGCTCTTGTCCGCCTTCTGGATCTACCCCCGCATGAGGTCCCAAGCCGCATCCCCGGCCTCGCGGCTCCGAAGTCGATGAACGCGGCGAGACGACCGGTGTGGCGGTCGAGGTACGCTTGCATGCTCTTGAAATCGCCGTGCCGGTCGAGGAGGACGGAAGGCGTCAGGCGCCGGGACCCACCTCCGTCCGCGCCCCAGGCAGGGTGTTCCCGTCGAAGCTCTCGACGAGCATCCTGGCGATCTGCCAGTCGATCGAGGTCGTGATTTTGATGTTCATCGCTTCTCCCGCGACGACGCGTACGGGAGCCCCGGACCAGAGCACGAGCTCCGCAGGGGAGGGATCGACCAGGGCCGCATCTGCGACGCGCAGTCCCCGCCCGAGCACCGGGCGGCGAAACGCCTGCGGCGTCTGGCCGATGCCGCCCTCTCTTCTCGCCAGGAACGCCTGGATGAAGTCGCGCTCGACCCGAACCACCCGCTCACCCGGGAAGACGATGGGCGCGGCCGCCCCGTGCTCCAAGGCGGCGTCGACGACCCTGCGCAGCAGCTCACGGCTCGCGAATGGCCGCACAACGTCGTGGATGACGATCAAGTCTTCGGAGCACCGTTCGAAGAGACCTCGGATCGTCTCGGAGCGGGATGCGCCGCCGGGATAGACCTCGGCCGCGGCGCCCAGGTCCGCGCGACCCCGTTCGATGTCCTGCTCATGAACACCCGCAAGGACCCGCGCTCCGCACGAGGCCATGAGGTTGGCAGCCCGCCGGAGCAGCGTGACGCCCGCAAGCTCCAGGAACGCCTTGTGGCCGAAGCGCAGCCTTACGCCCTGCCCCGCGGCCAGCAGCAGGGCGGCGATGCTGTCCGGGTGATTCCCTGTCATGTCCCGGTCGCTAGGCCTCGCAGTATCTTACGGACGGAATCGCCGCAGCAGCGGGATGCGCCTTAGGCGCCGCGAAATCCTGACGGCCAGGGAGTCTTCGAGGGACGCAAGGTCTCTCCGCAGGGCCCCCAGGGCGTCCACGCTGTTCCACGCGACGTCGACCCACTCCCGTTCGACGTCATGGGGATCCAGTAGCGCGCTGATCCGATCGGCGATCCGCTCGGCTGCGCGGCCGTCGGCAAGCGTTCCAAAGATGCGGGCCCGGTAGAAGGCCCGCCGGTCCGCTTTCTCGTCTGGCCGTTCCAGACATCGACGCACGGCGTCCGGAAGATCGGCGGCCCGCTCGATCTCGACGGCGAGATCCCGCCACAGCCACTCGGGCCCTTCCGGATCGAAGTAGGTGACATCGTCGAATCGCCGCGGGTTTGTGACCAGGACTATGGGACGGTCCATGGCCAGAAAATAGAACATGACGCTGGAGGCGTCGGTCAGCAGGATGTCGGTGAAGGGGAAGACCTGGTAGATATCGGCGTCGGCATCCATAACGATCACCCTATCGGGATCGCTGGCGGCTGCCTCCTGCCAGCTCGTCAACCACTCGGAATGATCGGCGGGGATGCGCGGATGCGGTTTGATGATCAGGTTGAGGTCCGGCAGGGCCTGCCGAAGCGGGGCGATCCACGTCGTCCCCAGGACCTCCACCGAGTTCAGCAGCGGTTGATGCGTTGGCGCGTAGAGCAGGGTCGTCGCGCCGGCCAGCGGCCTGCCGGCTACCACCGGCCGTAGCCGCGTCGACCGGCTTCGGAAGACAGCGTCCATCGGCGGGAACCCGGTCACCCAGTATCCCAGCCGGGGTCGGATCCCAGTCCGCAGCAATTCGTCGCGGACCCACTCGCTGGAGACACAGGCAAAGTCGCAGTCGGCGAGCGAGGCTTTGGCATAGTTCTTTGACACGAAGCCGTGCCGGGTGAAGACGACCAGGGTCGTGGGGAGCGCTCGCCGGACGGTCCTGGGGGGACGATCCGCCACGACCAGAATCCGCGGGGCAACGTCAATCAGAACCCGGCGGTCCTCTGTGAAAAGACAAGGGAACCGATCAAGCAGCTGCAAGTAGACAGGCTGCAGCATCGCATGATGGAAGGGAAAGGTTGCGAG
>JBQTJG010000256.1:0-7611 GCA_052387355.1 Armatimonadota bacterium | reverse complement strand
CAGCCGGGATGCGGCCGGGCCTTGGACTGGAGACCCCTCAAACACACAGGAAGCAGGCTCCTCCGCCCCGCTGTTGAGGAACCTGCCGTCCGCAAATACTCGGGCGGTCTGCGTTCCAGACCGCTGCATCTATGCCCTGGCAGGCCGTACGACGCCGCAATTATACCGCAGGCTGAACAGGAGTGTCAAAAAGCCGCATCCCTGCGTTAGACTGGAGTGGAGTGCTCTCGAGGAGGCATGGGGATGCGCGAGGTGGTCATTCTCAGTGCGGTGCGAACGCCGATTGGACGGTTCCTGGGAGGCCTCGCGCCGGTCCCGGCGCCGCGGCTCGGAGGGATGGTCATCGCCGAGGCCGGCAGGCGTGCGGGGATTGCCCCGGACCAGGTCAGCGAAGTCCTCATGGGCAACGTGCTGAGCGCCGGCCTCGGACAGGCGCCGGCGCGCCAGGCCGCGCTGGCTGCGGGCCTGCCCAACTCGGTCCCGGCCACCACCATCAACAAAATGTGCGGATCGGGGCTCAAAGCGGTCATGCTGGCGACCCAGGCGATTCAAGCAGGCGACGCCGACATCGTGGTCGCGGGAGGCATGGAGAACATGAGCGCATCGCCGTACCTGATGGACCGTGCTCGGGGCGGCTACAGGTTAGGCGACGGCGCGCTCGTGGATGTGATCCTACGCGATGGGCTGGTCGACGCCTACGGCCACGGTCACATGGGCACCTGCGCGGAGATGCTGGCGCGCACATACAAGATCACCAGGGAAGAACAGGATGGCTTCGCAGCCGAGAGTTACCGGCGGGCGCTGGCCGCCATGGACTCCGGAGCATGCACGCCCGAGGTCCTCCCGGTCGATGCGGAAACCGGCTCTGCGCACGTGGTCGAAGATGAAGAACCGAGGCGGGTGGACTTCGAGAAGATTCCCAGGCTCCGGCCGGTCTTCGCCGAAGGCGGAACCGTGACCGCGGCGAACGCCAGCAGTATTAGCGACGGGGCCGCTGCCGTCGTGCTGGCTTCCGCCGACTCGGCTCGGGGACTTGGGCTCAGTCCGATTGCCCGGATCGCCGGGCAGGCGGGCGTGGCGACTGCACCCGAATGGTTCACCATCGCGCCCGCTGACGCCACTTGGCGTGTGTTGAACCGCGTCGGGTGGAGCACACACGACGTGGACCTGTTCGAGATCAACGAAGCCTTCGCGGCCGTAGTGCTCGCAGTGACGCGCGAGTTGGGGATCGATCTTGAGCGAGTGAACGTTCACGGCGGTGCGGTCGCGATGGGCCACCCCATCGGCGCCAGTGGCGCCCGAATCCTGACGACCTTGCTCTACGCCATGGCTGCACGGAACGCCCGACGCGGGGTAGCGGCCGTGTGTCTCGCCGGCGGCGAAGCCGTGGCGATGGCCGTCGAGCGAGCCCTCTAGCCTTGGCCTCGTCCAGGAAGCGACGAACTCCGGGACCCCGCGGATCTATCGAAAGACGTGTTGACTCCCGGGAGGGCATAGCTAATAATGAAGCCCCCGTCTCGAACGAGGGCAGCGTTGCACGGTCCGGTCGACACAAGAACGCGCCGCACGACCAGGGCCCAAGCGCAGCGTGCTTCTCCCAGGACGGGGCATGTGGTGCGGTCGCGGCAGCCAGAGGGGACGGGATCAGCCCGGCTCACCAGGCGGTGGCCGCACTTCATTTTTCATCTCTCTGATCGTTCGGCCCTACTCAGTGACCTTGGGCCTGCCGTGACGAAGCGGGTCCGCGCCGGTCCGCGCGGGCAGGTGGAGTTGGGCTCTCGACTGCACATCGACCCGCAGCCCCACAGACCTGAGGCCGTCAACGAAGCCTCCCCGGATCGCCAGTGCGGCCTGGAGGGTTGAACGATCGCCGATGGCTTCGATCCGGTAGGGAGGCGACAACAGGGTGCCGCCAAGGATGACGCGCTCCTTCGCCTGACGGATGCCGGCCGTGGCCAGCACGCGGATGCCGTTGATGGCCATGGCCTCGGCGCCCGCAGACCACAGCTCGTTGGCCAAGCCCGAGAGATCCTGCGCCTGCACCAGCGGCGGGACGACACCCGGGCCCACCAGCGACGCCTCGCTGAGGAACACGCGCACACCCGGTCCTTCGACCGGCGTCAGACCAAGAACCATGCGGAACTGAGCCAGGTCTCTGGCCATCGCCTCGGAGAGTCCACGGCCTTCCAGCACCGCGGCCTCGTACTCCCGTGCCTGATGGCGGAGCGTCTCGACTTCCGATTCGAGCAACTGCCGGGCGGCCTCTTGTTGTCGCACCAGCACTGCCAGTTCTTGGAGCCGCCATGTCGGGAGGGTCGTGGCCTGTCGCAGCGGCTGGCGGCTTCGAAGCTGAGCGACGATGAGAAACCCGACAACCACGAGGAACAGGGCGATAGCGCCCTGCCAACGGGTGACGATGACCTTGGCCACGGCATCAGTATACCAAGTCGTGGGAGCGCCCGACCGGAGCGGGGCGGCTGATCGACATCACCTGGCAGCGCGTCAAAGCGAGAAAACGAGAGGAATCGCGAGATTCATCGAGTATAATAGGAGATGGATTAGCACTGTCCCCACCTGAGTGCTAACACTCTATAGTCAGGAGGAACGGAGCCATGCCGGCAAAGGTATTGCTTTACGACGAGAATGCCCGGCGGGCGCTAGAGCGTGGAGTGGAGCGCGTCGCATCCGCCGTCAAGGTCACGCTCGGGCCCAAGGGCCGCAACGTCGTGCTTGAAAAGAAATGGGGGTCGCCGACCATCACCAAGGACGGCGTGACCGTGGCTAAGGAGATCGAGCTGGAAGATCCCAACGAGAACATGGGCGCCCAGCTCGTGAAGGAAGCAGCGAGCAAGACCAATGACGCGGCCGGTGACGGGACGACCACCGCCACCGTGCTCGCGTGGGCCATGGTCCGCGAGGGCCTCAAGAACGTCGCCGCCGGCGCCAATCCAATGCTGATCAAGCGGGGCATCGACAAGGCCGTCGACGCGGTGGTGGCCGCGATCAAGAAGGCAAGCATCCAGATCGAGGGTCGCCGGGACATCGCCCATGTCGCCGGCATCGCGGCCAACGACACCGAGATCGGCGAGATCATTGCCGATGCGATGGACAAGGTCGGCAAAGACGGCGTGATCACGATCGAAGAGGGCAAGGGCATCGAGACGAGCGTCGAGGTTGTTGAGGGTATGCAGTTCGACCGCGGCTACATCTCGCCGTACTTCGTCACCGATCCCGACAAGATGGAGACCGTCCTCGAGGATCCGTACATCTTGCTCACCGAGAAGAAGATCAGCGCGGCCCGCGACATCGTCCCCCTGATGGAGAAGGTCATCCGCACAGGCAGGCCGCTGGTCGTCGTGGCTGAGGATCTCGAGGGTGAGGCTCTGGCCACACTGGTCGTCAACAAGCTACGGGGCGTGCTGCACAGCGCAGCCGTGAAGGCGCCGGGGTATGGCGACCGCCGCAAGGCCATGTTGGGCGATATGGCTGTGCTCAGCAGCGGCAAGGTCATCTCCGACGATATCGGTGTCAAGCTCGAGAACGTCGAGCTTGAGTTTCTGGGCCGCGCCGGCAAGGTCAAGGCGACGAAGGAAGAGACCACCCTCATTGGCGGCAAGGGCAAGAAGGCCGACATCGCTGGCCGCGTCGCCCAGATCAAGAAAGAGATTCAGGATACGACCAGCGACTACGACCGCGAGAAGCTGCAGGCGCGCCTGGCCAAGCTCGGTGGAGGCGTCGCCGAGATCAAGGTCGGCGCCGCGACTGAGACCGAGATGAAAGAGAAGAAGCACCGATTCGAGGACGCGCTCAACGCGACCAAAGCCGCCGTGGAGGAAGGCATCGTTCCCGGCGGGGGCACGGCGCTGCTGAACGCGGTGGAGGCGCTGGCCAATCTCGACGCCAAGGGCGACGAGGGGATCGGTGTCGCCCTGGTCCGGCGCGCGCTGGAGGAGCCGACCCGGCAGCTCGTGATGAATGCCGGCGGGGAAGGGTCGCTCGTGGTCGAGCGGATCAAGCGGGAGAAGCCCGGCACCGGCTACGATGTCGCACGGCTCGAGTACGCCAACATGGTCAAGGCCGGCATCGTCGACCCGACCAAGGTGACGCGGCTGGCGCTCCAGAACGCCGCCAGCGTCGCAGGGTTGCTGCTGACGACCGAGGCGATCGTGGTCGAGAAGCGCGAAAAGAAGAAGGCTGGTCCCCCGATGCCCGGCGCAGGCGGGATGCCGGACGAGGATTTCTAGAGCGCGGGCACCCTCTTTGGGCAGACAGTACGGCGAGGGCCCTGGGGGAATCTACCAGGGCCCTCGTGTTTCCCGGCGCACAGTATAATCGAACCGGTGACGCATCCGGCCGATCGATCAGGCCCGGTGCTCCGCAGGAGAGCATGATCCGGCTCGGCCTGGCGCAGATTAACACCACGGTAGGAGACATCGAGGGCAACGTCCGTCGCATCGTCAAGACGCTGGACGGCGCACGCGACCTGGGCGTCGAGATCGTCGCCTTTCCCGAGCTGGCGATCCCTGGGTATCCGCCCGAGGACCTGCTCCTCAAACCCGACTTCGTGCGCGCCAACGTCATGGCGCTCGAACAGATCGCGGCGGCTGCGACGGGACTGACCGCAATCGTCGGCTTCGTGGATGCCGCCGACCCTGGGTCGATCGAGTCGCTCTATAATGCCGCGGCGGTCCTGGTCGACGGCCGGCACGCTGGCACGTACCACAAGCGCAGGCTCCCAAACTACGGCGTCTTCGACGAGAAGCGGTACTTCCAGCCCGGGCGCGAGGGTCCGGTGTTTCACGTCGGCGATGTCCCGATCGGCGTGACGGTGTGCGAGGATATCTGGTTTCCAGGCGGCCCGCCCGAACTGGTGGCCCGAGCCGGTGCGCTGCTGATCGTCAACATCAATGCCTCGCCCTACCATGCCGGCAAATGGCGCGACCGGGAAGAGATGCTGCGGAGTCGGGCGACCGCCTATACCGCGGTGGTAGCCTATGTGAACCTGGTGGGCGGGCAGGACGAGCTGGTCTTCGACGGCACAAGCGTGGTACTCGACCATGAGGGGATCGTCCGGGCCCGCGGCGCGCAGTTCGAGGAAGATCTGATTGTCTGCGACGTTGACCTGGACGCGGTGCGCGGCGCGCGCTCGCAGCGCAGGCCTGCGCCGTCGCCCGAACTGTCCATGCTTCATGGACGGGAGGCGAGCCTGAGCGCTTCCCTGGATGACGATCTGCTTCCGACGCCGACCGTGACGCTCCCGCGCCTGCCTTCCCCTCCCCGACCGGCTGCGCCGTCTCATCTTGTCGAGCCGCTGGAGCCCGTGGAAGAAGTCTACCGGGCGCTGGAGCTTGGGGTGGGCGACTACGTGCGGAAGAACGGATTCCGCGATGTCGTCGTGGGACTGTCAGGCGGAATCGATTCGGCGCTCGTGGCGGTGATCGCGGCCGACGCGCTTGGTCCCGAACACGTCCACGGCGCGTTCCTCCCCTCACCCTACACATCAGACGAGAGTCGCAGGCTCGTCGTACAATTCACCGAGACGCTGGGCCTGCCGGTCGCCGATATCGCCATCGGCACGATCTTCCGGGCGTTCCTCGAGGCGCTTGCGCCGGCCTTCGCGGGCCGGCCGGCCGACGTCGCCGAAGAGAACGTCCAGGCGCGTATCCGCGGCACGCTGCTGATGGCCCTATCCAACAAGTTCGGCTGGCTGCTGCTGGCGACCGGTAACAAGAGCGAGTATAGCTGCGGGTATGCGACGCTCTATGGCGACATGGCCGGTGGATTTGCGCTGCTCAAGGATGTCCCCAAGACGCTCGTCTACGATCTCGCGCGCTGGCGCAACGCAGGCGAAGAGGTGATCCCCGCCGGTATCCTGGAACGCGCGCCGACGGCGGAGCTGCGTCCCGGGCAGCGCGACACCGACAGCCTCCCTCCCTATGACGTGCTCGATCCCATTCTCAAGCTCTACATCGAAGAGGATACGCCGCCTGAGGAGATTGTCGCACGCGGGCATGATCGCCAGACGGTCGCGCGGGTGGCCGCCATGGTGGACCGGAACGAGTACAAGCGCCGCCAGGCTCCGCCCGGGGTGAAGATCACGCCCAAGGCGTTCGGCAGGGACCGGCGGCTGCCGATCACCAACGGCTACCGGGGCAGTCTGCAAGGAACTCCGGGACGAGCCGGTTGAACTGGACTGTGGTACCCGCCGACGGCCCAGAGCCATGGGTAGGGCCGGACGCGCCCGTCGGCGCATCCGGCCCCGATGTTCTTCGCTTCAGATCATCTGGCCGTTATGATGTTTCCCCGGATCTCTCCGCCAGGGTTGACTGAAGTGTGGAAGTTGACGTAGATGCGCCCGGCCTGCCAGTCCGCCACCATCGCCGGAGGGATTCGCCATACCCCGGCGACCGTTCCGCTTGCCCCGGAACAGGCGCCCATCAGCGCAGGCGCCGGGTCGCCGCAGATTGTCTGCACGACCGGCCCTGCCTCACTGCTCGCGCCCCTGTGGAAGTGGGCGCCGGTCAGCGGCCCGCTCACCCCAGTATAGGTGAACGCGAATCCCACTTCGGTCCGTGCCGCGTTCACGACGACGGCTCCGATCCCGCTCGCGGTTCGTGGGGTTTCGGGTCTAGGTGCAGGGACCTCTTGCGCAATCGTCACGTTTACAATCATTGCCGTTCCTGCGCCCCCGGGGCTCGGCGCTGGGGAGACGCCGGGTGCAGCCGTCGGCGATGGGGCCGGTGCCGCCGGCGACGGCGCCGGTGACGGCCCGGGTGATGGTGCCGGAGATGGACCGGGTGTCTGTGTCGCGGGCGCTGCCACGCCCCATCCATATCCTGCGAGGAGCAGCGCCGCTACGACGCCCAATGTCAACATGCTTGTGCGTTTCCGAGCCTTCATGATCGATCCTCCCTTTGAGTGTACATCTTGAGTGTAGAATCGTTGTCTCGCTATACATAGTTCTCGAGCTGGCGCTGTTCGACATACGGAGTTGTCAAGTGCGCCGGTCCCTAATTCCCTCAGAGTCCCCCCTTTACATTGGGAACGTGCCCCGGCTCCGGCAACCAGGGGTTTACCCTATCCGCATGAGAACGAAACCCATGGCGGGAGCCCTGCCTCCCAGAGGAGCCTGGTGTGCTCTCGTAGTGTGCTAGGATTCCCTCTTGATGGCCAACGCGCTTGAAGATCGCGGGTAACGGGACAACCGCAGACGCGTACGACTGCCTGCAACATTTCTGGAATGTCCGATTGTTTGGGACAAGCAAGGTGGGCGCACTTTTCGGCTGTCAGGATCGCCGCCCCGAGCCCTTTCACTGAAGATTCGTGAGACCATAGAAGGAGGTTACTCGATGGAGTTCGTAGACCGCGAGGTCATGATCACGGGCGCTGCCGGCTTGCTCGGCCGCCCCTGCGCGCTCGCCTTCGCACGGGAAGGCGCCCGACTGCTCATCACCGACAACGCGGCCGATCGGCTCGCGCAGACTGCGGACGCCGTGCGGGCGCTTGGTGCGCCGGTGGCCGCTATCCCCGCGGACGTGCGCCACGAGGACGAGGTGGCACGCGTCGTCGTCGAGGGCTCGCACGCCCTCGGTCCCGTGGACGTCCTCGTGA
>JBQTJG010000255.1:0-5764 GCA_052387355.1 Armatimonadota bacterium | reverse complement strand
ACTGATGGGGCTTGGGCTGCGACCGGGCGGCAGATCGTCCTAGCCACCATGGTTCTGGCTGCCGTTTTACTGCACACGTCCGACGCGGGGCACGCATTCGAGCCCCTCGTCTGCTGCCAGTCCATGATGACGTCGGTTCACACCTCGCCGGCGCCTGCCGATGGGCTCGCCCAGACGTTTTTCCTCCTGCCACCGCCCCCGACGGTGGGCGCTCTCGAAGCCATGGTGGCTTTGGAGACGCGGCCCATGGGCCTGTCTCCGCCTCTGGTCACCCTGCGCATTTGATACCATCCGGTCCGCGGCGCCAACCCCGGCGGGGGATCCCTTTCGCCGGTGACACAAGGGTAAGACCATGTCCTATCGCGAGATGCCGGGAGGGGTGGCTATGATCATCAGATGGCAGGGAATGCTGGCGGCCGTGGCGCTGGCCGCCTTGGCCGCAACATTGCCGGCGGGGGCTCAGACCCCTGCCGCAAGGCAGGAGCTCGTCGTCGCTGTCGGCGCCGACACCTATCGCCTCGATCGGGTGCGCGGCGATGTGGCGCTGTCGCGGATCGGCGGGCCCGCGAAGACCATCTTCGAGACCCTGGTGCGACTCGGACGGAACTACCAGATAGAGCCGGGCCTGGCCACCTCGTGGGAGTTCGTCGGTCGCAACACCTGGCGGCTTGCGCTCCGCCGAGGCGTGCGCCTCCACAACGGCCAGCCGTTCACCGCCGCAGCGGTCAAGTGGACGTTCGACCGCATCGCGGCGGCCGGCGGGGGCACGGCGGTCATCGGTGAGAACTCGGCGAAGATCGTGGACGACTACACGGTGGAGATCACGCCGCAGACGCCCAACGTTCGCCTCATTGAGCAGATTGTCCACCCGACCTATGGGATCGTTGCGCCAAACACGTTTCCGGGCCCCGCCACCGAGCCGGGGAACCGTCCCACCGGCACCGGTCCGTTTCGTCTCGCGGAGTATGTGCGAGGTAACCGTCTGGTTGTAGAGGGCAACCCGGACTACTGGGGGCCAAAGTCGCGCCTGCAGCGAATGACCTTCCGCTTCATGCCCGACGCGAACACGCGTGTGCTCGCCCTACGCTCCCGCGAGGTCGACTTCACCGTGGGCGTGCCACGCGAGGTCGCCAACGATTTAGAGAAGACACCCGGCATAAGGGTGGTACGGTCGCCGGTCGGCCAGTACGAGGCAGTCTACATCGCCATCCACGGCCAGGAGCCCTACGTCCTGGGGAAAGAGAAAGCAGTCCGGCAGGCCATCGCCCTGGCTATCGACAAGACCGCCGTCATCAGGAACGTCTGGCAGAACAACGCCATCGTGAGCCAGACGATGATCCCGGCCGTGATGCTAGGCGGGCATACCGGGCTCGTGAAGGGTACGCCTTATGATCCGGCCAGGGCACGGCGCCTCCTGGACGAGGCGGGCTGGAGGCCAGGGGCCGACGGCATCCGCGAAAAGGGCGGGCGCCGCCTTTCGCTCTCCATGGTAGTGGGGTTTCCCAGCGCGGAGATCCACCGGCCGTTCCCCGAACTCTCGCAGGGCATGCTGCGTCAAGTGGGGATCGAGGTGCGGATCGTCATCACCCCAGACGTTTCCTCGTATGAGGCCCAACTGGGGAAGGGGGATGGCGACCTGTGGGTCGAGGCGGGCAACCAGAACGACGCGAACCCGTGCTTCCTGCCGGACCTTTTATTCTATAGCAAGCCCGGCGCCCGACAGGAGAATGAGTACGGTCTGCTCTTCGGCCCAGGGCCCACCTTCGATCGTTTGATCGAGGTGTGCCGCACCACATCGGATCCCGAGCGGCTTCGTGAGGTGGCGGCGCAGGCGATGGCGCTGCTCATCGACCAGGAGGCCATCGTCGTCCCCATAGCGGGGACGTTCAACGTCCTTGGGCTGTCGGAGCGGGTGCAGGGCTTTCAACCGCATCCTTCGGGGTTGAATCAAGGGTGGGAGACGGTGTGGATCTCGAATTGACCGGCGCTTCGCGGGCTCCCCTCCGGCCGCCTGACGTGCCTGTTTGCGCGGTGGACTGATGCGGGGCTACATCGCCCGGCGCACGCTCAACCTGGTCCCGGTGCTCGTCGGGATCTCGCTGCTGGCGTTCTCGCTGTCAGCCCTGGCGCCCGGCGACCCCGCGCTCCGCATCCTCCGGCTCCAGAGCGATGCCCCACCAACCCGCGCTGCGGTGGAGAAGCTGCGAGTCGAACTCGGGCTGGACGCTCCCTTCCCCCTGCGGTACCTTCGCTGGCTGCAAGACGCTTCTCGCGGTGACCTCGGCCGCTCCTATCGGACGGGTGAGCCTGTCCTGCAGGCGCTGGCGGTGCGCTTTCCGGCCACGGCGCAGGTAGCCGTGCTGTCGACGCTGGTGGTACTGCTGGTCTCGCTGCCGCTGGGCGTTTTCTCGGCCGTGCGCCGCAACGCGCCGGTCGACCACGCATCGCGCATCTGGGCGCTGATCGGCGCCTCGATGCCCAGCTTCTGGCTGGCCTATGTGCTGATCCTCATCTTCGCGGTGAGCCTGAGGCTGCTGCCGGTGGCCGGATACGGTACTCCGGCCCACCTGGTGCTCCCGTCGGTCACGCTGGCCCTGGGCGGGGCGGCGACACTGACCCGCCTCACGCGCTCCAGTCTGCTCGAGACGCTGGGTGAGGATTTCGTCCGCACGGCCCGCGCCAAGGGTCTCGGTGCCCTGAGCGTCATCGGGCGCCACGCCCTACAGCCTGCGCTCATTCCGGTAGTCACGGCACTAGGCATCCGCCTCGGTCATCTGCTGGCGGGCGCCGCTATCGTCGAAACCGTCTTCGCCTGGCCCGGCATCGGCAAGTTCGTGGTCGACTCAATCTACGACCGCGACTATCCGGTCATCCAGGGCTTCGTGCTCTTCACCGGGGTCCTGTTCGTGCTGGTCAATCTGCTGGTGGATCTCGTCTACGTCTGGATCGACCCGAGGATCCGCATCGATGCGGGCAGTGGGTGAGGCTGTTCTTCCGAGGGTCCTTGCCGCGCGCCCTGCGCCGCGCGCGGGTGTCGGTTATCGCTTGCTGCGTGACCGCGCCGCCATCGTCGGGTTGATTCTCGTCGCGGGCGCGGTGCTGGCGGCGGTGGGCGCCTCGGTGCTCACGCCGCACGACCCCGTCACGATCAATCTTGCCGTGGTCCTGCAGGGGTCCAGCCGCACCCACCCCCTCGGCACAGACAACCTGGGCCGGGACGTGCTCAGCCGTCTGCTTTACGGCGCGCGGCCGTCGTTGGGGACTGCCGCGACCGCCTCGCTCCTCATCCTGGCAATCGGCGTGACAGGGGGGACGATCTCCGGCTACGCGGGTGGCCGGGTCGACGAGGTCCTCATGCGCGTCGTGGACGTCCTGCTGGCCTTCCCGAGCCTGATCCTCGCGCTGGCCATCGCCGGCATGCTCGGCCCCGGGTTGGTCCACGTGATGATCGCCATGGCCGCTGTGTGGTGGGTCGGATACGCGCGGATCGTGCGCGGGTTGGTCCTGAGCGTCCGAGAGCGGCAGTTCGTTGAGGCGGCCCGAGCCGTCGGGGGCTCTCATGCGCGCATCATCGTGCGCCACGTTCTCCCCAACGTGATGGGACCGGTGATCGTGCTCGTGACGCTGGACATGGGAGGACTCATCCTGGCCATTTCCGGGCTGAACTTCCTGGGCCTCGGCGTGCAGCCGCCGTGGCCGGAGTGGGGCGCGATGCTCAATGAGGGACGCCCATTCCTGTTCTCGGTCCCGCGGTTGATGATCTATCCCGGCCTCGCCATCAGTCTGGTCGTGATCGGGTTCAACATGCTCGGCGACGCCTTGCGCGACGTGCTCGATCCGCGCCTGAGGGGAGGGCAGACACAGCCCTAGGATATCCGGATCATGTCCCCGAGAGGCGTCGCACGGCCTCTATACAGAAGGCGCGATGGCTTGGATCGACAGCGGGCTAAGTTGTGGCCTCGATGGCCGAACGAAGGCGCACAGCACGGAGAGATGCAGCCTATCCCGAGGGGGGATCGCACATGGACCATTGACGGCTTCTGGAGCAAGGTTCGCCCTGTCACGCCTGAGGAGCGCCACGAGCTGGATGAAGTAAGGGCACGATTTGACGAGGAAGAGACCCGGCAGATTCTCGGCATCGCGCGCTTCCGCAGCGGGAGGCCGGGCATCGAACTCCTCGAGCGCTTCATCATGGATCCCATGCTCAACGTGGTGGGGATTACCGGTGGATACACGGGTCCGGGGGTGTTTACCACACTGCCGATGCACGTCGTGGCAAAGCTCGATTTTCGCTTCCCGCCTGATCTGCGATCAGAGGAGATCCTGTCGCTGCTCCGGGCTCACCTTGACCGCAGCGGGTTTCCGGAGATCCAGATCCGGCGAATCGGTGGGTACGAGTGGAGCCGAACGTCGCCCGATGACCCACTCATGATCGCAGCCGCGAACGCGGCGGAGCGGCACGGATTCGAGTACTTCAGGTGGCCCACCCATGCGGCCGTCAACACGTGTAGCCTGTTCAACCAACCACCGCTCCGGTTGCCCGTGAGTTTCGCCTGTGCCGGACACGGGGGCCGCTGGCACCAGCCGGACGAATATTGTACGGTCGAGGGTCTGCGCAATGCGATGAAATACGCTTTGACCTTTATCCATACATGGGCAGGCCTCGGGGGGCCGCCGCGTAGAGACATCCGAGTCGCATAGCGGTTGGGGGTTGCGGCCGCCCCGATAGTGCGCAAGCGCGTTGCGCGCGGAACAGTGGCGCTCTATACTTGTATGATAATTCAGCGAACTTGCTGCCGGAGGGCCTAGTGAAACGTGCATTCGTGAGCCTGCTCGCGTTCGTCGTCGTCCTGACCCTCTGGGCGGGTCAATCCACCAGCTCGGCCCAGCCATCGCCCCAGCCTCGCCGGGGTGGAGTCCTGCGGATCGCCCACATCGGGGAGCCGCCGACGCTCGACTGGCACTGGTCGAGCGGGGCCATCGTCACCCACATCCTCAACAATCTCTACGAGGCTCCGGTGGCGATGGACAGCAAGTTCCAGCCGCACCCGATGCTCGCGGAGAAGGTCGAGCTGATCGCCAACCGGTTAACCTACACGTTTACCCTGCGCAAAGGTGTCAGGTTCCACAACGGCAAGGAGATGACCAGCGACGACGTGAAGGCGTCGCTCGAACGGTGGGGACGCGTGAACTTCCGCGGGCGCATCGTGTTCGCCAACGTCGCCTCGATCGCGAACCCGGATCCCACCGTTGTGGTCATGACGCTCAAGGAACCCTATGCGCTCCTACTCCAGGATATCGGCTCGTTCCAGTCGCCTGCCTCCGTCTATCCCAAGGAAGTGGTCGACGAGGCCGGGACCACGGGGCCGATCCGGCGGTTCATCGGCACCGGCCCGTATCGCCTGGCGGAGCGAATCCCCGACCGTCACATCCGCCTCGATCGTTTTGACCAGTATGCCAGCCGCACCGAGGCCGCGGACGGCAATATCGGCCGGAAGAACGCCTACTTCGACTCGATCTTCTTCGTGCCCATCCCGGATGCCGCGGTCCGGATCGCCGGAGTCCGTCGCGGCGAATACCAGTTTGCCGAGCAGATCCCGAGCGATCAGTTCGACGCGCTGCGCTCGGACTCGAACCTGGCGCCCTACGTCGCCACCCTGCCGTTCTGGAACGCGGCGATCTTCAACAACCGGCAGGGCCTCATGGCCAACAAGAAGATCCGCCAGGCGTTCCAGGCCGCGATCGACGACCAGCCGGTCATGCG
>JBQTJG010000254.1:0-27479 GCA_052387355.1 Armatimonadota bacterium | reverse complement strand
GCGGTCACCCTGTCCCTGTCGGTGGCGTTGGCCGTGTTGGGCCTTGCCTCCGCATCCGGTGTCTCGCGATCGACCTTTACACGGGGGCGCCTGCGCGCGCTGGCGACCCCTTTCTACTTGCTGCTGCCTGCCCTGGTGCTCCTGGCGCTTGTCGCCGGGTATCCCCTCGTCGGGGCGTTGCGCCTGAGCCTGTTGAGGTTTCGGATCAACGCTCCGGAGCAGTTCATCGGTCTGGACAATTACCGCCGGCTGCTCACCGATCCCCAAACGCTCCAGTCGATCGGCATTACCGCGACCTTCGTCGCAGGCAGCGTGGCCACGATGCTGCTGCTGGCCTTTGTGCTGGCGATCCTGCTGTATCAAGACTTCCCGGGCCGCCGCATCGTCCGGACGCTCATCCTGGTGCCCTGGGCGCTCGCCCCCGTCGTGAATGGCATCATGTGGAAATCGCTCTTCGCGCCCCAGTTCGGTCCGCTCAACGATATCCTTTACCGTCTGGGCGTACTCCAGCAGAGTGTCAACTGGGTCATCGATTATCCGATGCCCAGCCTGATCCTGACATATGTCTGGAAGGTGCTACCGCTGCCGACGCTCATCATCCTCGCCGGGCTCGAAGGCGTCCCACAAGAACTGTACGAGGCCGCTGAGGTCGACGGTGCGGGATCGGCGAGGCGATTCCGGACAATCACCCTCCCACTGCTGCGGCCCGTGACGCTGCTGGCGTTCATCTTATTGTTGGTCGATTCGCTCCATGTGTTCGCCCTTGTGGACATCCTGACCCGCGGCGGACCTGCCGGCCGCACGATGCTGCTGAACTACTCCATCTATAGGACCGCATTTCGCTATCTCGATTTCGGATACGGCGCGGCGATGGCGTTCAGCCTGACCGTCCTGATCCTGGTCCTGGCCCTCTTCTACCTGCGGGCCGCGGCCGAGGCCGCCCTCGTGACGGAGCGATGAAGCAGCGCCGCCGGTGGTTCAAGTCCCTGGTCATCTACGCCGGCGTGGCTGTCCTGGCCATCTGGGCGCTCTTCCCAATCTATTGGGTCGGGAGCTCGAGCATCCGGCCGCAGTACGAGATCGTCGCCACGCCGCTCCGGTACCTTCCCCAGACGCTCACGTTTCAGAGTTACCGGGCCGCCTTTGAGGACGCCGCGTTCATGCGGGCGCTCCGCAACACCATCACGGTGGCCAGTCTGACGACGCTGCTGGCGCTGGCCACAGGCGCCATGGCCGCCTACGCGTTCGCCCGATTCGAGTTCCCGCTCAAACGCCCGCTGTTTCTGGGCATCTTCCTGCTGCGGATGGTGCCCGCGTTCACACTGGCGATTCCGCTCTTCGTGACGATGCGCGCGTTGGGGTTGATCGACACGCTCACAGCCCTGGTCCTCACACATACGACGCTGGTCCTGCCGGTGTGCATCCTGATCATGCGCACGTTCTTCGAGGGCCTGCCCGTCGCGTTCGAGGAGGCCGCGATGGTGGACGGATGCACACGCGCGCAGGCGATGGTGCGCGTGGTCCTACCACTCAGCACGCCGGCGCTCACGGTGGCCGCGGTCCTGTCGATGATCACCTCGTGGAACGACTATCTGTTCGGTCTGTTGTTCACGCTTTCGCGCGCGCGCACCCTCATGGTGGCGATCGCCGACGTGGAAGGCGCCTTCTACGTCGACTACCCACTGATCGTGGCGCGCGGCATGATCGGGTTGATTCCCCCGGTCGTCGCCGCGCTTCTCTTCCAGCGCTATCTGGTCCGAGGGCTGACTGGCGGGGCGATGACCCAATGACGGCGGGAGGGACGGCCCGATGAAACTCTTGACGGTTGAAAGCGCCGGCGGACGGGGCCTCGGGGCTATCGTGCCGGATGGGATGGTCGATCTGGTCTCCGCATGGCCGGCGATGGTGAACGACCGCGCCGCGCGGCCTCCGGACACGATGCTCGCCCTCATCGCCGCAACGGTCCAACAGCCGCAGATCCGGACGGCCCTCAGAGACGTCGTCGCCGCAGGCGCGCGGGAGTATGTGCGTCCCCTCGCCGGGGTCAAGGTGAGGGCGCCGCTCGCGGCGCCTGGCAAGCTGATCTGCGTCGCCTCCAACTATGCGGCTCACATTGAGGAATCGGGTCGCGCGTCGCCTCTTGACAAGCACACGGTTACCCCTTGGCTGTTCCTCAAACCGCCAACCACCATCATTGGGCCCGGCGAGCCGATCCCGGTCCCGCGCGACGGCCAGGCGATCGACTGGGAGGTTGAGCTCGCGGCGGTCATCGGCCGGCCGGGCAAGCACATCCCCGTCGAGCATGCGCTCGATCACATCTTCGGCTACACGATCCTCAACGACATCTCGGAACGCAAGTTCAAGGCGCCGGCGGGCCGGCCGACGCGTGAGTGGGACCAGTTCTTCGACTGGCAGCATGGGAAGTGGTTTGACGGGTTTGCGCCAATGGGGCCGTGGCTGGCAACGGAGGATGAGATCGCCGATCCGCAGGCGCTCGCGCTCGAGCTGCGCGTGAACGGTCGTGTGCGCCAGCGCGGCAGTACATCACAGATGATCTACTCCGTGGCCGAGCTGGTGGCATTCGCGTCCTCCGTCATGACCCTCATGCCCGGTGACATCATCGCCACCGGCACTCCGCAGGGAGTCGGAAGCGCCACAGGCGAGTTCCTCAAGCCCGGCGACGTCGTGGAGTGCGAGGTGGCGGGGCTGGGCCTCCTCGTGAATTCAGTCATGGCTGAAGACGACGTCCCGCGGTCGTGACGTCCGCTCAGTCATGACATTCACTCAGTCATGACGTCCGTGGCGGTGGCGGTCATCGGCGTCGGCGCCCCCTGGCATCATCTGCCTGCGCTGGCGTGCCTGCCCGAGGTGTCGATTGTGGGCCTGTGTGACATCGACCGTGCCCGATTGCAGGAGGCCGCCACGACCTATGGCGTCGACGCCATCTTCACCGACTACCGCGAGATGCTCGATCGCGTCGCGCCGCAGGCAGTCTACGTGCTGCCGAGCGTGCTCCGCACCGTTGACGTGGCCACGCATTGTCTCCAACGGGGCGTCCACGTCTTCGTCGAGAAGCCGCCGGGTATCAGCGCCGAGCAGACCCGCGCGCTGGCCCGTCTCGCCCGGGAGCGAGGCGTCATCTCGATGGTCGGGTTCAACCGGCGGTTTCACCCGCTCGTCACCGCGGCGCGCGAGCGGATCGGCCGCCTGCGGCGTCCGTCAATGATTGTGGCCGAATGGTACAAGCCCCTGTTGATGGAGGACATGGGGCGTACCTTTCCCCCTGGTGTACTGGAACGTCTCCTCACCGTGACGACGATCCACAGCGTGGACGTGCTGCGCTTCCTGGGCGGAGAAGTGGAAGAGATCCTGTCGGTGACCGGACGGTTCTACAGCCCCTACGTGGATGCCGTCCATGCGCTGCTGCGATTTCGCGCGGGCGGCGTGGGCGTGCTGCTGAGCGAGTATCACACGACGAAAGTCGAGCGACTCCAGATCCACGCCGAAGGCGTGTTGGTGGAGTTGAACGGCACCGGCGCTCCGTATCGTGAGGGCCGGATCTTCGATGCCGGCGGCTGGCAGGCACTGACGGTTCCTGCGGACGAACGGACTGATCCTGACGGATTCTTCGAGGAAGACCGGCACTTTATCGGCTGCGTCACCGCCGGGAGGTCTGTGACGCCCCAGGGATCGGATCTTGATGACGCGGTGCGGACCATGGAACTCGCCGAGGCAATCGCCGCGGCCGCCCGCTCGGGATGGGAGGGACGACAGTGAAGGTCGCCGACCTGGACACGCCCGTCCTGCTTGTGGACATCGCCATCATGGAACGCAACATCGAGCGGATGTCGGCGATGGCCCGGCAGGCCGGCGTGACGGTGCGTCCACACGTCAAGACGCATAAGATCCCAGCGCTGGCCCGCAGGCAACTGGCGGCCGGCGCCCGCGGCATCACGGTCGCCAAGCTGGGGGAAGCCGAAGTGATGGCCGACGCGGGCATCGACGACATTCTTGTGTGCTATCCGATCCTGGGAAACGAGAAACTCGAGCGCCTCGCGCACCTGGCCAGACGCGCACACGTCACTGTGGCGCTCGATTCGCTGGAAGTGGCGGAGGGACTTGCCGACACGGCCCGGCGTTACGGGGTGCACGTTGATGTCTACCTCGAGGTGGACTCCGGCCTCAACCGATGCGGGCTGCCTCCGGGCGGGCCAGTCGCTGGTCTGGCCAGACAGATCGCCCCGCTCCGCGGCATGACGATCACCGGGGTGTGCACGCATGCCGGTCACGCGATCCGGGCGCGGTCGCCCGAAGAGCGCGACGCAATCGGCCGGTATGAGGGCGAGTGCGCGGTCCAGACAAAGGAGCAGGTCGAGGCGGCTGGCGTTCCTCTACGCGAGGTGAGTGTGGGATCATCCGCCACGGTCCATGTGTCGGGCAGGGTCCGTGGCGTGACGGAGATCAGGCCAGGTACGTACATCTTCAACGACTTCATGCAGATGAGCGCCGGATCAGCAACCGAAGATGACTGCGCCCTCACCGTATTGAGCACCGTGGTCAGCCGCCCAGCGCGGGATCGCATCATCTTGGATGCCGGCAGCAAGTGTCTCTCGAGCGATTTTCACGGGGTAACGGACAAGATGGGCGGCTACGGGTATCTCAAGGGGAGCGGGGGCACGCTGGTTGCGCGCCTGAGCGAGGAGCACGGGGTGGTCCTGGTGCGCAACGGCAGCCCGGAACTGGCGATCGGTGATCGGGTGGAGATCATCCCCAACCACGCGTGCGCGGCCCTGAACCTGTTCGACACGCTGATCGGAGTGCGCGACGGCTCGGTCGAGACCTCGTGGCCCGTGCTGGCCCGCGGCAAGGTACGGTGAATCGTATGTACCGGGCTGCGATCGTCGGGTGCGGCCGCAAGGCCGCGACGCTGGACGATGAGGAACGTTGCCGCATCAACTACAGTATCCCTCCTGATGCTCATGCCGCAGCCTACAGGCAGATCCCGCAGGTGTCGCTTGTAGCAGCGGCCGATCCGAACGAGCCCAAGCGCCTGATGATGCAGGAGCGCTGGGCCATTCCGGCGGTCTACTCGGACTACCGCGAGATGCTGAGACGCGAGCGCCCGGACCTGGTGAGCGTGACCACACGGACGCCGCTGCACGCCGAGGTGACCATCGCGGCCGCTGAGGCCGGCGCCGGCGGGGTGCTCTGCGAGAAAGCGATGGCGACGAGCCTGCGCGAGGCGGACATGATGATCGACGCGTGCCGTCGTGCCGGTACGAGGCTCATCGTGAACCACACACGGCGATGGCATCCGACCTATGAGCGGGCCGGGGAGGCGCTACGCGACGGCGCGATCGGTGAATTGCGGTGCATTGTTGGGGTCTGTCCAGGGCCGCTCATCCACAACGGGACGCACTTGTTCGACCTGATGCGCTTCTTCGCGGGAGACATCGTCGGGGTGACGGGTAGCGTGGAGACGCACGCAGGTCAAGAGGGTCCAGGCCGGGACGCGCCGGGCCGCGCGATGCTGGAGTTCGCCAGCGGCGCCGTCGGGTTCGTCGATCTTGCCAGCCGCCTGGGACTGGCGATGGAGATACAGGGGACCTCGGGCAGGCTGTTCATCGACCACGCGGAAGATGGATTTACTTTGTGGACGTATCGAAGCCGCGCGCCATCTGGGGAAGGGCGCGCCTGGTATCAGGGTAGCGCATGCGACGAACGGGACGCGCGTCACTTCGACATCGGCCATGGGAAGGGGACTCTGATCGCCGCCATCGAGGAGCTCGTCGATTGTATCGAGCATCATCGCGAGACCCGGTCCAGCGGTCATGACGGCCGCGCGGCGCTCGAGCTCGCCCTTGCCGTCTACCACTCTCACGCGAATGGCGGCGCGCGCGTCAGGCTGCCGCTTGAGGACCGCGAAATCGCCGTCCAATCTCGCTGATCAGGAGGACTCTGTGGGGACGGTACTGCTGCGCGGGGGCAGGGCGCTTCACCTTGAGGGATATCACACCGGACAGCTCGTCGACATCGGCGTCGACGATGATGGCCGAGTTGTCCTGACCGGTTCCTGGGATGGCCGTCAGCGCTTTGATCAACAGATCGATCTTGGCGGCGCGTGGCTGTCCCCGGCCTGGATCGATCTGCACGTCCATTGTTATTATGGCGGCACCTGGCTGTCCGTCAGGCCGGAGCAGGTGGGGCCGGCCACGGGCGTCGGCCTGGCCGTCGACTGCGGAAGCGCCGGTGAGGCGAACTTCGCCGGTCTGCGCGAGTTCATCATCGCGCCGTCGCCGTTTCCTATTCTTGCCTACCTGAACATCAGCCTGATCGGCCTGGTGGCCGCCAACCGGGTGAGCGAGCTGATCGGCGACCCGGTGCTCCATCCCGTCCGCACCGCGGCCTGTGCCGAGGCGCACCGCGATCTCATTCGCGGCATCAAGGTGCGGGCGAGCAGCCAGGTCGTGCGGGAGTGGGGGATGGCGCCCGTGCGGGTGGCGAAGCAGGTCGCCGCAGCGGTGGGTCTTCCGCTCGTGGTCCACATCGGCGAGGCGCCACCGACGCTGGGCGAAATCCTCGATATTCTCGAACCCGGGGATGTGATCACCCACTGCTTCACCGGAAGGCTGACGACATCCATCGGTCGTCACGAAGCATACTTCCAGCGGGCCAGGGCGATGCAGGAGGCCGGTCTGATTCTGGATGTCGGCCACGGGCAGGGCAGCTTCAATTATCCCACGGCCAGACGCGCAATCGAACGGGGCCTGCTCCCGAACGTGATCAGCACCGACCTGCACATCGGCAACGTATGGGGTCCGGTGTGGGATCTGGCGACCACGATGTCCAAGATGCTCTCCGTGGGCATGGCGGTCGACGACGTCGTGGAGCGTGTGACCAGTGGCCCGGCGCGCTTTCTGCGTCTGCATGACTGGGGGCATCCTGCCCCCGGCGTGCCCGCGCGCTTCACCGCGTTCGACGTCCGCGATGGGGAAGAAGGTCTCCCTGACTCTGACGGCAACATCGAGACAGTGCGGCGGTTCTTCGAGCCGCGCTACACGGTGATTGGATCACTGGTGACCGCAGCCGCTCGCAACGCGATCCGCGATCGGCGAAGCGTTTCCATATGAGCCGGCATCGACTCATCTCCTCAGCGCATCTGCCCTCGGATCTCTCCCCCCGGGAAGGCGGTCGTGTGTACGTTGACGTAGGCGTTGCCGGCTTCAATGGCGGTGATGAGGTCTCGGAACGTTCGACCCTGAAGCGGACCCGTCAGGTTTGCGACCGTAATCGTGCCGTCCTGGAGGAGACCGTTGCTGACCCCGGAGATCAGCCTGGCGGGCGGCGCCGGCGGGTAGAGCCACACGGCGATCGCGCCGTTCTGGCCCGGCGCGCCGATATGGATGTGCGCCATCTGCACGTTGCTGAGGTTGTCGACCTTGAGCCAATACCTCAGCCCTGTCGCGCCCGGGGCGAGCTCAAAGGAGGCCATACCTTCGGCCCGGGAGTTGTTTCGCGGGACCTCTTCGGCGCTCGAAACATACGCTATGTAGGCTCCCTGCTGCGCGGTCGCCAGTCCTGTCGGGATGACCATGACGGCCGTCAGAATGGACACTAGAAGTGCGATCCTCATGTTTCTCCTCCTGTACTGGGATTTTCAGGGGCACAGCTCCGGCCACGATTCGGTGCTCCGCCGCTGTCTCCCTGTCGCTGAGCGTAGGCGCGAACTGTCACCAACGTGTAACGCTCCGCAGATAGTTCCACGATCCGACCGAAGGTCCTGGCCGGTCCGCGGCGCGCAGGGGGATTCCCCGCACCATCTGGAGAATCGGTCAGGAGTCGCGCCGATTGTCATAGGACGGCGCATCGGGGGATGGTGTGGATTCGATCCAACGACGCATCCGCGGATATGCAGATCGGGTGCGGACTGTCGAGTCTCAAGGGCTGTACTTCTATCTCCAGCCAGTCGACGCTATTGACGGCGCCCACGTGACGATCAGGGGCCGGCGGATGCTGTTGGCGTCGTCGTATTCCTATCTGGGATTGCTCGGGCACCCGGCGATCACGGCGGCGGCGCAGGCGGCCCTGGAGCACTACGGCAGTGGCACGCACGGGGTACGGCTGCTGGCCGGCAACACCGATCTGCATGACCGGCTCGAGGCGCGGATCGCGCGTTTCGTTGGCGCCGAGGACGCGGCGGTCTACTCGAGCGGCTATCTGGCGAACGTGGCCGCCATCTCGTCGCTACTCGGCCGCGACGACGTGGTCGTCTGCGACAAGCTCGATCACGCCAGCATCATCGACGGATGCCATCTCTCCGGAGCGCAGTTCGTCCGGGTGCCGCACAACGACATTCCGGCCTTCG
The DNA here is from genome assembly GCA_052387355.1 of Armatimonadota bacterium. Taxonomy (GTDB): domain Bacteria; phylum Sysuimicrobiota; class Sysuimicrobiia; order Sysuimicrobiales; family Humicultoraceae; genus JBQTJG01. The sequence continues at coordinate 19,114 of JBQTJG010000254.1, read as the reverse complement.
ATCGGGCCATCGCCAAGGCTCCCACGGGCGCCGGCCGGCTCGTCGTCGTCGACGCGGTATTCAGCATGGACGGGGATGTCATCGATCTGCCGGCCCTGGTCGAGGTCTGCCGGCGGCATCGGGCCTGGCTGATGGTCGACGAATCGCACTCCCTCGGCGTGCTGGGCGATCGCGGCCAGGGGATTGAGGCGCACTTTGGCCTGCCAGGGTCGATCGACATCAAGATGAGTTCGCTCTCGAAGAGCATCCCCTCGGCCGGCGGGTACATCGCCGGCGCGCATGATCTCATCACGTACCTCAAACACGCGTCACGGGCGTTCGTGTTTTCGGCGGCGCTGCCGCCCGCCAGCGCGGCGGCGGTGATGGCGTCGCTGGATCTGATGGAGACCGAGCCGCAGCGTGTCGCGCGGCTGCAGGCGCACGTCAGGCGATTCCGGGCGGTATTGCAGCGGGGCGGCGTGCCAGTTCGGGACGATCCCACCCCGATCGTCCCGTTGGTCACCGGCGACGACGAGACGGCCATGCGGATTGCCCGCTTCCTACACGATGACGGGATCTTCGCACTACCCATCCTCTCGCCGGCCGTCCCGCCCAAGACGAGCCGCCTACGGATCACGGTCACCGCCGCGCACAACTCGGACGAGGTCGATACGATCGCCGAGGCGATCGTCGCCGGGTGGCGTGAGGTGGTTCCTGCACTCGCCGAAGGGTAGGAAGGAGCGGGCATGGGCGACATCCTGAACGTCGTCTGGATCCTCGTCCTGCTGCAAGTCTTCATCCCGCTCATCCTGAAACAGATGCTGACCGCCCGGCGGCTGGGCGCCATCAGGAACCTCGAGCGGCAGCGGCAGTCCCGCGTCATCTCGATGATTCACCGCCAGGAGACGATGAGCCTGCTCGGCATTCCCGTCGCTCGCTTCATCGACATCGAGGATTCTGAACAGGTGCTGCGGGCGATCCGCCTGACGCCGCCGGACATGCCGATCGACCTGGTGCTGCATACGCCGGGCGGCCTGGTGCTCGCCGCCGAGCAGATCGCCTTCGCGCTCAAGCGTCACACGGGCAAGGTCACCGTCCTGGTGCCCCACTATGCCATGTCCGGAGGCACGCTGGTGGCGCTGGCCGCCGACGAGATCGTGATGGATCCCGACGCCGTGCTGGGACCCGTGGATCCGCAGTTGGGCAGCCACCAGGGCGGCTACTATCCGGCGGCCTCGATCCTCAAGGCGCTCGAGCAGGCCAATCCCAATCGTGACGATCAGACGCTCATCCTGGGCGACGTCGCCAGGAAGGCGATCGTCCAGGTCCACCAGACGGCGCGCAGGCTTCTGCTTGAGCACCACAGCCCCGAGCGGGCCGACGAGATTGCACGCACGCTCAGCGATGGCCGGTGGACGCACGACTATCCCATCAGTCTGGAGCAGGCCAAGGCGATGGGCCTACCCGCTGACGACCAGATGCCGCAGGAGATCTACGCGCTGATGGATCTCTACCCGCAGGCGCGTACCCGCCGGCCCGGCGTCGAGTACATTCCGACGCCCTACCACCCGACGGCGCCGGCGCCCGCGCGTCGCGAAGGGCGCCCGTTCGTGGACTGAACGCCCGGTCCACGCGCGAGTCGATATGCTTCGCCGATGGCTGCTCTGGCTCGTCGTCGTGGCCTTCGTCTGGGTTGTCTTCAGCCGGCTCCCCGACCTCGAGGGTCTTGTCGGCACGCTCCTGCAAGGGCAGTGGCCGTGGGTGCTCGCCGCGGGAACACTGCAGGTGGTCTACTATCTCTTCCTCGCCGCGCTCTATCAGGCTGCGTTCCGCGCGGTCGGCGTCGCCAGCCGTGCCCGCGACCTCCTCGCCGTGCTCCTCGCGTCATTGTTCGTCAACGTCATCGCGCCCAGCGGCGGTATGGCTGGAACGGCGCTGTTCGTTGATGACGCGGCCCGCCGCGGCCAATCTGGGGCCCGCGTGGCCACCGGCGCGCTGCTGGCGAGGATCGGCGACTCGGTGGGCTTCGCTGTCTGGCTGCTGGTCGGGTTCGTCTACCTCTTCCTGGAACGGGATCTCAAACCGTACCAGCTCGTCGCCGCAGCCAGCCTCGTACTTTCAATCGTGGGCCTGATTGTGCTGCTCGTCCTGGGACTGTCGCGGCCCGTATACCTTCGTCGGCTGCTGGACGGGTTTGCGCGCACCCTGAACCGGATCATGACCTGGATCGGCCGCCCGGCGCCGCTGTCCCGGGACTGGGCCGAACGGCACGTCGCAGAGTTCACGCAGGCGGGCGTTGCGATTGGCGAGCATCCGCGCCGACTGGTCCAAGTGCTCGCCGTAGCGCTGGCGGGCCATCTGGTAAACCTATTGAGCCTGCTCGCGCTCTTCCTCGCCTTCCGCCACTCGATCGGGTTTGGGTCGCTGATCGCAGGGTACGCGACAGGTATCCTCTTCTGGAAGATGTCCCCGATTCCGGAGGGCGTCGGCGTGGTCGAGGGCGTCATGGTGCTGGCCTTTCGGTCTGTCGGCGTGCCCGCACCAGTGGCGACCGTCGTGACGCTGGCGTTTCGGGGGCTCACGTTCTGGCTCCCGCTGCTGGCCGGGGTGTTTGCGCTCCGCAGGCTCGCGTTCTTTCGTCCCTCGCAAGCCGCGGCGCGCGGCGGTTGAAGGGGGAAGGCCGGTGCCGTCCGCGAAAGGACACGGTCCATGCGAGCGTCTGTGCGAGCCGAAGGAGGCTGACGATGGGTGAAGCGTTCCCGCGCGTCAGAGCCGCCGTGGTGCAGGCGGCGCCAATACTGATGAACCGCGACGCGACCGTCGAGAAAGCGTGCGCCCTCATCGACGAGGCTGCGGCCCAGGGCGCGCGCCTGATCCTCTTTCCCGAAGCGTTCATCCCCGCCTATCCCTGGGGGATCCGGTTCGGCACACGTATCGGCGGCCGGACGACGGAGGGCCGGCAAGCCTGGGCGCGTTACTGGGCGAACGCCGTTGAGGTGCCGGGGCCGGCCACCGACGTCCTGGGTGCCGCCGCGCGCCGGGCTCAGGCGCACGTGGCCATGGGCGTGATCGAGCGCGATCAGACGTTCAGCCGCGGGACCGTCTACTGCACGCTCGTCTACTTCGGCCCCGACGGCAGTCTGCTCGCGAAGCATCGCAAGTTGATGCCCACTGCGGCCGAGCGCTACATGTGGGGCAGCGGCGACGGCAGCACGCTGCCGGTCGTGCAGACCCCGCACGGCCGCCTCGGTGGGCTGATCTGTTGGGAGAACTACATGCCGCTGGCGCGCATGAGCATGTACGCCAAGGGTGTGGAGCTCTACGTGGCGCCGACGGCCGATTCACGGGATTCCTGGCAGGCGACGATCCGTCACATCGCGTGCGAGGGCCGCTGTTTCGTGCTGTCCTGCTGCGCCTTTGTGACCAAGGACATGTATCCGGCTGACTTCGAGGCGCTCGATGAACTGGCCGACGCCCCGCACGTGCTCTCCCGCGGCGGCAGCGCAATCGTCGCGCCGCTAGGCGACTACCTGGCCGGTCCTCTGTTCGACGAAGAGGGCATCCTGGTGGCCGACCTGGATCTGGCGCGCGTGGTGGAAGGACGGTTCGACTTCGATGTGGCCGGGCACTACTCGCGCCCTGACGTCTTTCGTCTCATCGTGAACGAGCAGGCTACCCCTCCGGTCCAGACCCTGCCCTGAAGGGCGCAGATCAGCGCAGAAGGCGGCCAGTTCAGTTCGCGTCGTTACTCTTCGTCGATCCTCGCGTCATACTCCAGCGCCACACAGCCCTTGAGGGTCTGCGCCACGGGGCAGCCGCGCTCCACGACCGCCATGGCCCGTTCGGCCTCGGCCCGCTTCCCACTGGGGATCTTGATATGATAGGTCACTTTGATATGCGAGACTTTCATGATGCCTTCGGGCGCGCTGATCGTGCCCTCGGCCTCGGTCCACAGTTTGTCGGGGTGGCTTGGGATCCCGCGCGCTTCCAGCGCGCCCGCCAGGGTGCCGGTGAGTCAGCCGGCAGCCGCAGCCACGAGATAGTCCAGCGTCGAGGGCAGCGGTTCCTCAGGCGTCATCTTGTAGAATGCGGCGACGCCGGCGTGCACGCCGAAATAGATCGGCTGCGGGAAGTCGGCGAGATAGGCGCGGCGCTTCGGCCGCTTCTCCTGCACGACTCGAATCTTCGAGAGGTGGATGACGTCAGCCATGAGATGCCTCCTCTGCCGGCGGCTTCGGGCGCCGGCTTTGTACCGCGTCTCCGTCGTCTCTATCCGAGTCGCGGCGGGAGATTGCGCAGCGACCAGTCGTATGCGGGCGCATAGCGATCCTGGTGGATGATCTCCTTGATCGGGCGCCAGGGCCGGGTCCGCGGCGGCTCGTCGCCGTAGCCGATGATCACCATCCCGACCGGGACAATGTGCGGTGGTAGCCCAACCACCGCCTGGACGTGCTCTTCGTGCAGATCGCCGATGAACGCCGTAGCCAGCCCCGCGTCCATCGCGGCGAGCATGAAGAGCATGGCGGCGTACGCGACGTCCATGTAGAGATACTTGCCGGCTCCGCGCGCCCCGTAGCGCTCGGCCTCACGCACCAGGTCCCCGCAGAACACCACCGTCGCCTGGCCGGTGTCGGGCCGGGCGCCCCGGCTCCAGGACGCCGCGGCGAGCCCTTTCCTGATCGCCGGATCGCGGACGACCACGAGCTCGAGCGGCTGGGTGTGTCCGGCGCTGGGCGCGCGCTGCGCGACGCGGAGCAGACGTCGCAGGGTCGTCTCCGAAACAGGCTGCGGTGTGAATGTGCGCACCATGCGGCGGCGGCGAAGGACATCGCGGAATTCCATGCGGCTCCGTTCTGGAGTGCGGTCGCGGTCCCCTGCTGGCGGCATCGAAGGAGTCGCAAGCCCCGCATGGGGAAGTGACCAGTCGCGTACCTGGGAGGTGACGGATGAGCGGACGAGTCGTCATCGTGACCGGCGCGTCGAGCGGGATTGGTGAGGCCACAGCGCGGGCGTTTGCGAGCGCCGGCGATCGGGTGGTCCTAGCCGCGCGCCGCATCGATCGCCTCAACGCACTGGCCGCCGAACTGCCCGACAGCCTGCCTGTCGCCGCCGACCTCTCGAAGACCGAGGATATTGCCCGGCTGGTCGAGGCTGCCCTGGCGCGGTACGGCGCCATCGACGTGCTCGTCAATAACGCAGGCCTCGGGCGCTACGATTGGCTGGAGCGGATTCCGGCGGACGACATCCGCACTGAGGTGGGCGTCAATCTGGTCGCGCCCATCCTGCTCGCACGCGCGGTGCTGCCGGCGATGCAGTCGCGGGGCCGCGGCGTCATCATCAACGTCTGCTCGGTGGCCGGTAAGATTGCGACGCCGACGACGTCGATCTACAACGCTGCGAAGTTCGGCATCGACGGGTTCAGCCAGGCGCTCCGCCGTGAGGCGCTCCATCAAGGGATCCAGGTGTGCGTGATCTACCCCGGCTCGGTCGCCGGCACAGAGTTCGGCTCGAAGCCGCGACCCGGATCGACGAGGATTCGTGTCGCCCAGCCGAAGTGGCTGGGCACCGACACCGAGAGCGTCGCGCGCGCGATTGTCGATCTCGCCGATCGGCCACGCGGCCAGCGCGTGATCCCGGCGCTCTTCGGGGTGGCGATCACGTTCAACGCGCTGTGGCCCGGATTGGTCGACCGGCTGGTGGCGCGGGTCGCAGCCCGAATTCGCGCGTCAGCCCGCTGAGCGATGGGATCGTTTTGTGCCTGGCCCGGCCCTGGCCAATGAGCGGCGGCTAGCGGCGGCTCGTTGACAAACTCTCCACAACGCGAGACGATGAGCAGGCCCTCGTGGCTGTTAGGCGGCAATGAGGAGCAACGTGAGAGGCAGGGATGGAGAGATGGCGCGAGGGGCAGTGAAATGGTTCAGCGCGGAAAAGGGATACGGGTTCATCACACCCGACGACGGCACCAAGGACCTGTTCGTCCACCACAGCGCGATTCAGGCCGACGGTTTTCGCAGCCTCAACGAGGGCGAAAAGGTCGAGTACGACGTCACGCAGGGACAGAAGGGACCGCAGGCCGTGAACGTCCGGAAGGTGTGAGTTTCTCCTGCGTCTATCGCTGATCTGAAAGAGGCTGGATCTCCGGCCTCTTTCCACTTGTGCGCTGAAGACCCCGCGCGCTTCCTTGTCGCGTCAGTGAAGGCGGGAACGCTCGGCGGCAGGGTCTTCCGTCTGGAGCTTCAGGGGGTACTGAGTCACCAGCTCTCCGTCGCGGAAGACCTTGACCCAATACAGAGTCGCAGGTCTGAGTACTTCCCGACGGAGTCGTACCGAGACCGTGCCCAGACGCGCGAGTCTGCCCGGCGCTGGCTCGGGTTCCAGGACCTGCGTGACCTCGAACACCGGCGAGGCCCGGTCATCCTGCTCGGGCCACACCCCGATACAACACTGCATGGGTTCATCGAACAGGATCCATCGAGTATGGATGGCGATATCCTGCGTATCGAGTCGGGCGTCGCACGGCACAGTCCGGTGGATGACCAGGTTGTCATGATCGCTGGAGATCGGCCGGAGTTCGCCGATGAACGAAAACACGAGATGCCCCTGCATAGCCGACCTCCGGGGTGCAGGCATTGGACGAGCGACGAATGACTACGATCTGACCGGCTGCTGGTTCCGGCTCCGGGCTGGTTCCGACCGGCGCCGCTCCGACCGCCCGAAGCGGGCGACGAACTTGGCTGCGCGGGGGCCCGTGCGAACCGGGTGACGGTACACCCACGCGAGAATCCGAGCGCTGTCCTGGGGCGAGAAGGTTACCTGCACCCGTCCAAGCCGCCCGAACGGCGCGATCACCCCGTGCTGAACCCCGCAGGCGGCCTGGAGCATCCGGTTGAGCCCTTCGATAAGGGGCGCCGTCCCCACCAGCGCGAGCGACCGTGGGGACCGGGGAGAGGGCAACAGGCGGCTGGCCCCCCCGAACGGGGGACTATGACGGCTCCCCTCCAGGTAGCCCCGCACGAAGTCTGGCACAAGCGCAGGCGGGATGAACTCAATCGGCGTAGAGCCTTCCTCAGGGGCCGCACAGATCCCCCACTGGAGAAGCATCTCCGCAAGCTGGCGATCCCGCACGTAGGCCTGACGGCCATCGAGACTGCTGTCCGCAAACTCGCACCGCGCATGCCCGACCACAAGATCCTGCAGCAGCGTCTGGATGTGCGGCACATCTTGAGGGTGGATCGCCAGCAATAATGTAGAGAGATTGTTGGATCCCAGGACACGGCCGGTGGCGGCGATGTAGCCCAGCCAGTAGATCTGCACGGCGGCGTTGGCTGGGACCTCCCCGCGATGAAAGTCGAATGGGCTGGCCAGGGCGCCCGCCTGGCCCGGAGGCCTGAGGAATCCTTGGACGGTCGTCGCCGGCAGATCGTGCTTGGCGGCAATCTCCGTAGGCGTCAATCCGGCAGCCCGATCGACATGGACCGCGAAGATCTTCCGGGGGTCGTGCCTCGGTTGGACCCTTGAGGAGAGTCTCATTGATACATTGTAGCATTTTTGGAGCCTCTGTGCCGGCCGGTTCGAAGCGGCTGGAGCGCCGGAGAGCGCCGGGCAGGAGGGACCCCGGCCAGCACCGAAAACCGCGCAGAGTGTTCGCTGCGCTCACCCGGGAGGATCATGTCGAGGTCGTCGTCTGTCCGCTGGATTGACGTCTGCACCCTCGCGACCGGCGCCCCCCTGCGGGTGGCGGTTCACGAGATTGATGGACGAGGCGACGGGCCTACCCTCGGCGTCTCGGCGCTGATCCACGGCGATGAGATCACCGGCCCCGAGATCGTCCGGCGGGCGATCGACGCGATCGATCCGGTGGGCCTACGCGGCCGCGTCCGGCTGATCCCGGTGGCGAACCCGCTCGCCCTTCAGACCCTCACCCGCGGGACCCCCATCGCGGTAGAGGTGGGGAACCTCAATCGCGTCTTCCCCGGCGACGCCTCCCTGGATCTGCCCTCGCGCCTGGCAAAGGCGCTCGAGACGGGCTTCCTTGACGAGATCACACACCTGGTAGATCTGCACGCCGGCGGCACGTTTCCCATCGTCGACTACAGCATCAGCCTGCGCGACCTCGACATGGCGCTCGCCTTCGGCCAGCGGGTCGTCCGGCAGGTGCAAGGCTATGCCGGTACGATGGGCGCGCTGGCGGCCACGCGCGGCAAGTCATCGGTCGTGGCCGAAGTGGGCGGGGGCTACGCGCTGGACGGTCAGTACATTGAGATGGGCGTGCGCGGGGTTTTGAACGTGATGCGATACCTCAAGATGCTCGACGGCCGTCCGGAACTCCCGCCTGATCAGATCGTGGTGCAAGAGATCGCCACGCTGCGGCCCGGCCACGGTGGGCTGCTGCGGTCCGAAGTGGACGCCGGTATGATGGGACAGGAAGTCCCGAAGGGCACGCTGCTCGGGCGCGTGACCTCTCCGTACACCTTCGAGACCCTTGAGGAACTTCGTGCGCCGTTTGAGCGTAACGTTGTCTTGCTCCTGAGAGCCGGCATCACAGGGGTCAACCCGGGAGATTATGCGTACATGCTCGGCAACCTGGAGGGTGCTCGCGTCGTCACACATCACTGAGGCCGGCAGATTCCGGCCAGGGGGGAGCCACATGGCACGACGCATCAAGCGAAGAGAGTTCCTATCGGAAGGCGCGAAGGCCGGACTCGGGCTCTTTGCGCTCGCGCAAGTCGGTGGCACCACACTCGGCCTGGCGCAGCAGGCGTCGGCCGGCGGCACCGAGCGCCTGACGCTGTTCGTCTGGTCCGGGCTCAACCTGCCGACCGTGGCGAACGAAACCGCCAGGTTCTACATGCAGAGCCATCCTGGGACGACCATCGAGGTCCTCGAAGGCCAGAACTTCGAGATCTATCCCAAGATGGTCAGCACGCGTAAGCTGAGCCCGGACCGGCCGCTGGTGCACTTCGGCTACAGCAACACGCAGTTCACCTACCAGGGCGACATCGACGACATGTGGGAGTCGCTCGATCTCAAGAACATTCCCAACGCGGCGAACGTCGCCGACGCGTACAGGCGGCCCGGTAACAAAGGCATTGGCTTTTCGATCGCGCCGGTCGGCCTGATGTATAACCCGAACTTCGTGAGGGAAGCGCCGACCTCGTGGACCGATTTGTGGAACCCGCGCTTCCGAGGGAAGGTCACCTCGATCAAGTACGCCTGGTACACGAATGGGTTGGTCATCGCCGCCCGGCTTAACGGCGGCAACGAGAAGAACATCGATCCCGGCTTCAAACTGTGGAGCGAGCGTGCCAACCAATATGTCGCGTTCGCGAACAGCAACGTCGAGGTGCGCGACCTGGTCGTGCGCGGTGACGCCCACATCGCGGCCATGTTCGGCGGCAACGCGCTGGCCTGGAAGCAGCAGGGCGCGCCGGTCGAGTTCGTGCTCCCGCGCGAGGGCACGATCGCGTTCCCGTTGTTCCTGGTTGTCGTCAAGGGCGTGACCGCGCAGCAGAAGCGGATCGCTGAGGACGTCATCAACCTGATCCTCTCAGACCGGTGGCTCGCCCGGTGGGCGGCGCTGACGTTCTTCGTCCCCACGTCCAAGAGGGTCGTCGTGCCGCCGAGCCTCCGCGACTTGCCCATGTACAGCCCGCGGGAGACTGAGCGCGCGATCCAGTTCGACTGGGCTACGATCGCTCAGAATGAAACAGCCTGGCGCGAGCGGTGGGACAAGGAAGTCGTGACGCGCATGGGGCGCTAGTGGAGTTCGACGTTGAACTGCGCGAGGTGTCCAAGCACTTCGACGCAGTTCGAGCCGTCGACCGCGTGTCGCTGCAGATCCGGCGCGGCGAGTTCTTCTCACTGCTCGGGCCGTCAGGATGCGGCAAGACGACCACGCTGCGTATGATCGGCGGGCTTGAGTTCCCGACCGCCGGTGAGGTGCTGCTACGCGGGGCCGTCGTGACCGACCTGCCCGCCTATCGCCGCTCCACGAACCTGGTGTTTCAACACCTGGCGTTGTTCCCGCACCTCAGTGTCTTCGAGAACATCGCGTTTGGCCTGCGTCTGCGGCGGGAAGCCTCGGCAGTGATCACTCGCAAAGTTGAAGACGCGCTTCAGCTCGTGGATCTCCCGGGGTATGGCGCTCGGGAGATCTATCAACTCTCGGGCGGTCAGAAGCAGCGCATCGCCATCGCGCGGGCGCTGATCAACGAGCCCGCGGTGCTGCTGCTCGACGAGCCGCTGGGCGCGCTCGACCTCAAGCTGCGGCTGCAGATGCAGGCTGAGCTCAAGGCCCTACAGCAACGCGTCGGCACGACGTTCATCTATGTGACCCATGATCAAGGCGAGGCGCTCACGATGTCAGACCGCATCGCGGTCATGAACCTCGGCCGGGTTGAGCAGGTCGCGTCGAGCGAGGAGATCTACGCGCGGCCGCAGACCCGCTTCGTCGCGGGTTTCATCGGCGAGGCGAACTTCCTGGAAGGCCGGATCGCCGGCGAGGGTCATGCAGGGGGCCTCGTCCAGGTGGACGGGCTGAAGATGTGGGCGGCCGGTGACCAGATTCCGCCCGTTGGCACAGCCGTGACCATCTCGGTGCGCCCTGAGCACGTGAAGCTCGGCGCGGCCGCCCGAGACGCCAACCGCTGGCAGGGACGGATCCGGGACGTCACGTTCATGGGCTCGATCGTACGGGCGCGCGTCGCTATCGACGGGGGTCCCACCCTGGTGGCGGAGCTGCAGAACGACGCGGCCGCGGAGCTGTCTCCGGGGATGGTCATCCCCGTCGGCTGGCTCCCTCAACACACGGTCGTGCTGGCGCAATAGTCGATGGCGCAGGCCCAGGCGCTCACCGCATCGCTCCCCCGCCGGACGGGCTGGCGCGCGCTCGCGCGCCGGCTGGCCTACGTGCCGCTGCTCGCGCCCGGGGTCGCGCTGTCGTTCGCCGTGTTCTGGGTCTGCATGGCCATCCTGGTGCTCATGAGCGTGTACCCGTTTCTGGCCGCGGGCACGCCACGGTTCACATGGGCCGCCTGGCAGCGCTTCCTGAGTGACCCGTTCTATTGGAGTGTGGTCGGGACCACGATGCAGCTTGGGGTGATCGTCACGGCGCTGAGCCTGGTCGTGGGCTATCCCACCGCGTATGCGATGAGCAAGATCCGGAGGCCCGGGTGGGCGCTGTTCTGCTACCTGGTGCTATTCGCGCCGATCCTCGTGAGCGTTGTCGTCCGCACGTACGGCTGGTTGCTGCTCCTCTCAAACAATGGGGTCGTCAACTACGTGCTGCGGACCCTGGGACTCATCCGCGAGCCGATCCCGCTGATCTTCAACACCACCGGCATTGTGATCGCCATGGTGCACATCCTCCTGCCGTTCATCGTCTTTCCCATCCTGAGCGTGGTCGGGCAACTCACGGTGGACTTGAAGGAAGCCGCAGGGGATCTCGGTGCGACCCGGTGGCAGACCTTCCGCCGCGTCACCCTGCCGCTGACGATGCCCGGCGTGGTCTCGGGCGCGCAGATCGTGTTCACACTCACGATCAGCTCGTTCGTGACGCCGTTCCTCATGGGTGGAGGCAAGGTGCAGATTCTGAGTGGCCTCATCTACCGCGACATGGAGGCCGTCAACCTCGGCTTCGCGTCGGTCGTCGCGCTGGTGTTGCTGGCGCTCGCCGGGGTGATCCTGGCGGCCAGCAACCGGCTCGTGGGCCGCGCGTACAGCCGTGCTGAGGTGTCGCCATGAGCCTGAGCAGGGCGCGCGATCCTATCCGCCTGGCATTGTTCGTCTTCCTGGGGATCATCCTGCTCTTCATGCTGGCGCCGATCATCTTCGTCCTTGTGTTCGCGTTCAACAGCGCGTCATACGCGATCTTTCCGCCGCCGGGCTATTCAGTGCGGTGGTTCGTGAAGCTGTTTCAGCAAGAGCCGCTGTTGCACGCTGCCGTCAACTCGCTACTCGTGGCGGTGGTGGCGACCGCCGTGAGCCTCGTCGCCGGTACGCTGGCGTCGCTCGCGCTGGTCCGCCACCGCTTCGTCGGCCGCGAAACGTTGCGGGCCGGATTCCTGGCGCCGCTGATCGTCCCGCGCATCGCCTTCGGCGTGGCCATGCTCATCTACGTCGTGGTGCTACGTCGATTCGGCGGGCTCGACAGCCTGATCCTGGCCCACTTGATGGTGACGCTTCCGTTTGCGATCTCGATTCTTTCAGCCACTCTGGTCGCCGCCGATCGCTCACTCGAGGAGGCCGCCTCGGACCTGGGCGCGACACCGCTGACGACCTTCTGGCGCGTCACACTCCCGCAGATCCGCACCGGGCTCGCGGTGAGTGGGTTCTTTGCCTTCATCATCTCGTGGGACCAGGTCGAGACGTCACTGTTCCTGGTGAAGACCCAGAATATGACCCTCCCGGTGGCCATGTTCTACTATCTTCAGCGTCAGCAGGATCCAGTCATCGCCGCCCTCTCGACCTTCCTGATCGGCATTGCGGTTGCCGTGGCGATCGTCGCCGTGTTCACCGTCAGCCCGCGCGATCTGCAGCGCGTCCTGTCCGCGGGAGGCCGCTGAGTCCGTAGGGAACCCGCTGCCCTTGTCCCACGTTGATATAGAGGTAGAGGACGGCATACGTTTGATCCGCAAGGCGCCTGGGAACAGATCTAAGTAGAAGCGAAGGGAGTCACCCCTATGCGACGATATCCATGGCTTGTGGGCATGATGGCCACCCTGCTGCTGGTCGTGCCGGTGGTTGGGGCGCATGCCCAGCAAGGCGATGATAAGGATATCCAATCCTACCGGCAGGAAAGCACAGCCCACTGCTTCCAGCCTCATTTGGTGATCGGGAGTATCGTGATCGTTGGCGGCCGGTGTTACAACTTCTATCTCATGCGGGACGTCAGCGGCGTCTACCTGGGCCTCGGCCCCGGGGGACGTCCGGTCGTCACCCCCGGCCAGGTTGTTGGGCTCACATCCTCACTCGGTTCAAGGGCCCGGGGACTACTGCAATACCTGATCCCCCTGGCGGTGAATAGTCCCATTCCCATGGGCACCATCCAGTTCGCCCCGGTGCAGGTCCGCGTTCAGGGGCGCTATTACGTGGTCAGCGTCCCGCAGCGCGGTGGTGGCCGCATCGAGCTGCCACTCGAGCAGCGGTAGATTCCGAGTAGCGCAGGAGGTGTTCCTCATGCGGCATCAATCTGTCCTGGCAGGCATCCTCGCCGGCCTGATGCTGTGTGTCCCACTGACGTCGGCCCAGGCCGGACCGAAGGACGACAAGCACAAGAAGCCCCGTGTGATGGTGCAGGGGGGCAAAGCGTACTGTCTTGAACGCACGGTCACTCGGGGGAGCACCGTCATAGCGGGCGGCAAGTGCTATACGTTCTACCTGGTCCGGACCGCGTCAGGCTCCTTCCTGGCCTTCGGGCCTCCGGGGCCGCCCATGATTCCTCCGGGCCAGATCGTGCGGATGAGCACGCCGGCCGGCAAGAAGCTGAAGGGCCGGTTGTTCCACCTCGTGCCGATCGCCGTAGCGGTGACCGCGATCCCGGTGGATACGATCCAGGTGATCAACGTGCAGGTCGCCCCGCAGCCCGGAAGGGTCGTGATTATCCTGCCGCGGACCATCGGCACGGCCAGTTCGGACAGGGAGTTCGAACTCCCGATGCTGCAGCGGTAGAGCCAGCCAGCAGCGTTAGAGCGCGGTCTCAGACCAGCACAGGGATCTCGGCGACCGCCTGCGGATTCTCCAGAGACGTGACATCCCCCGGGTCTTGCCCAAGCGCCCGGGCTCGGATCACGCGCCGCATGATCTTGGCGTTGCGCGTCCTGGGCAGGTCGCGCACGAAGCGGATCTCCTAGGGGGCCAGGGCCTTGCCTAGATGCGCGACGGCGGTCTGCCGCAGCTCGTCGCGCAGCGCCTCGCCGGGCTCGTGGCCCGGTCGCAGGACCACGAAGCAGACGATGACCTCGCCCTTGATCGCGTGCGGCACCCCGATCGCCGCCGCTTCGGAGACCGCGGGATGCGTCGTGAGCGCCGACTCCACCTCCGCCGGCCCAATGCGCTTGCCGGCGATGTTGAGTGTATCGTCGCTGCGGCCCAGGATGTACCAGAAGCCATCGTCGTCGGCACGCACCCAATCGCCGTGCACCCAGACTCCAGGCCAGCGTGACCAGTAGGCGTCGAGGTAGCGTTGCGGATCACGCCAGAAGCCGCGCGTCATACCCGGCCACGGCTGCGTGATCACCAGTTCGCCCACCACCCCGCGCACCGGCCGCCCTCGCTCGTCAAAGACGTCGGCCGCAATGCCTGGAATCGGTCCGGTGAACGCGGTCGGCGCCTGAGGATGGAGCGGATCGCAACCCAGGATTCCCCCGGAGATCTCCGTGCCCCCAGAATAGTTCATCACCGGGCACCGGCCGCCGCCCACATGCTCGAAGTACCATTTCCACGGCTCGGGATTCCAGGGCTCGCCCGTGCCGCCCAGGATACGCAGGCTGGTCAGGTCATGGCGGTGCGGCGGTTCCGTCCCATGACGCATGAGCGCCCGGATCGCGGTCGGCGAGATGCCGAGCACCGTCACCTTGTGGCGTTCGACGATCTCCCATAACCGGTTGGGCGCGGGATAGTCTGGGACCCCATCGTACAGGACCATCGTGGCGCCCAGCAGCAGCGTTCCCAGGATCAGCCACGGCCCCATCATCCAGCCGATGTCGGTGTACCAGAGGACGCGGTCGGTCGGCCGGACGTCGAAGCAGTAGGCCATGTCCATGGCGCCCTTCAGCGGGAACCCCATGTGGACGTGGACCGTGCCCTTCGGCCGGCCGGTGGTGCCCGAGGTGTAGATGATCATGAACGGATCTTCGGGATCCATCGCCTCTGTGGGACAGGAGGTGGGATAGTTGCGCTCGACGTCATGCCACCAGAGGTCGCGGCCCTCGGTCCACGGCACCGCGGTATCGGGAGCCCGATTCCCCGTCCGGCGGCAGACGATGACGCGCTTGACCGTCGGCGCCTGTGCCACGGCTTCGTCGGCCGTTCGTTTCATCTCGACCAGGTGGCCGCGGCGCTCGAACCCGTCGGCGGTGATCAGCAGCCGGGCCCCGCAGTCCGAAAGCCGTGACGCCACGGCGGGAGCCGCGAATCCCGAGAAGATCGGCACGTAGATCGCGCCGATCCGCGACAGCGCCAGCGTGGCGATCACGGTCTCCGGCATCATCGGCATGAAGACGCCCGCGATGTCGCCGCGGCCAAAGCCCAGGCCGTGCAGCGCCGCCGCGAACCGGCAGACCTCTTCGTAGACCTGCTCGTAGGAGAAGGTCTGGACCCGACCGTCTTCGCCCTCCCAAATGATCGCGGGATGCGCGCCCCGGCCGGCCCGGATGTGCCGGTCGAGGCAGTTCAGCGCCAGGTTGGTCTGCCCGCCGGTAAACCAGCGGGCCCACTGGATGCCGCGGGAGACGTCGAGCACCTGCCGGTAGGGGCGGATCCACTCCAACCCCAGATCGGCGGCCACGGCGCCCCAGAACCAGGCGGGATCCTGGACCGACCGTGTGTAGAGGGCGTCGTAGTCCGCCAGGCCGCGCCCGTCAATGAAGCGAGACAAACGGCTGGCGCTAGCCTGCGCCGGGTCCGGGGTCCAGGCGATACGGTTGGTGGCGGGTGTTGTCGTAGGCGTATCCTCGAACTAAAGGGCGAGTACCGCCATTGTACCGACGGGTTTCCGGTCCACGCAAGCAGAGCGGTGCTGCCTGCCACGGGCGTTGTCCGCAATGTCTGCAAATCCGGGGCCGCAGGATATCGCGGCGGTGCGCAGAAGCCCGCAGTACACATCCCCTAGACTTCGCCATCTGTCGCCGCCCGAGGAGGTGGGTCGCTCGTGAAGGTCAGTATGACCGTCAATGGTGTCACTGCAAGCCACGATGTCGAACCCCGGTTACTGCTCGTGCATTACCTCAGGGACGTTTTGGGTCTCACCGGGACCCATATTGGCTGCGACACGACGAGCTGCGGCGCCTGCACCGTCATGCTCAACGGGCTGGCCGTCAAGTCGTGCACCGTCCTGACCGTCCAGGCCGATGGCGCCAAGGTGCTCACGGTCGAGGGGCTCGCCACCGACGGCAAGCTCCATCCGATCCAGGAGGGGTTCTGGGAGGAGCACGGTCTGCAGTGCGGCTTCTGCACGCCAGGCATGATGATCACCGCGCTGCAGATCATCGAGCGGCATCCCACGCCGACCGACGAGCAGATCCGGCACGGGCTGGATGGCAACCTCTGCCGCTGCACGGGATACCAGCACATCGTCAACGCTGTGCAGCATGCGGCGCGCAAGATGGCAGAGCAGCCTTCGGAGGGGAGGTGAATCCGGTGGCGGTCGCCCCCCTCTTCGGTTCGAGCATCAAGCGTCGTGAGGATCCCCGCTTCATCACAGGCGAGGCGAAGTTTCTGGAGGACATCCAATTGCCCGGGATGGCGCGCGCGGCGATCCTCAGGAGTTCGCATGCCCACGCCCGGATCCGAAGCATCGACACGAAGAAGGCGGCAAAGGTTCCAGGCGTCGTCGGCGTGTTCACGGGCAAGGACTTCGCCGACATCAATCCTCTCCCGTGCGCCTGGCAGGCCGCCGGGGTGACGAACAATGTCAACACGCCCCGTCTGCTGGAGATCGATCGCGTAACGTTCGTGGGTGCGGGCGTCGCCGTAGTGGTGGCGGAAGATCGCTACACGGCGGCGGACGCGCTGGACCTGATTGAGGTCGAGTATGAACCACTTCCTGTTGTTGTCGACGCGGAGCAGGCTACCCGGCCCGGCGCGCCGCAGTTGCATGAGAATGCGCCCGATAACATCTGCATGGACTGGTCATGCGGGAACAAGGAGTCCACCGATAAAGCCCTGGGCAAGGCCGACGTGGTGGTCCGGCAGCGGCTGATCAACCAGCGTCTCATCCCGACGCCGGTCGACATGCGCGGTGCGATCGCCCAGTACCTTCCTGCCACCGGGGAGTACACGGTCTGGATGACCTCGCAGACCCCGCACATTATGCGCCTGCTGATGACGGCGTTCGTGTTTGGAATCCCCGAAACGAAGATGCGCGTCATCGCTCCCCAAGTCGGCGGCGCGTTCGGGACGAAGATTTACCTCTACCACGAATACTGCCTGGTTGCCGCACTCGCCAAGAAAGTGGGCCGGCCGGTCAAGTGGATGGAAGATCGCACGGAAAACTACGTGGCCACCACACACGGCCGGGACCACATTACCGACATCGAGGTGGGCGCCGGGCGCGACGGCACGGTCACCGCGCTCAAGGTCAAGACCTACGCCAACCTCGGCGGCGTTCTCTCAACCATCGCCCCGGGGATTCCAACCACACTGTACGGCCGCATGCTGTCCGGCCCCTACACGATTCCCAATATCTCCTGCCAGGTCCTGGGCGTCTACACGAATACCGGAATGGTCGACGCCTACCGCGGCGCCGGCCGTCCTGAAGCCACCTACGTGGTGGAACGGGCGATGGACCTGGTCGCGCGTCAGTTGAAGATGGATCCGACCGAGGTCCGGCGGAAGAACTTCATCCCCCCTGACGCCTTTCCTTACGATCCTGTCGGCATCTTGGCCGGTTTGAAGTACGACAGCGGCGACTACGAGAAGGCGCTGAACCGGGCGCTTGACATCGTCGACTACCAGGCGTTTCGGCGGGAGCAGGAAGCGGCCCGCAAGCAAGGCCGGTATCTGGGCATCGGCTTCTCAACCTACGTCGAGATCTGCGGGGCCGCGCCCTCGTCCTGGATCGGACTGACTGGGCAGGGGTGGGGTGCCGCCATGTGGGAGAGCGCCAACACCCGTGTGCACCTGACCGGGAAGGTGGTCGTGACCATCGGCACGCAGTCGCACGGGCAGGGGCATGAGACGACTGTGGCGCAGATCGTCGCCGGCGAACTGGGCGTCCCGATCGACGATGTAATCGTCCAGCTCGGCGATACGCTGGGAACGCCGTTCGGGTACGGCACCTACGCGAGCCGCAGCGCCGCGGTCGGCGGAGTGGCGGTGTACAAGAGTGCGCAGAAGATCAAGGAGAAGGCCAGGACGCTTGGGGCGCACATGCTGGAGGCAGATCCCGCGGACGTGGTCTTCGAAGACGGCAAGGTATACGTCAAGGGTTCGCCCGACAAGGCCAAAACCATTCAGGAGATCGCGGGCGCGGCCGCGCTCGCCTACAGCCTGCCGGCGGGCATGGAACCGTTTCTCGATGACATCACCTACTATGACCCGCCGGACTGTACATTCCCGTTTGGGTCGCACGTCTGTGTTGTCGAGGTCGACCGTGACACGGGGCAGGTGAAGATCCTGCGCTACATC
Organism: Armatimonadota bacterium; assembly: GCA_052387355.1. Lineage (GTDB taxonomy): Bacteria > Sysuimicrobiota > Sysuimicrobiia > Sysuimicrobiales > Humicultoraceae > JBQTJG01. The sequence goes on along the minus strand of JBQTJG010000254.1, from coordinate 790 downwards.
GCGGTCGATGACGTGGGCAAGGTGATCAACCCGCTGATTGTTGATGGCCAGGTCCATGGCGGAATCGTGCAGGGCGTTGCCCAGGCGCTGTGGGAGGGCGCCGTGTATGACGAGGACGGTCAGCTCGTCACCGCGACGATGATGGACTACGCGGTGCCGAAGGCCGAGTTCTTCCCGATGTTCGAGGTGGATCGGACAGAGACGCCTTCACCAGTAAACCCGCTTGGCGTCAAAGGCGCCGGTGAGACCGGCACGATCGCCTCGACGCCGGCGGTTGTGAATGCCGTGATGGACGCACTCGCGCCGCTGGGGATCACCCATCTCGATATGCCGCTTACCCCGCGGCGGATCTGGCACGCGATCCAGGGACGAAAGGAGGCGGCGCGATGATTCCGGCAGCCTTCGACTATGCTGCGCCGAAGACCGTGGACGAGGCGCTGAAACTGCTGGGAAAGCATCCAGACGCCAGGGTGATGGCCGGCGGCCAAAGCCTGCTCGCGGCGATGAAACTGCGGGTTGCGACACCGCCCATGATCGTCGACCTGGGGAGTATTCGCGGGCTCTCCTATATCCGTAAGGAGCGGGACACGCTAGCGATCGGCGCGATGACCACACATCAGGAGATCGCGTCGTCGGCGCTCGTGCGGAAGGAAGCGCCGGTGCTGGCGCAGGCCGCAGACGCGATCGGCGATCTTCAAGTACGCAACCGGGGGACCATAGGCGGTAGCCTGGCGCACGCCGACCCTGCAGCCGACTACCCTGCGGCGTTCCTGGCGCTGGAAGGCTCGGT
>JBQTJG010000253.1:0-14053 GCA_052387355.1 Armatimonadota bacterium | reverse complement strand
CGAACAGCTCGTTGATGTCTATGGCCCACTGCCGGAATCGATCGAGATCCGCTGCCGGTGCCCCGATCATCTCGGCAATCACCGTCGCCGGAAGCGGATAGGCAAGCTCCCGGATCACGTCCATCCGCCCCCTCCGCTGAACGCTATCGAGCAGGTCATCTACCAGAGCCTGAACGCGTGGGCGCATGGCCTCGACCATGCGCGGCGTGAAGACCTTGTTCAACAGGGCCCGCAGTCGGGTATGGTCGGGTGGGTCGGAGTGAGCCAGCCCGACCGAGTAGTGGCGTTCGAGCATCTCAACGTGCTTGCGCGCGGTCTCCGGCAACTGTTCCAAGAGATAGGTGACCCTGCCTGCGCTTGAGAACCGCCGTGGGTCGCGCAGGATCGCCACCACGTCGGCGTAGCGCGTGAGCACCCATCCGCCCAGGGATACGCTCCAATGGACAGGATCCTCGTCGCGCAGCCGATGGTAGGCGGGGTAAGGATCGGCGAAGAACGCAGGGGAGAGGAAGTGGAGGTCGAAATCCGTGGAAGGATACGCCATGGCCTCGCCAGGAATCCCTAACCTTTGACGGCGCCCGCGGTCAGACCTCGGACGATCAGGCGCTGCCCAAGCAGGATCAGCGCCACGATTGGGATCGTGGCCAGGATGACCGCCGCAGAGATGACGCCCCAGGGAAACGTAAACTCCCCGCGATAGAGAGCGATCCCTACCGTGATGGTCCGTACTTCCGCGGTGCTGGTCAGCGTGAGCGCCACCAGGAACTCGTTCCAGGTCTGGATGAAGACGATGATGCCCGCGGTGATCAACCCAGGCGCCGACAGCGGCGCGATGACCCGCCACAGCGTGTTCATCCGGGTGCAGCCGTCGAGCAGCGCCGCCTCCTCGAGTTCGTGGGGGATCTCACGAAAGAAAGCCGTCAAGATAAAGATCGCCACCGGCAGCGAGTAGGTGATGTAGGGCGCGATCAATCCCCAGTAGGTATTCAGCAGTCCGAAGCTTCGCACCAGGATGTAGAGGGGCACGATGACCGTGATGAGCGGGATCATCGCCACGATCAGGATGGCCACGAGCAAGATCTGGCTCCGGGGAAACTTCAGGCGCGCGAAGGCGTATGCGGCCAGCGCCGCCAGGAACAGGCAGATGAGGGTCGACGTGACGGACACGAAGGCGCTGTTCAACAGGAACCGGCCGAACGGGTTCTGGGTGAACACCTGCACGTAGTTGATCCCTGTCGGCGCGTGCGGGAAGTAGGTGACCGGGAACTGATAGAGTTCCCGCTCGGTCTTGAGAGAGGTCAGCAGCGTCCAGACATAGGGCGTAAGCGAATAGATCACCACGAGGACGACCAGCGCCCAGAATCCCACTGCCCCAAGCCGACTCCGCCCGGCCATGCCTCAGTCCCTCGGGGCCAGGACGCGGTAGTACATCCCGGCGAACCCTAACGCGATCACGAGCAGGATGACTGAGAGCGCAGCGCCGTAGCCGAAGTCAAGGAACTGGAACGTGTTCTTGTAGATGAACAGCGCAAATGTCTCCGTCGCGTTGCCCGGGCCCCCGCCGGTCATCTGGAACGGCAGGTCGAACGCCTGCAGCGCCCCGAGCGTGCGCAGCACCAGCGAAACCATGATCGCGTTGCGCAGCATCGGGAGCGTAACCGCGAAGAACGCCTGAACGGGCGTCGCGCCGTCGAGCCCTGCGGCTTCGTACATCTCCTCAGGAATTCCCTGCAACCCGGCCAGGAGAATCAAGGCCATGTATGAGCCCGCGCTCCATGTCGCCGCAGCGACAACGGCAAAGTAGGCCAGAACCGGGACTCCAAGCCAGACAATCTGCTGGTCGATCAGCCCGGCCCGGTGCAACAGATCATTGAACACCCCGGCCTGGTCGTTGAAGAGCCAGCGCCACATCTGCCCCACGAGGATCGGCGCCATCGTCCAGGGGAGCAGCGCCGCCGTCCGTACAAATCCTTTGCCGCGGACCATCCGGTTGATGACGAGGGCGATCCCGAGCCCGAAGGCGAACTGGGCCGCCACAGTCACGACAACGTAGCCCAATGTGACGCGGAGCGCGTGCAGGGCGTCGGGATCGTGGATGGCTCGCACGAAGTTGCGGAGCCCGCTGAACGGGAATCCCGCCAGCGGCTGGTCCAGCCGGAGCTGATGCAGGCTGGTCCAGACCGCATTGCCAATGGGGTAGATCGCGAAGATCGCGAGAAAAAGGAAGCAGGGCAGCAGCAGGATCGCCGCCAGCTCCGCCTCGGTGATCTGACCGGTCAGCCACCGGCGGATCGTACGCGATCCTGCCCCTGCGTGAGCGACCGCGGACGCCGCCACGCGCCGCTCCTTCCGGCTACTGCCCGAGCAGGGAGCGGATTTCTCGTGTCATGCGGTTGACCGCCTCATCGGCCGAGATCTGGTTCGTCAACGCGGCATGAAGGTTGGTTTGTACGATGCTTGACAGCCGCGGGTAGTCGGCGATCTGCGGCCGCGGTCGGGCGTTCAAGACGACCTTCAGCATGTCGGGATAGTGAGGCGCCCTCTGCTTGACGATCGAATCCCCGAACGTCTCCTTGCGTGTGGGGACGGTGCTCAACTGCGTGGCCATGCTCTTCTGGGCAACCGGTCCGGTCATGAACTCGACGAGCCTGAACGCGGCTTCCTTGTTCCGCGAGAAGCTGCTGACCGCAAGGTTCCAGCCGCCCAGCGTGGCCGCGCTGCCCGCGGAGCCCCGAGGCAGCGGGGCGATGCCCACCCGGTCGACGACCTTGGAGTTCTCGCCCTGGAAGAGGCCGTAGGCATACGACCAGTTGCGCATGAACACGACCCGACCGTCCTGGAAGACCGCCCGCGTGTCGTCGGTGGGGAGCGTGGTTACCCCCTGCGGGGTGACCCGATGCTTGCGGACCAGGTCGAGCATGAAGTTGAGGGCCTCGAGCCCCTTGCCGTTGTCGACGATCACCTTGCCGTTCGCATCCAGGATGGCGCCGCCGTTGCTCCACAGCACCTCGAAGAAGAAGTTGGCGAGCGCCTCGATCCGGGCGCCCTGGAAGAGGAAGCCGATGAGCTGCGGGTTGTTCTCGCCCTGGGTGATGCGCTGGGCAGTGGCAATCAACTCATCCCAGGTCGTTGGAACCTTGGCATTGTATTTCTGCATCAGGTCCTTCCGGTAATAGAGCATCCCGCCGTCGGTATACCAGGGGATGCCGTAGATCTTGCCGCCGATCACGTTCGCCTGGATCGCGCCGGGCAGGTACTCCTCGCGCTTCTCTCGGGAGAACCACTGATCGAGCGGGGCGAGCCAGCCCGCCGCGACCATCGGGGCCGGCCAGATGACGTCGATAGAGATGACATCGACCGACGGGTCCTTGGCTGCGAACAGCGTGACGTAGCGGTTGTACTGCTCTCCCGACGTGCCGGGTTGGATCTGGAGGACGACCTTGACCCCCGGGTTCTGGCGCTCGAATTGCTGGGCGAGGGCGCGATAGACGTCAGAGACATTGGGCCCACCCGTCGCCAGTGTGCTCCAGGTGATCGTCACTGGCGCCTGCGCGTAGGCTGGCAGCACCGAGACGACGATCGCCAACATCGCCACTGCCGCAAGCATCCGTCTCTTCATGATGTTCTCCTCCCTCTTCGTCTCCGGCCGTCGCACGGCCGGCGCTACTTCAAGTGCATCACGACCATCTTCAATTCCGTCATCTCCTGGACCGCGTACCTCGGCCCCTCCTTTCCAAACCCACTCTCCTTGAGACCGCCGTAGGGCATCAGGTCGGCGCGCCACTGCGGCCCCCAGTTGATGTGAATGTTGCCTGACTCGGCCTCTCTCGCAAATCGCATCGCCCAATCCAGGTTCCGGGTGAAGATGCCGGCTGAGAGGCCGTAGTTGGAGTCGTTCGCCAGCGCGATCGCCTCTTCGATCGAGTTCGCCGGCGTCACCGCGACCGCCGGACCGAAGAGTTCGTCACTCGCAATGCGCATGTCGGGCGTGACGTCGGCGACCACCGTCGCGGCGTACGTCGCGCCCGAGCGCTCGCCGCCGATCACCAGCCTGGCGCCGCCGTCGACGGCCTCCTGCACCCAGGACTCGACTCGCCGCGCGTCGGCCTCGCGCACCATCGGACCCATCTTCGTGCCGGCCTCGAGTGGATTGCCCGTGGTGATCGCCGCGACTTTGGGCTTGAGCGCGTCGAGGAAATCGCCGTAGACCGGGTTGAGCGGGATGATCCGCTGCGCGCTGATGCACACCTGCCCGGCGTTGCTGAACCCGGTCGCGGCGACTGCGGCGGCCGCCTCATCGAGATCGGCGTCGGGCATCACGATCACCGGCGAGTTGCTGCCCAGCTCCATCGTGACCTTCTTGATGCCTGCGACACGACAGATGCGCTCGCCCACATCGCGGCTGCCCGTGAAGGTGATCTTGCGGACGCGGGGATCGGCGCAGAGCGGCTCACCCACGTCTTTTCCGCTGCCGGTCAGGCACTGGATGCCGAGCGGGGGCAGGCCGGCTCCGAGCAGCGCCTCGACGAGCTTCAGGGCGGACAGCGGAGTATCGCTCGCCGGCTTCAAGATCACGCTGTTGCCCGCGGCGAGCGCCGGTCCCACCTTGTGCATGACGAGATTGAGCGGGAAGTTGAACGGGCTGATGGCCACGACGACGCCGCACGGCACGCGGAGCGTGAAGCCGAACTGGCCGGTCACCCCGGGCGCCCCGTCGAGGGGAATGCTCTCCCCGGTCACGCGCTTGGCTTCTTCAGCCGAGACGGTCAGCGTCTCAACCGCCCGAGACACTTCGAACCGGGCCTCGGCCAGGATCTTGCCTTCCTCGAGCGTGATCGTACGGGCGAAATCATCGGTCCGTTGCTCGATCAGATCGGCGGCCTTCCGGAGGATACGGTAGCGCTCATGTCCGGTGAGGCGGCGCATCGCCTGCGCGCCGCGCACCGCGCTGGCCAGCGCCCGTTCGACGTCATCCGCATCGGCGAGCGGCACGGTGTCCACCACGGATCCGTCGTACGGATTAGTCACCGCCTGCGTCCTCGACTTGTCGATCCACTTTCCATCCACGTACATCTTCACGGGGTGCCCTCCGGTTCCAGTGACTTGAGATCAGGCGCTCCGGTAGAGTTTCGTCAGGACGAACTCGCGGTGCCCCAGGATTTCGGCCGCGGTCAGCCGGCCGCGCACGGTGCGTTCAAAGGTTTCGAGGACTCTGGTAGCACCCTCCTCCAGGCTCATCTCGCCTGCCAGGAGGCGTGTCAGGTCCACATCGATATGCTCGCTCATCGTCCCCACGGTCTTGGGGTTCGGCGAGATCTTGATGACAGGAATGATGGGATTCCCGATGACGTTCCCCTGGCCCGTGGTGAAGAAGTGCAGCGTCGAGCCTGCCGCCGCGGCGAGCGTGACCATTTCGGCTGCGGCGCTTGAGGTATCCATGAAATGCAGCCCGCGCCCCCTGGGCGCTTCGGCCGGCGCGAGCACCGACTGAATCGGTTTGGTCCCGAGCTTTTGTATGTTGCCCAGGGCCTTCTCCTCGATCGTCGTAAGGCCACCCTTGATGTTGCCCTCGGTGGGCTGAGAGCCCATGAGATCGGCGGCCTGCGCGACAATGAATTCCACGTAGGCGTTGTAGGTCTGCATGAAGGTCTCGCGGACCTGGGGTGTGGCGCACCGGGCGGCCACCAGGTGCTCGGCGCCGGTCAGCTCGGAGGTTTCGCCGCAGATCACGGTAGCGCCCGCGTCGAGCAACGAGTCTACCGCCCGGCCCAGTGCCGGATTGCCAGCCACCCCGAGGGTGGTATCTGATTCTCCGCATTTGATGGATAGGATCAGATCCTTCGGTTCGATGGGTTCTCGCTGCAGCTCGCTGGCGTCCTGCATCAGGCCCTTCGCCGCTCGGGCCGCCCGCTCGATCGTGTGGAGATCTCCCAGCCCTTCGATAGAGAAGACCTCTACGGGCTTGCCCGTCTTGGCGATGCCGTCCGCCAGCCGCTGCGTCCACTTTGGCTCGATGCCGACGACAACGGCCGCAGCCACATTGGGGTTGGCGCCTGTGCCGATCAACGTTCTGAAGAAGACGTCGAGGTCCTCGCCGAACTGCAGCCGTCCATAAGCATGCGGCAGCGCCAGCGTTCCGGGGATCAGCCTGGCCACACCTTCCGCCGCAGCGTTGGAGAGGTCGTCCAGTGGGAGCACGACGACATGATTGCGGACACCCACCGCGCCGTTGGTCCGCCGGTACCCGATGAGCTTCATGCGAACCACCTCACGCTCTTTACGTTGTGCACGTGCACGTGGGCGCCGGGGGCAATGGCCTGCACGGCCCGGCCGATGCGCTCACCGTACTCGATGACGTCCTTCCCTTGGGGCAGTGCCTCGAGCGCCACTTTGTGTCCCAACGGAATGGGATCACGGACCGTGATCGTCAGTGCCGCCGAGCCGTCTAGCACCCGCACCTGGATGGTCTCGCCAGGCGCCAGATCGCCGACGGCCACCGCCACGGCATCGCCTTGCTTGTGCGCAATCGCCTTGAATGCCACAAGAGCCTCCTGAGACTGAGGGTTCACGCGGACAAGGGGTTATGATGAGATTCTAAATCCAAAATCTTAAGCGGGTCAATTGACTGTGAGGACGCCGGTGACAATGACCCAGGCGGTGATGAAGTAGAGCAGCACGATCGCGCAGGGCAGGTCCGACCCCTATTGGCGATCTCCCGTCAGGACCATATATCGAATCATGGCCTCGGTGAGTCCGTGTCTCCGATCATTTGACTTCGTGCTTTCGCGGGACGGCTGCACGAGAGAGGCAAACACCTCGACCAGGTGCGGATCCCACTGCGTGTCGGCGCCGAACCACAGGACGTCAAGCGCCTCATTGATCGTCAGCGCGGAACGATACGGGCGATCCGTCGTTAGGGCGTCAAAGGCGTCCGCAACGGCGAGGATCCGCGCGCCGAGGGGGATGTCTTCACCCGTGAGGCCATCAGGATAACCACCACCACTCCATCGCTCATGATGTCCCCGCACAAGCGCGCCGACCGCATCGCCACCCGACAGGCCGCGGGCCAGGCTCGCGCCCAGGACCGTGTGGGGCTTCACCTGAGTGAACTCCATCGGCGTCAGGGACCTGGGCTGGCGCAGGACATGCTCCGGGACGCCGATCATGCCAATATCATGAATCAGCGCCGCCCTGCGCACGGTGGCGACCTTGTTGTCACTGAGTCCCAGGGCTGAAGCGAGTTGCTCGCTGAACTGGGCGACGCGCCAGAGATGGTCCTCGCTGTATTCGCTTCGGGCCTCGATCGACGCGGCGACCGAGAAGAGCACGCGCTCTATCCGTTCGGAGCCGGCGTCGGCATGCCGGGCGCGCACCAGACAGCGGACCCACGACACGACCTCTTCTCGCTTGAATGGCTTTTGGATGATGGCGTCGGCGCCACTCGCCAGGCACATCTTTGCGCTGTCAGGATAAGCGGTCATCAGGATAAGCGGGAGCCGGGATGTTGCGCCGTCCATCTTCAGCCGCCGGCAAAGTGTCCGCCCGTCCTCATCAGGCAGCTTGACGTCCAGGAGGAGAAGATCTGGAGAGACCTGAGCGATCCGCGTCAGGGCTTCTTCCGCATCCCTGGCTGTTGCGACGGTGAACCCTTGCGAGCTGAGCAGTTGTGTGAGCAGCTTGCGGCTTGCTTCGTCATCATCCACGACGAGGATCGTGCCCTCGACGGCCATGGCCGCACCTCCCCGCGCGAGTCTTGCCGCCCGCGAGCGCCGCGCGGCGGGCGACAAAACAAGAGGATCCCGCACATAGCACGAAACCCTCTTCGGCAACCCAGCCGACCTCTAGGGTCCTGTGGCTTTGCGTCCCCGCCTTGCGGCGGGTTTGCCGTTATCGGAGGTTCCGACAGGTGCATGCCCGAACGCAAGTAGAGGTAGACATTTAGTAAGGCCGGGTGAGCACATCTCGTGTCGTTAGTTGAGGTGAGTGGTGCCGGACTTGCCGTTACTCACAACGGAAGACCGCCGGGGCCGAGCCTGCTTGACGGGCCACAGGGCCACCACCAGAGGAAGGGTGGATGCGACGACGGCTGTCCACGCGGCCCAGTCCATCATGTCGCTCTCACTTCTTTCCGGGTAAACCAGACCCGATGCGCGATCGTTCGCAACTGGCCGATCCACTCAGCCCCTCTGGCCGTCTCGACCGCCGCGTTCTCGAACTCCAACGGCGCTCCCTCGGCTTCCGCGAACCGGTGCAACTGCTCGAGGGTGACCACGCTGCCGACATACCCGCGATGCGGGTCAAACAGCTCATACCCCTGATTGCCGGTGGTCCGCACGATGATGTAGTCCATTTCATGCTCCCGACGAGCCTTGATCTCGATCGCAAGACCACAATACGAAACGGCCGACGCCTGGGCTATGATCCCCAGTACTCAAGAACAGTGATCCGCGTCACAGTACCCGAGTACTTATGAATTTTCCCGTCTGCGCTTCGGTTGAGACCACCAGGCGGATTTCGTCCTGGATGCATAATGGGGGCGGATCGCAGCGGTCCGAGGGAGGGGGAGGGATCGATGAGCACCCAGATTCCCGTTGCCGAGGAGTTCTACGGCGACAGCGAGGTACTGCGCAGGTTCATTGGTGAGGTGAAGAAGATCATGATCAGCGCCGCGTCGGCCGCCCAGGCGCTGCCACAATTGCGGGTCTCGTTCGTGGACCTCTTGGCGGAGCGCAGGTGGCTCCCTCAAATGTTCCGGCAACCGGCCGAACAAAGCGGCATGGGCGGCGGCATCGGTCAATGGCTGCTCTACCGCTCGGCCGACCGCACGATCACGCTGTTCAGCCTGGTCGTTCCCCCTGGATCCGCGACGCCCGTGCATGATCACCTGGCCTGGGGGCTGGTTGGCCTCTACGACGGTGCGCAGGAGGAGCGGATCTACCGCCTGGTGCGGAGTCTTAGTGACGGGCGCCGCGAGCTGGAACTCACGAAGGTCCGCTACCTCGATCGCGGCGATTTCTATGCCCTGCTGCCGCCCGACGACGACATTCACAGCGTGCGCACGACCTCGCCGACCCCCTCAGTCTCGCTCCATCTCCTGGCGCGCGACGTGGGCTGCATCTGGCGGCACAAGTATCATCCCGAGGAGGCGAAGGTCGAATTGTGGCGCTCCGGTTACGTCAACGCGCCCTGCGAAGACGAGCCGGCGCCGAAGGTGAACGTGTAATGACAGGGTCTGCAGCCAAGGCGCCTGGGATAGGGCTAAAGGGCCGACAGCGAAACGGTGTCAAAGCCTACCTGGTCGTCTTTGCGTTCCTACTCGCCACGACAGGCGTGCTGGCGGCTTTGCGTCCCCTCCTCGGGTTGGCCACTGTGACCCTGATCTACCTTCTGGTGGTCTTCCTCAGTGCCATCATTTGGGGGCGAGGACCAAGCCTGGCCGCAGGCGTCCCGGCCTTCCTCGCCATCAACTACTTCTTCACGGTGCCGTACAACACGTTGGTCGTCGCCTCGACACAGGACGTGATCAGCCTCCTGGTCTTCCTCTTCGTCGCTGAAATGACCAGCCGGCTGGTGGCCCAGCTTCGGGAACGTGAGGCGGACGCGCGCCAACGAGCCTGGGAAGCCTCTACTCTCCACGCCCTGAGCGATGCCGTCAGTGCTCCTGCGCTACGTGAGGAGACCCTGCAGACGGTTGCAACCCGAATCGTCGAGGTCTTGGGTGTGCGGGAATGCGCGATCTTCCTGCCTGATCGTGAAGGTCGTCTGCGCCTCCATACAGCCGGCCCTGCGAGCGTGAAGGAGACGCTTGAGGCTGAGGGGGTCCCCGGCTCGGCCATCCGCGCCTTCCTTGCCCGAGAACCGGTGGAAGAGGAGAACGGTCTTTCCCTGCCCCTGATAGTTGGAGAGAAGGCGGTGGGACTGCTGCATGTCAGCCCACCGCAAGGTGCGATGAAGCTTCCGGAAGCCACTGACCGGCTGCTGCGCACGTTCGCCGGCCAGGCTGCGGTGGTGATTGAACGCGCCCGCCTTCAACAAGAGGCAGCGGAGGCTGAAGTGCTGCGAAGGTCTGATGCGCTCAAGTCCGAGCTGCTCTCCGCAGTCTCCCACGACCTCCGTACCCCTCTGGCCTCGATCCGTGTGGCATCAACCGCGCTTCAACAGAACCAGGTTCAGTGGAGCGAGGAGACTCGTCATGAGTTACTGGGGATGATCGACGCCGAGGCTGCACGCGTATCCCGCCTTGTGGGCAATCTGCTCGATCTCACAAGGATCGAAGCGGGGGTGCTGCAACCCGTGAAAGAGTGGCGCGACCTCGGGGAGGTTGTCGCCCGAGCCATAGATGACCTCAGAGACAGGTTACGAGGCCATCAGGTGGCTGCGGTGATTCCCGAAGGCTTTCCCCTCGTCCCCCTCGACTTCACCCAGATTGAGGATGTGCTCGTGAACCTTCTGGATAATGCCGCCCGCCATGCTCCCGAAGGAACGGAGATCCGGATCGTTGCGAGACGCCTGGAATCTGACGTCTCCGTCCAGATTGAGAATGAAGGGCCGGCCATTCCTGTGGAGACGGCCGCAGATCTCTTCAACCGGTTCTACACGGGGACAAGCCCATACCGTGGAGCGGGTCTGGGGCTGGCCATCTGCAAGGGCTTGATCGAGGCCCACGGAGGCCGGATCTGGGTCGAGCGCCCAGGTGAGGCGGGCGCCAGGTTTGCCTTCACCCTGCCGTTGAAGCATGCACCCGCGGCCGTCGGCGAACGGCCATCACCGGCGAACCCATGAACGGCGCGCGCATCCTCGTGGTGGACGACGAGCCACAGATCCGGCGCGCATTGCGCCGGGCCTTAGAAGCCCACGGCTATGAGGTGCGCGCTGTGGCGACGGGGGAGGAGGGCCTGGGCGCGTTGCGCTGGCGGCCGGACGTGATCCTCCTCGACCTGATCCTCCCCGACCTCAACGGACTGGAGGTGGCCAGGCGGATTCGCGAGCAGTCCACTGTCCCGATTCTCGTCCTTTCCGTGCGCGGGGAAGAACGACAAAAGGTGCAGGCGCTTGATCAAGGCATCGACGACTACATCACCAAACCATTCGGTACCGAGGAGCTCCTTGCCCGCATCCGCGTCGCGCTGCGGCACAGTGCCGGAAAGCCGATGGCGCCTGTCGTCGAAGTGGATGACATGCGCGTGGACTTTGAACGGCGCATAGTAACGAGAGGCGGCGAGGAAATCCATCTGACGCCCACGGAATACGAAGTCCTGAAGTATCTCATTCAGCATGCGGGGAAAGTCGTCACGCACCGCATGCTGCTCCAGCACGTCTGGGGGCCGGAGCACGTCGAGGAGACCCAATACCTCCATGTGTTCATGAGCCAGCTCCGTCGTAAGCTCGAGCCGGAGCCCGGACGACCCAAGTACATCTTCACGGAACCCGGCGTCGGCTATCGCTTTGCAGGAACCTGAAGAACACTCCCCGATTCTTAGCGAATCTTTAGAGCTTTCGCCGATGTCCTAAGGACTTCTTTATACAGGAACTGCTAAGGTCCGTCTGTTGGCATGGCGGAGGGAGCATGGGATGGCCTTAAACGTCTTCAAACGTGTGTTTATCGGTCACCCGCTGCCCACGGAACGGCTGATCCATGAGCGCCTGAACAAGATTCAGGGGCTCGCGGTCTTCTCCTCTGACAACCTTTCGTCGTCAGCCTACGCGACTGAGGAGATCCTTCTCGCGTTGACCGTTGCAGGGACTGCAGCGCTGGGTCTGGCGTGGCCGATCGCCCTGGTGATCACTGCGGTCTACGCGATCGTCGGCTTCTCCTACTACCAGACCATCCACGCCTATCCCTCAGGCGGAGGGGCCTACACCGTCGCCAGGAGCAACCTCGGAGTGTGGCCTGGACTCGTCGCCGCTGCGGCGCTCCTCATCGACTACATCCTGACCGTTTCGGTCAGCGTGGCAGCAGGCGTCGCAGCCATTACCTCAGCCGTGCCCGAGCTCTTTCCTCACCGAATCACCTTCTCGCTCGCAGCCGTCGGCCTCATTGCTCTGATCAACCTGCGAGGGGTCCGAGAGTCCGGGACATTTTTCAGCGTCCCAACCTACTTCTTTGTCGTCATGATGTTCCTGATGCTCGGACTTGGCTTTCTTCGGAGTTGGGGAAGCCAGGCGCTCCCGCCTCGGCTGACCGCCGAGACTGCACAGGCGTTCCAGCCGCTCACCTTGCTGCTATTGCTTCGCGCCTTCGCATCGGGGTCTGCAGCCATGACGGGCGTCGAGGCCATCAGCAACGGCGTCCAGGCCTTTCGGCCGCCCGAGTCACGCAATTCGGGGATCACGCTCATTTGGATGGTGGTGATCCTGAGCATGATGTTCCTCGGGATCACCTACCTCGCTCGCCACTTCGGGATCGTTCCGGTCGAACACGAGACCGTGGTCTCGCAGCTGGCGCGCGCGGTCCTCGGGTCTGGCAGCGTCGGCTATTACCTGCTGCAGGCTGGGACGGCCCTCATCCTCATTCTGGCCGCCAATACGAGCTTCGCCGACTTCCCCCGATTATCGTCCATTCTCGCTCGGGATCGTTTCCTTCCACACCAACTCATGAACCTCGGCGACCGTCTCGTCTACGTCAACGGGATTCTCGTCCTGGCCGTGCTGTCCGGGATGCTCCTCTACCTCTTCGACGCGAGCACGCACGCGCTCATCCCGCTCTACGCGGTCGGCGTCTTCCTGTCCTTTACGCTCTCCCAGACCGGGATGGTCAAGAAATGGTGGACCGAGCGGAACAAAGGCTGGCAGCGAAGCCTGTTCTTCAACGCCGTCGGCGCCGTCACAACGGCGATCATCCTGATCGTGGTCACCATCGCCAAGTTCGCTCACGGTGCATGGATCATCACGATCCTCATCCCAGGGTTTGTCTGGTTCATGCGAGGCATTTACCTGCATTACGAGGATGTCCGCCGGCAGCTCAGCCTCAGCAGCGCTCGACTGCCCCGGCCCGTGCAGCAGCACAAGGTCGTGATTCCGGTCGGTGGGATCCATCTGGGAGTTCTCCCGGCGCTCCGGTACGCGCGGTCGTTGAGCAATGATGTCACTGCGCTCATGGTGGATATTGATCCAAAGGAAACCGCGGACGTTGTGAGCAAGTGGGAGGAGTGGGCGATGGGCATTCCCCTAAAAGTCCTTCCCTCGCCGTACCGTTCGGTCATTGCTCCGTTCCTTCGCTACCTGGATGAGATCGAGTGGGACGTCGGCTTTGACCAGCAGCTCACTGTGATCCTGCCCGAGTTTGTCCCGGTGCGCTTCTGGCAGTTCCTGCTCCACAACCAGACAACCTTTCTGCTGAAGGCAGCCCTCTTCTTCCGTCGCCGGACCGGCCACCGCGTGACGGTCGTGACGGACGTCCCGTACTATCTGCAGGGGGCCGATAGGCTAGTAGGCTTGGAGCATGGAAGGGTGCGGGGGTCTATTGATCGCAGAGTGGCTGCCGTTGTTGCGGCCTGCGTACTCTCCATTATTGGACTCGCGCTGTCGGTGATCAATAGCTGGCCCGGGATCTTCCAGGAGATCTTCGGCTTCGCCACTCTGCTCACCGTGGCGGCGATCGCGGGCCTAGCCCTGTTCCGGTCGGTCGACCACTAGCACGCCTCGAAGTGAAGCGGGAGGCGGCCATAGGAAGCACGCACCTGGTCGCCGACGTCTCTCTCGGAAGTCGGACCTGCCTCGGCAGACCGATAGATCGCCTTCGCCCGGAGTATTCTGGACGACATAGAGAACTCGGCGCTGCGAATCTCCTCACCCCGTATCCTAGGAGGAGGAGTGACTCGCGGCATCCGCGAAGGCGCCCCGAGCGTGGGCTCCGCATCGAGAGAAAGCCAGAGAAGATGGCGAACACCGAAGACTCGTTTGCCCTCGCCTCGCACACCGGCCGTTTCCTGTGGGCCACGATCGGCGTGGTCGTCCCTCTCGCGACCCTCCTGGTGCTCTTCCCCCGCCACACCGCCGTCTACTGGATGTGGGCCATGCGGGATCCCCGCTCCGCGGTCCTGGTGGGCACCGT
>JBQTJG010000252.1:0-4286 GCA_052387355.1 Armatimonadota bacterium | reverse complement strand
GATCCGCTCGGCGTGCTGCGTATCGTCGCGGGGCGGCTCAACGCGCGGGTGCCCGATGATCTCACGCCGCTGGCCGAAAAGATCGCCGGCTACTCGCCGGCCGAGATCGAGGCGCTGGTGGCGGTGGCGCGGCGCAGCGCGCCGCGCGAGAACGGGATCCCTGTCTTGTCGGCAGAGCACCTGATCGCCACCGCCCAGCGGTACCGGCCGACGCGCAACGAGACGATGATCGAGTTCATGGAGCTGCAGACCGCGCTGGAGTCCACCTTTCAGGACTTCTTGCCCGAACGGTATCGCGATATGGGTCGGGCCGAGATGGAGGCGCGCGCGCAGGACCTGCGCCTCCGGCTTACTGCGATGGGGCTGATCTAGGCCTGGACTGCGCCATCCGCTTGTGCAGCTCGTTCGGCTCGCACTCCTGCCCGCGATGCTCGACTTCGATCGTGGAGTGAATGATCCCATAGTCCAGCAGCAGTCTGCGTGCCGCGGTCTTGATGCGCTCCTCCTCGGCTTTGGATGTCCCCTCGTCCGTCACCAGGTGCGTGGTCAACACATGCGAGACGCCGTCGAGCGTCCACACGTGCGTGTCGTGGGCCTCCCGGACATTGGGGAGTTTCGTCAGGGCCGCCTGCACGCGTTCGATGTTGATGTTGTCCGGTACGCCCTGGAGGAACATGGAGAGCGTCTTCTTGAGATTGCGAATCACGTTGCCGAGCACGTACAGGATGATGAGGATCGAGAGAACAGGATCAAGAAGATGGATGTCCCGGAAGCGGATGATCACACCTGCGATCAGCACGGCGATCCACCCGAGGACGTCCTCGACGAAGTGCCAGGAGACGATCTGCTCATTCATCGATCTCCCCCGACGGACGCGGAGTGCCGCGGCGCCGTTGACGGTGATCCCAAGGAGGGCAATGAGGATCATTCCTCCGGAATCCGCGTGCACCGGGTGAATCAACCTCGGCACGGCTTCGGCGAGGATGAACAACGAGCCGGCGATGAGGACGACGCTGCTGAGGAGCGCGGCGAGGAGGGAGAGGCGGCCCAGGCCATAGGAGAAACGGTCGCTCCCTCGCTGGCTCGACCGCCTCTCGAGATACCAGGAGAGGCCCAACGTCAGGCTATCTCCCAAGTCGTGGACCGCGTCAGAGAGGATGGCCACGCTGTTGGTGAGGAAGCCGCCCACGAGCTCGACCAGGGTGAATCCGAGATTGAGGAAGAAGGCGACTCGAATGTTCCCTACACGTCCGGAAGGATCATGACGGTGCGCGTGATGGTGGTTCATTCCGCCCTCACTCACCATCCTACTTCAATCGGGTGCATGCCGGACGCTAACGGAGGTCAGGCGCGCGCAGCAGAGGCAGGGCACGCTCGATCTGCGCCCGCCGCGGCTCCAGCCAGACAGGCAGGATCAGGCGGTCGCCCAGGTCCTCGGGACGCTCGTCACGTGTGAAGCCCGGTCCATCCGTCGCGATCTCAAAGAGCGCGCCGCCGGGCTCGGAGAAGTAGATCGACGAGAACCAGAAGCGGTCGATGATCGGACTGACCGACAACCCGCGCGTCCCGATGCGCTCCCACCAACGCTGCTGCTGCGCCGCATCGGGCGTCCGCCATGCCACGTGATGGATGCTGCCCACGGCCACCTGTCCGCGGTCTTCTCCTGGAGTCGGCAGGAGATCGAGGATCGCCCCTGACCCGCCGCGGCCGGTCGTGAAGCGCAGTCTGCCTTCAGCGTCGCCTGCAGGGCGGAAGCCCAGCGTCTCGATCAGAAACGCCCGCGTCGGGTCCGCCTGCGCTTCCTTGATGGTGACGCCGTGGATCCCGCGGATGGCGAACTCCGGCGGCACCGGCCCGCTCTCCCAGGCGGTCCACAGCTCCCGATGCTCTGTACCCGGTCCGGCGATGAGTTCCACGGGCATCGCGTGCGGATCGGAGAACACAATGACGTCTTCGTCGAAGCGCCGAGAGGGGCCTACAAAGGGAATGTGGTTGGCCTTGAGCCTTGTTGTCCAGTACGAGAGCGCGGCTGCGGGGATGGCCAGCGCCACGGACACGGTCTGGCCGGGGCCTTCCTTGCCATGCCGCGCACCGGGCCAGGGGAAGAACGTGAGGTCCGTGCCTGGGTGGCCGACGGCGTCGGCGTAGAACAGGTGATACGTCGTCGGATCGTCCTGGTTGACCGTCTTCTTGACGAGGCGAAGCCCGAGAACCCCTACATAGAAATCGGCGTTCTCCTGCGGGTCGCCGGCGATCGCCGTGACATGATGAATTCCCAGCAGTTCCCGGTCCTCATCGCGATCCACGTCGCGGGCCATGGCACCAGATTACACCCATTCAGTCCGCGCCACCAACCGCTACAATGAAATCAGGCTCACGTGACCTTCGCCGAGTTTTCGACCCTGTGCCAAGAGCTCGCCGCCACGCGGAGCCGGGTGACGAAGACTACGCTGGCAGCAGGGTTCTTGCGTCGCCTCGCGCCTGAGGAGATCCCGTCGGCGGTGGCTTTTCTGACCGCGCGCCCGTTTCCTGCGTCGGATCCCAGGGTCGTCGACGTGAGCTGGGCGACGCTGTCTCAGATGCAGGAGTCAGCCGGCACTCCTGCGGCCGAGGCGACACTTACGCTGACTGATGTTGCGGTGGCCTTTGCCGATCTTGCGGCAGCGTCGGGCCCGGGGTCGCGGCGCGCCAAGACCGAACGCCTGCGCGAGCTGCTCCGCCGGGCCACGGCCGACGAGCGTCGCATCATCGCCAACATCCTGCTAGGCGAGATGCGCATCGGCCTGCACGACGGGCTGATTCAGGACGCGATTGCAAAGGCCGCTGACGCCGAAATCGAGCATGTCCGGCGCGCGGCGCTCTTCCTCTCGGATCTCGCCGAGGTCGGGCGCATCGCCATGACCGAGGGGACCGCCGGGTTGCGGCGCGTGAGCATCCGCCTGTTTGTGCCGCTGCTGCCGATGCTGGCCGAAGTGTCCCAGGACTTTGGCGAGGTCTTCGAAGCGCACGCCGGTCGGGGTGCGCTCGAGTTCAAGTACGACGGGGCGCGCATCCAACTCCACAAGCAGGAAGATACCGTGAGGATCTGGAGCCGGCGGCTCACTGAGGTGACGGGAAGCCTCCCCGAGGTTGTGACCATCGCTCGCACGGACCTTCGAGCCGACTCCTTGATCCTCGACGGGGAGGTGGTGGCGGTCGGCGCTGCTGGGCGGCCGCTTGCGTTTCAGGAACTGATGCGGCGGTTCAGGCGCATCCACGAGGTGGAAGCTACAGCGCGCGACATCCCCCTGGTGCTGTACCTGTTTGACTGCCTCATGGTCGATGGACGCTCGCTCATCGACGAGTCGTATGGGGCCCGCTGGGCCGTGCTCGAACGTCTGACGAGCGGGGCTCATCTGGCGCGCAGGATCATTCCCAGTACGACTAAAGAAGCGGAAGCGTTCCTGGCCGAAGCGCTGGCGGCCGGCCATGAAGGGATCATGGCCAAGGCGCTGGACAGTCCCTACACCCCAGGCGGCCGGGGCAAGCGGTGGTTCAAGGTCAAGCCGGCCGAGACCGTAGACTGTGTCATCACCGCGGCCGACTGGGGCTCCGGACGCCGCCGCGGATGGCTCTCGAACTACCACCTCGCGGTGGCTGACGACGCCGGCGGGTTCGCTCCGGTAGGGAAGACCTTCAAAGGGCTCACGGATGAGGAGTTCCGCGCGATGACGGCTCGACTCCAGGATTTGACGCAGCGCGACGACGGCTACACGGTCACGGTCAGGCCGGAAGTCGTCGTGGAGGTCGCGTACAACGAAATCCAGCGCAGCCCGATCTACTCCTCGGGGTTCGCGCTGCGCTTCGCTCGTATAGCTCGGATCCGGGATGATAAGAGCCCGCAGCAGGCCACCATGCTGAGCCGACTGCGCGCGCTCTATGACAGGCAGTTTGCTTCAAAGAGCCGGCTCGAACTCTGAGGGAGCCGAAGCCTTCAGCGGAGAGGCGTCTGCGGAGTCGAGTTTCATCACCGGCGACGTCCTGCGCGTCGACGGGGGGTGGATCCACGCGGCGGTGCCATCTCAGCCGCCAAGGTAGGCCCTTTTCACACGCTCGTTGCCGATCAGGCTCGCGATGTCGCCCTCCAGCACGACGCGACCGTTCTCCAACACGTAGCCGCGGTGCGCCACCTTGAACGCCACGTGCGCGGTCTGCTCGACGAGGAGCACGGTCTTGCCCTGCTCGTTGAGCGTGCGGATCGTCCTGGCCACTTCTGTGACAATGACCGGCGCCAGCCCCAACGAAGG
>JBQTJG010000251.1:0-5159 GCA_052387355.1 Armatimonadota bacterium | reverse complement strand
GCCTCGGTCATCGCGGTCCGCTTCCCCCAACGCCGCGCCGACTTCTCGATGCTGCCGGCTCGGCCGATGCCCGGCGAACCGTTCGGCGCGCCCGGGGTGCTGCGCTTCACGGTGAGCCCAACCGGTGAAGTCACCAGCGCGGTGCGCGTGCTTGCCGCACAGCACGCCAGGGATGAGTGACACGATGAACGCTCGCCCGGCCAATGTGGGGGTCCAGAGCACGGGCATCTCGGTCCTGTACTCGCTGATCTCGAAGGTCAAACAGTACCCTGATGGGATCAGCCTCGGACGCGGCGATCCGGATTTCGATACGCCCGCGCATATCCGTGATGCGGTGCGGCAGGCGCTGGAGGGTCGCGACCCTCGCACATCTGATCAGGTCCACCGCGAGCTGCTCGAAGCGATCAGCGCACGCCTGCGCGCCATCAACCGCATCGATGTCGATCCGCAGACCGAGATCGTCCTGTCTCAGGGAGGACAGGAGGCCTTGTTTCTCATGATCCTGGCGGCGCTGGCGCCGGGCGACGAGATCATCGTCCCGGAACCCAACTACAGCACGTACATGGACGCGATCGCGTTTGCCGGCGCCGTGCGCGTTCCCATACTCACGAAAGTCGAAGACGACTTCGATATAGATCCCGACCTCGTGCGCGCCGCCATGACGCCGAAAACCCGCGCGCTGGTGCTGGTCTCTCCCAATAACCCGACGGCGGCGGTCCTCTCGCCCGAGCGTGTGGAGACGCTGGCGGCCATTGCGGAAGAGCATGATCTCATCGTGCTGGCCGATGACATCTACGACCGCTTCCTGTACGACGGCGCGGTGCACACGTCGCCCGCCTCACTGCCGGGCATGAAGGCCCGAACACTGACCCTGAACGCGCTGTCCAAGATGTACGCCATGACCGGCTGGCGTCTCGGGTGGGTGGCCGGTCCCGCGCCGTTCATGACGCAGGTCAGGCGGATCAAGGAGGCCGTCAGCGGGGACATCTCGGCCCTGTCGCTCCGCGCCGGGTTGGCCGCACTGACCGGTCCGCAGGACGCGCTGTACGAGATGCAGGCCGCATACGCGCGGCGGCGGCGGCTCATGATGGAGACGTTTGACCGCGTGGGCCTGCGGTACGGACGGCCGCAGGGTGGGCAGTTCATGGTCATCGACATCAGGCGCACAGGTCTCTCCTCGCTGGACCTTGCCACCCGCCTGATCGACGAGGCGCACGTCGTCGTCTACCCCGGCGTGTCGTTCGGTGAGGCGTGGGACGGTTTCATCCGGATGACGTTCCTGCAGCCTGAACCGGTGCTCGCCGACGCCCTCGAGCGGGTCACGGCCGTGCTGGCGAGGCTCATGTAATGGCGCGTCGGTCCGTTCTGGTCGGCGGCGCCGCGCTCGAGCATCCGATGGTGACATAGCATGCGCGTTGGCGCGATTGAAGCCCGGCCGGGGGTGAAGGCCTTCGGCTACCTGAGCACGGCGGCGTCACGCTCGGGCCTGAGTCCCGACATCCCGGTGCATGTGATCGCCGGCGCGGAGGCGGGACCGACGCTCCTGATCCAGGGCGCCATTCACGGCACCGAGATCATCGGTACCATCGCCATCCTCAATTTCATCAAGAAAGTGGACCCGAGGACGCTGCGGGGCACCGTCATCGCCGTGCCCGTTGTCAACCGGATGGGATTCGAACTCTCGGACCGCGGATCGCGGCTTGACGGCAAAGATATCAGCCGGCTCTTCCCAGGAAACGCGAAAGGCTCGGTCTCGGACCAAGTGGCGCACGTCTACTTCAACGAGGTCATCCGGAGGGCCAACGTCATGATCGACTTCCACGCGGGCGGGCAGACGGCGTACGAGCGGTACGTACTCTTCTCCGCGGAGGCCGATGCCGCCAACCTGACCGAGATCGAGCAGAAGCGCCGTAAGCTCATCGTGGCGTTCGGCCTCGATCAGGCAGCCTTCTTTCCACCCGACACCTTCGGCGCCAATAAGGCCAAGGAAGCCATCGAGAACGCCGACGTTTGCCAGTTCACGCTCGAATTTGGCGGCGGCACCGGCTGGTTCACTAACGGCCAGGACAACGTGCGCGATGCGGAGCGCGGCATCTGGAACACGCTGAAGGCCATGCGCATGATCGACGGCGCGTTCGAGGCCGACGGCCCGCTGTGCACCGTCTACAACGCATGCGTCGTATTGTGGAAGCCGCCGGTCGACGGGCTGTTCATCCGCCAGAAGGGGTTCGGTGACCACGTGCGCGAAGGCGAAGTCTACGGTATCCTCCAGGATCCCTACACCGGAAAGCGGCTGGCGGAAATGCGCAGTACACGCGACGCCATCGTCATCCCCAGCGGGCAGGAATGGCCGACGGTCGGGATGACCTCGATCGGCATCCTGGGGATCGTCGATCGCGTCGAGGATCGGCGCACGGCGGATCTCTACGTGTCATTCTGATAACGAGGGTGCAAGCGATCTGCGGGGGTCGAGGCGGGGGTTGAGAATGAAGATCGGCACTGTAGACGTGCGGCAGGGCGAGAAGGCCTTTGGGGCGATTCAGGGGCCGCAGACGCGAGGACAGGTCCCCGTGCACATCCCGCTGCACGTCGTCAACGGCCGGCGGCGCGGCCCGGTGCTGGTGGTCCAAGCCGGCGTGAGCGGGCTCGAGATCGAGCCGTCCATGGTGCTGCCGCACGTCGTCGACGAGATCGACCCGGCGCAGGTCACAGGCACGCTGATCGTCGTGCCGCTGCTCAATACCTCGGGATTCGAATTCGAGCAGAAAAACGCCATCTGGGATGACAGGGACCTGAATGCGCTCGGAGGCGGCCGCGCCGATGGAACGGTCAGTGAGCAGTTGATTCACGCCTACTTCGAGCAGGTCATTGCCGGCGCCGACGCCGTGATCGACATCCACACGGGCGCCCGGTGGGGCTACTTCCGGTACGCCGGGGTGTTCGACGCGGGCCCGGCGGAGCGGTCACGCTCCCTGGCCGCGGCCCTCGGACTGCCGCAGGTGCTGCTGGGCCAACCCGAGGACCGATCGATGGCCTTTGAGGCGGCGAAGAGCGGCAAGGTCGTCGTGTCGGCGTGGATCGGCGGCGGCCCTGGGCTGCGCGACCACCGTGAAGAGGACATGCGGCGCGTCAGACTCACCGTGACGAACGCGATGCGGCATCTGGGGATGCTGCCCGGGCCGGTCGAGCGCGCTGGCGAGACCGTGGCCGTGATCAGGGCCCACACCGTCCTGCGTCCTGCCGGCGAGCGCGGCCTAACGTTCATGGCCAAGGAGCGGCGCGGCACGCAGGTCCGGGCGGGCGAGCAGGTGGGCTACGTGATGCATCCCTTCACCGGGGAGATCCTCCAGGAGATCACGGCGCCGCGGGACGGCATCATGCTCCACGCGGGAGCGGCCTGGCCGATCCTCCCCGAGGGCGTCATCCTGGCGATCTTCGGCGATGTCGTTGAGGAAGTACGGTAACTGTCCGCAGTTGCCCGGTACGTGCACCTGGCTAGTCAAAAGGGGGGAGCATATATGGTCGGACGGAACAGGCGCGTATTGACCCTGCTGCTGGTCGGGGTGATCGGTGTGTCAGGGCTGGTGGTGGGACTCCCGCGCGCAAGCTCGCAGCCGCGCGCGCAGATTATCATCGCGCATCCGGGGCCCATCTACAGCATGGACGACCCCGTCACGTGGTTTGGCTCGACCCACTGGCTGACAATGATGATGTACGACTGTCTAATCTGGCGCAAGCCGGACCTGAGCGGCTACGCGCCGCAGTTGGCCGAGCGATGGGAGAACGTCGCGCCCGATCGATGGCGCTTCACCATCCGTCGCGGGGCGACGTTCCACAACGGGGAGCCCATCAACGCTGAGACGATCAAGTGGAACATCGACCGTGTGCGAAGCCGGACCGACTTCATGGTCCACCCGCAGTGGCAGTTCGTCAAGGACGTCGTGGTCGTCAACGAATCCACCCTCGACGTCATCACCGACGGGCCGAAGCCCTACACGGAGTTCGACATCTCCTACAACGGCTGCGGCATCCTGCCTCCGCGTTATATCCAGCAGGTCGGCGAACGCGAGTTCGCGCGCAGACCGATTGGGTCGGGACCCTTCCGGCTCGTCGAGTTCAGAGAAGGCGACCGGTACGTCTTCGACGCCTGGGACGGGTACTGGGGCGGCAGGCCGAAGGTTGACAGGATCATCTACCAGGTGATTCCCGATCAGGCCACGCAGGTCGCGGCGCTGCTCTCCGGGCAGGTCGATCTCGTCCCCAACATCCCCGCGACGGAACGCCAGCGGGTCGCGTCGGCGCGCAACGTCAAGATCGCGGAGGCGTCGTCGGGGTTTCTGCATGATCTCATCGCCCGGACAGGGATGAACTATGGTGAGATGGCACAGCAGTATCCCGGCTACGTGCCGACCACCCTCGACAAGCGCATCCGCCAGGCCATCTGGTTCGCGCTCGACCGCAACACGCTCGCCAAGATCCAGGGGACCGGGAAGCCCGACCTGACACGGATCCCCTGCGCGTATCCCGAAGTGCCCAAGTCGTACTGTGGCGAGAAGGCGGCCGCCGCAGCCTACAATCCGGAGAAGGCCAAACGGCTGATCCGGGAGGCGGGGTATGACCCGGCCTCGGGCAAGAAACCCGTGCTGCACTTCGATGCGCCGGCTTTCTCGGTCGGGAACGAGAAGGAAGTCGCCGAAGCGATCAAGGCGATGCTGGAAGCCGTGGGCTTCGAGGTGCGGCTCAACGTGCTCGAGCTCGCGGCGTTCAACTCCCAGGTGGCCAACAAGGGACGCAACCGGGAACTGCTCCTCCTCCCGCTGGGCGGCAGCCCGTCGCTGGTCCCGCTCTTCTACAGTTGCGAGTGGCCGCGCACGAGTTACTACTGGACTTGCGACCGCACCTGGCAGGTCATATCCAAGAAGATCCGCAGCGAGATGAATCAGACGGAGCGGATCAAGCTCTGGACCCGCTGGTGGGAATACTTCACCGATCACGCGGGGACCATCCCGCTGTACGAGGTCCAGCGGCTGTACGGCATGAACGCCAACATCAACTGGACGCCGCGGTCAGACGGCTGGGTCTCGCCGCGCGACGCGAGTTTCAGGTAGTCCACACAGGTGACTGTCGTGGGGGGGGGGGGGGGGGGCCCCGCCCCGCCC
>JBQTJG010000250.1:0-3295 GCA_052387355.1 Armatimonadota bacterium | reverse complement strand
TGCCGATGCTTCCGACGAAAGCGGCGTACTGCTGGGCGCATGTCGACGACACCGCACAGGGCCACATCCTGGCGATGGAACGCGGGAGACCGGGAGAGAGCTACATCATCGGCGGGCCGCCGCACACCCTGATCGAGGTCTTTGCGCTGGCCGAGCGCATCACCGGCATTCCAGCGCCCAGGATCCATCCCACCCCCGGCATGATGCGGATGATGTCGAACGTTATGGGGGCCCTGGAGAAGATCGTGCCCCTGCCCGACGACCTGCGCGCGGAGCGGCTGCGCGTCATGGCCGACGTGACCTATCTGGGCAGCAGCGCGAAGGCGCAGCGCGAACTGGGCTTCGCGGCGCGACCACTCGAAGAGGGGCTTCGGGAAACCCTGCTTTACGAGATGAAGGACCTCGGCATGACTCACCGGCCGGCCGGCTGATGCCCGCCGAGCAGATTAAGGCCAAGCGCGCGGGGGTGGGGCTGCGGGCCTGGGATCGCGAGCGAGCCTGCCCCGGGTTCACACTCTTCGCGCCGCTCACCGCTGACTCGAAGGTCTACCTCATCGATCTCCAGGGGGACGTCGTCCACACCTGGAGCATGCCCTACTCTCCCGGCCTGTACGGGTACCTGACGGAGAGCGGCACGCTCTTCTACAACGGCAAGGTCCCCGAGGAGTCAGGGCGCTTCATCAGTACGCAGCCGTGGAAGGGCGGGGCGACGCTCGAGGTGGACTGGGACAGCCGCGTCCTGTGGGAGGTCCGCCATCCTGATCATCACCATGACGGCATGCGTCTGCGCAACGGCAACGTGCTCCTTCTCTGCATGGCCCCGCTCCCGGCTGATCTTGTCCCAAGGGTGCGAGGTGGCCTCGCCGGCACCGAGCACAACGGCGAGATGTACGGTGATTATCTCATCGAGATGACGACGGATGGACGCGTGGAGTGGGAGTGGCGCAGTTGGGAGCATCTTGATCCGACAATCGACACCATTACAGCCGCGCAGGACCGGCGGCACGAGTGGACGCACGCGAATACCGTCATCGAGCTGCGCGATGGCAACATCGCGGTGAGCTTCCGGCACACGTCGACCGTCGTGTTCGTCGATCGCCGCTCTGGGGAGATCATCTGGAAGCTCGGACCCCCGCCGCTCGCGCAGCAGCACGCGCCGACGCCGCTGCCAAACGGCAATCTCTTGATCTTCGACAACGGGACGCACCGCGTCGATCATCCTCTGCCCTTTTCGCGTGTCATCGAGGTCGAGATCGCGAGCAAAGAGATAGTGTGGAAGTACGAGGAGCGCCGGCCGATCGACTTCTTCAGCCCGTTGATCTCGAATGCCCAGCGCTTGCCGAACGGCAACACCCTGATCTGCGAAGGGAGCTTCGGCCGCCTGTTCGAGGTGACGATGGACGGCGAGCTGGTCTGGGAGTACGTGAATCCGTTCTTCGGGCTCTCACTGGGATCAGGAGATCCGATGCCGACCAATGCGGTTTTTCGGGCGTTCAGGTACAGCGCTGAGGAGATCGTCAGAGCCCAGCAAGCGACCGGGTGAATCCTGAACGGCATTCCTTACCTGAACTTTGACCTCCGGATTCAACGAGCGGACACCGGGTACCGCGTTCAGGTCAGCTCCCCGGCCGGCGAAGCCGCCCAGACCTTCGCGCTGCCATTCTCAGACCTTGAACTGGAGAACTTCCTGCTGCGCGTCGGCCGCGCCCGTCGGGCGACGCGGCGCGTCGATTCGCCGGAGGTAGCGGCGGCCAAGAAGTTTGGCGAGCGCCTGTTCGCCGCGGTGTTCGCGGATGAGGTGCGTGGGTGCCTGCGCAGCAGTATCGATGAGGCCAGCCGGCAGAGCGGCGGGCTGCGCATCCGACTCCACCTGACGGAAGCGCCCGAACTGGCCGATCTCCCCTGGGAGTACCTCTACAACCCGACGCTCAACAGGTTTCTGGGCCTCTCGGTAGAGACTCCGCTGGTCCGCTACCTGGATCTTCCGGAGCGCATCAAGCCGCTGATGATCACCCCACCCCTGCGCGTGCTCGTCATGATCTCCAGCCCCGTGGACCATCCGGCGCTAGACGTCGCGCGAGAGACAGACAAGCTCCAAGAGGCACTGGGGGACCTGCAGCGGCGTCACGAACGCTCCCCATCGCGTGTGTACGCCGTGATGCACCTGTGGCACGCGAAGGTTTGAGTGACGTCGAACGCAGGAGACCGAGGATGCTCTATATAGTGGTGGAGCGGTTCAAGGACGGGTTGGCGCCAGCGATATATCGTCGTGTGCGAGACAAACGTCGGATGATGCCTGACGGCCTGGAGTACGTCTCCAGCTGGGTCGACCTGGAGTTGCTCCGCAGTTGTGACATCCTGGCAATTCATCGGAGCGTGATCCCATGGCCGCCTTCAAAGAATACGCCGACTACGACGCTCTCGGCCTCGGGGAGCTGATCGCTCGCAGGCAGGTGAAGGCTGAAGAGGTTCTTGAGGCGGCAATCGAGCGTATCGAGTCCCTCAATTCAAGCATCAACGCCGTCGTGCACAAAATGTATGATGAGGCACGTGCCACCATCGCCGCCGGTCGACCTTCCAGCCCGCTCGCCGGCGTGCCCTACCTCCTGAAAGACCTCTCTGCCTGGCAGAAAGGCGCACGGGCCGGCTACGGCAGCCGCATCTATGATGGCTTCGTCGCCGACCACGACTACACGCTCGTCGAGCGTCACAAGGCGGCGGGCCTGGTGATCCTGGGTCGCACCAACACGCCGGAGTTCGGCCTCAATGCTGCCACCGAGCCGGTCATCAATGGAGCGACGCGCAATCCCTGGAATCTCGAGCGGAGTGCCGGCGGTTCGAGCGGCGGTGCAGCGGCAGCGGCCGCCGCCTGGATGGTGCCCGCGGCCCATGCCACGGATGGCGGCGGGTCGATCCGCATTCCCGCCGCCAATTGCGGCGTCTTCGGTCTGAAGCCGAGTCGCGCGCGCAATCCGGCCGGACCGGATGTCGGTGAAGGCTGGAGCGGACTCAGCTGCGGTCACGCCGTGACCCACACGGTCCGCGACAGCGCGGCCTTGCTCGACGCGACCAGCGGTCCGGCGGCTGGCGACCCATACTGGGCTCCGCCGCCCCAGCGGCCCTTCCTCGAGGAAGTCGGCGTGGATCCCGGACGCCTGCGCATTGCCGTCAAGAAACGTACGCTCTCCGGCACGCCGGTCGACCCCGGATGTGTCCGGGGTGTCGAGGCCGTCGCCAAGCTCTGCGAGGACCTCGGCCATCATGTCAAAGAGGCCATGCCGGTGTTCGATTTCAG
>JBQTJG010000249.1:0-1729 GCA_052387355.1 Armatimonadota bacterium | reverse complement strand
TGGGGTTGCTGGACGATCTGCTGAAGCTGCCGCATCAGAAAACGCCGCAGCTCAATGGCTACTTCGGCGGGCTGGAGCTGATGGTCGCCGATTTCTCCCACCTTCCAGTGCGGTGTCCGTATATCGCCTTCATGCCGCAGTGGGACTTCCTGAATTTTCTTGCCACGCACGCGTCCCGCCATCCTCCGTTCAAGTTGCGGATGCAGACCGAGGTCACCGGTCTTCTTAAGGAAGACAGGCGCGTGGTGGGGCTCGAGGCGATGACGCCGGATGGTCCGCTGGAAGTGCGAGCCCGCCTCGTCGTCGGTGCAGACGGCCGGAACTCGGTCGTTCGGGCGCAGGCCGGCTTGCAGGTGAACGAGTTCGGCGCGCCGGTGGACGTCCTGTGGTTCGCGCTGTCCCGGCGTCCGACCGATCCGGAAGCCCCCATGGGACGTTTCGACGCCGGTCGGATCTTCATTACGCTGAACCGGGGCGACTACTGGCAGTGCGGCTTTGTGATTCCGAAGGGGTCAGTCGAGCAGATTCGTGAGAAGGGGTTGCCCGCGTTCCGTACCGGCGTCGCACAACTGGCGCCCTTTGCCGCTGACCGGGTCGGCGAACTTCAAAATTGGAATGCTATTAAGCTGCTCAACGTCAGAGTCGACCGGCTGACTCGGTGGTACCGTCCAGGCGTTCTGTGCATTGGCGATGCGGCGCACGCCATGTCACCGGTGGGTGGGGTAGGCATCAACCTCGCCATCCAGGACGCGGTGGCTGCCGCGAACTTGCTGGCTGCGCCGCTGCGTGAAAGGCGGCTGGCCACCGAAGACCTGCGCCGCGTGCAACGGCGGCGCATGCTGCCGACCCGTCTCACTCAGCGTATGCAGCTGTTCATACAGAATCGCATCATCCACCGCGTGATCGGCAGTACGGATAGACTCGTTCTTCCGTTTGCAGTCAAACTCCTCGCGCGGTTTCCATTCTTGCGCCGGATTCCGGCCCGTCTGATTGGAATGGGAGTTCGCCCTGAGCATGTGAGGGCGTGAGGAGGGCGTATAGACCCGAGAGAGCGCGGCTGAAAGGAGGCATTTCATGGCAGACGAACTTGCGGCAGCTAACGTCAATCGCTCATATACGCTCGCGGCGTCGAGCATTGCGATCTTCACCTTCACGCTGTTTTTTCTCTACCCGAGATTCGTGAACGGCGAAGCCAACGCCTTGCTGTTTCAAGCCACGCTGGTTGTCATGGGCGTGGCGACGTTCTCGTTCGTGTTCGCATCCCTCTATTACTACCGCTCCTCGCTTGGCAGCCGGATCGATGATGCCGGGCGGGCTATGTACTCCCGGCGGGGCGATCGCTTCTGGTTGCTCGGTTACACGTTGCTGTTTCTCGCTCCAAGCCTGATCCTCTCCTCGATTGGGCTTCTTGCCGCCGCGTCTGTGTGGTTCACGCTCTGGCTGGTGTACTTGTTCTTCGTGATCCGCTACTTCCCCAGGGTCCAGACCCCGAGGAAGAGTTCTAATCGAGGTGAAGCACGAGCGGATTGAAGTACCCGATGCGGTCGGAAAAACGCCATGCAGCTGGCATGGATCACGTGTGTGGTTGACGGATAAAAGAAAGGGTCAAGACTAGTTTAGGCCGTTCCGCCGCATAATATCGAGCAATTTTTGGTAAATGTTTTCATGCCGGTAATTGAATCTAAATTCGCATTCCTTGAGGTGGAGATAGAAAAGGTCTCGGTGGATG
>JBQTJG010000248.1:0-5487 GCA_052387355.1 Armatimonadota bacterium | reverse complement strand
AGTCCGAATCTCACCCCCTTCGTCGACCGCTCCAGGGACCGTCTGGCTGCGGACGCGGCGCTGTCGTTCGACGGCGCGATCGATCCACGGGGCGTCCCGAAGATCGGGCTCGGCACCAGCGGCATGCTCTACGTTGAACTGCAGGCGAGCGGGGCCTCCAAGGAACTTCACTCCGCGGGCGGGAGGCTCTACCCGAATCCGGCGTGGCGCCTCATCTGGGCGCTGGCCTCAGTCAAGGGTCCCGATGAGCGGATCCTCATCGACGGCTTCCTTGACGACCTCGCTCCGCCAACAGAGCGAGACCGTGAGCTCATGCGCGCGATCGCGTGGGACGACGATCTGCAGCTCCGGGAGGCGGGCCTGGCCCGATATGTCCTGGGCCTCCGCGGCCCCCAGGCACTGGAGCGGCTGCTCTTCCAGCCGGGCGCCACGGTCTGCGGCATCGTGTCCGGCTACACGGCCGACGGCATGAAGAGCGTCATCCCGCCCCGCGCCCTCGCGAAACTGGAGTTCCGGATCGTACCGAACCAGACACCCGAGCGCGTGCTGTCGTTGCTGCGGTCCCACCTGGACCGGCATGGGTTTGAGGACATCGAGATCAGGGTGGTGGCGACAGTCGAGACGGCCAAGACCGATCCCGATGCCGACATCGTTCGCGCGACGATTGCCGCGGCGCGCGACGTCTACGGGGAGCCGATCGTCAAACCCACCGAGGAGTACGCGGGACGGCAGGGCGTCTGGCTCGGGAACCGTTTGCGGATTCCAGGAGTAGGAACCGGCATCGGGCCTCCCGGTCACCGCGGCCACGCCACCGACGAGTTCGTGACCGTCGAGCATTTCGTGAGGGGGATCAAGTTTGCGGGCGCCATCTTCGAGCACTATGCAGCCCTCTAGCGTTCTCGAGGTTCGGGGCCTCTCGAAGATGTTCTTCCAGCAGACCGAGCGAGGATGGGGCGGACTGCCGGTGCTTGAGGACGTGAGCTTTCGCGTGGACGAGCACGAGTTCGTCTCGGTCCTGGGACCCAGCGGATGCGGCAAGACCACGCTCTTGCGAATGATTGTCGGCGTCGAGGCGCCGGATCGCGGGGACGTGCGTATCGATGGCAAACCTGCCGGCCCGCCGGGGCGGGACCGGTGCATTGTCTTCCAGAACTACGGCCTCCTGCCGTGGCGGACCATCCTGGCCAACGTCGAGCTCGGGCTCGAGATCCAGGGCGTCGACGAGGCGCCGCGCCGCGCGGCGGCCCAAAAGTACATCGACCTGGTGGGCCTGTCCGGATTCGAACGCTATTTTCCCCACCAGATTTCGGGCGGGATGCAGCAGCGGACCGGACTGGCGCGGGCGCTCTGCGTCGAACCGCGCATTCTATTGATGGATGAGCCATTTGCCGCGGTCGATGCGCAGATGCGGGCGCTCCTTCAAGACGAGCTTCTTCGCATCTGCGAGGTGACCCGCACGTCGGTGCTGTTCGTGACGCACAGCCTCGAGGAGGCCGTGTACCTGTCCGATCGCATCCTGGTGTTCAGCGCGAGACCCGGCCGAGTGGTCGCGGAGGCCCCGGTCGATCTTCCGAAGCCGCGCTATGGAGGACACCTTCGCTCGGAGATCGTGTACCTGGAAGCCCGCAAGGCCGTTGACAGGCTGCTCATAGAGAGGACTGATTACTATCGGTCGGACAGACATGTTGCCCGTGTCGACTGACGCCGCTCCGGCGAAAGACGGGCTGATCTACGGGCTGCAGCCGCCCAGGGAGGCGGGGTTCAAACTCGTAGACCACCCAAACCTGATTCGCGTGGCCGTGGTGGCGATCTTCCTGATCGCATGGGAGATCTATGGGCGGTCCCTCAACCCGATCCTGTTGAGCTACCCGACGGCCGTAGCCCGAGCGTTCGTGGAGCTCGTCCGCAACGGGCAGTTGCTCAACGCGCTCCTGCAGAGCCTTCAACCTCTCGCCGTGGGGTTCTTCGCGTCGCTGATCGCGGGGCTCGGCCTGGGCGTACTCATGGGCCGGTACCGGATCTTCTACCAGGCGCTCGATCCGTTCCTGACGGCGCTGTACGCGACCCCGAGCGTGGCGCTCATCCCTCTGATCATGCTGTGGTTCGGACTGGGCTTCGCCGCGAAAGTCGTCATCATCTTCCTCTCATGTTTCTTTGCCATCGTCATCAACACGTACGCGGGCGTGCGCAACGTGAGCCGCGCCTACGTGGATGTGGTGAAGGCGTATGGGGCGACCGATCGTCAGGTGATGCTCAAGGTCGTGCTGCCCAGCGCCCTGCCGTTCGTGATGGCCGGGATCCGGATCGCCGTCGGCCGCGGCGTCATTGGCATGGTCGTGGCCGAATTCTTCACCGTGCTGCGCGGCCTGGGCGCGCTCATCATCATCTTCTCGAATGCTTTCGCGACCGCCAAGCTGTTTGTTCCGGTCTTGACGCTGTCCTTCATGGGCATCGGATTGACTGCCCTGGCGAAGTGGGTGGAACGTAAGATGGCGCCGTGGAAAGAGACCGAGCGAGCCGAGTAACGCCGGCTACGCGACACCGGGGGTGAGGGAGAATGCGCAAGGGATCAAGTGCCGTGATACTGTTGCTCGTTGCGTCCCTGCTGTGGGGCGGTGTGCTGCTTGGGCCGCCGGCCGGGGCTGCCCCACAACTCACGAAGGTCCGATACGGCCTCCCAACGTCGCCGCCGGTCATCACCACCGCCGGCGCGTATTTCGCGCTCGAACGGGGCTTCTTCAGGCAGGAAGGTCTGGACGTCGAGATCATCCCGTACCCCGGTTCCGTGACAGTCGTTCGCGCCTTGCTCAGCCGCCAGGTGGAGATCGCGCTCACGGACCCGGCCACGACCTTCCTCGCGCACGTCAACGGCGCGCCTATCAAGATCATCGCCGGCGCGGTGGAGAAGGGCACCGACGTGGTGGTCGCGGCATCGGGGATCAACTCCATCGCCGACCTGAAGGGCAAGCGATTCGGCATCTCCGACCCGGGCGGGCAGGGACACAGTCAGGCGAGACTCCTGGCCGCCAAACACGGCCTCAACCCCGATGACGTCCAATACCTGGCCATCGGCGGTCCCGTGGCGCGGGCGCAGGCGCTGCTGGTGAACCGGGTGGATGCGACGTCGATGACCATTCTGATCCTCAAGCCGATTCTCGAAGCGATCGACGCGGGCAAGGTGAAGGTTCTGACGGCGCTGGGGGACGAGTTCCCGGACCTTCCGACCGCCTACGACATCACCCGGGATGACATGATCAAGGAGCGCCCTCTGATCTTCACGCGGTTCCTGCGTGCGGAGATCCGCGGCTACCGGTGGGCGCAGCAGAACCCCGAAGCCGCGGCGCAGATCCTCGCGAAGTACATCCAGGAGGTCGAGCCCGCGATCATGACGCGCGGCGTCAGTGCGATCAGCAAGCTCTACGGCGTCAACGGAGGAGTATCCGCCTCGACCGTCGAGGGAGCTCAGCGACTGCTGGTCCAGTTGGGGATTATCCGCCGGGTGATCGAGCCGCAGGAGGTCTTGGCGACCCAGTTCGTCGATCAGGCCGTCAGGACTGTGGGCCGGTGACTCGCAAGAGGTCCGACAGTGCTCCGAAGGGCTGGAAGGGTTCCCGGCCCGTGCGAGGCGCGGAGGATTCGAAGGTCGCGCGCATCTGGGACGATGTCATTCCCCCTGATGATCGCGCGCACATGGAACAGGCAGGCTATGGTCGCCGCGCCGGTTTTGGGCGGCGACCCGCCGTGCTCCTGGTCGATCTCTTCGTCACGGATTTCAGGATTGTCCAGAACGGCCAGGGTTTCTCCGACCCATTTCCCGGGGACGGCAAGGCCAGTATCCATGCCGTGCACGCACTCGCGACGACGGCGCGCCAGCGTGGCGTTCCAGTGTTCTATTCCACCAACCGGTATCTGCCCGACGGACGTGATGTGGGCGGGTGGCGGTACAAGAGCTGGACGGCCGAAGCGCGGGCGAAGAAGCTGGCCGGGCGCCCGTACCCATTTTTGAAAGCCGTCGCGCCTCAGCCCAAGGACTGGATCATCGAGAAGCGCTATCCGAGCGTGTTCTTCGGCACGCAGCTTGCCACCATGCTCATCCAGTTGGGCGTCGACACGCTACTGGTCGGGGGGCAGACGACCAGTGGGTGCGTACGAGCGACTGTGGTCGACGCATTCTCTCTCGGTCTTCGGACCTCCGTGGTTGAAGAGTGCACATATGATCGCAGCCGGACAAGTCACAAGGTGAATCTCTTCGACATGCACTACAAATATGCGGACGTGATCTCGCTTCGAGAGGCGCTCGCGTTTCTGGCGCGCCTGAGCGTGGATGCGTCGAAGCGCGCCCTGAAGGGGGATGGACGCGCTGTGCCGGCCGCTCGGGACGCGCGTCTACTGGGATGAGCGAGGATACGGCGGCGTCACTGTTCATGGTTGATCAGCCGATGGCCGGCGCCGCGAATCGTCTCGATGCACCTGTCGCCGAGCTTCCGACGGAGGCCGCGCACGTACACGTCGACCACGTTGGATTCTACTTCAAAGTTCACTCCCCATACCTGAGACAGGAGCTGCTGGCGTGAGAGGACCTGCCCCGGATGCCGCATGAAGGTTTCCAGCAGAGCGAATTCCCGGGCGGTCAGGTCGACCGTTTGGTCGTCGGCCCATGCCCGCCGGGTCAGCAAGTCCAACTGGAGCTTCCCCGCACGAAGATGCGTCGACTGCTGTTCCCCCGTCCGGCGGAGGCGCGCTCGGATGCGCGCCAGCAGCTCGTCAAACGCGAACGGTTTCGTAATGTAATCGTCGGCGCCGAGGTTCAGCCCTCCACCCGGTCGTCAATCCCCGCGCGGGCGGTGAGGACAATCACCGGGTCTCGCGTCCTCCTTGGCGCAGACGGCGCAGAACGTCCATGCCGTCTATGTCCGGAAGGCGCAGGTCCAGGATAATGAGTTTCACATCCGGGTCCCCCGCATACGCCAGGGCGTCCTGCCCGGTCGTGACATGGTCCACCGCATAGCCCTGAGCCTTCAGTCCTTTGAGGATGAAGGCTGCGACGCGGGCTTCATCTTCGACCAGGAGGACCTTCATCGTGGCACCCTGATCCAGAACGTGGCGCCCTCGCCGGGCCGGTTGTCCAAGCCCGCCGAGCCTCCGTGCGCTTCAGCGATCGCTTTGACGATCGCCAGGCCGAGCCCGCTGCCCGGCGAAGCGGTGGTCCCCCGCCGGAACGGTTGGAAAACGGTGTCGACCAGCGCAGGAGGAACCCCGCCACCCCGATCCGCGATCTCGAATCGCCAGACGTGTCGCTCAGGCAGCACATGGACAGGCCCGCAAGCGCGACAGCCTCTATACGCCAGGGCAATTCGAACGGCTCCAGGCATACTTGAGGACTCAACGTGTGCCACCGATTCTACGCGGGGTAATCTACGTCACAGGAGGAGTATTGATCCGCGGGGAGCGGCCACTGCGAATCGTCGACGGTACGCTCGTCACGGA
>JBQTJG010000247.1:0-6088 GCA_052387355.1 Armatimonadota bacterium | reverse complement strand
CGATCCGATGCTGCGCCTGCAGCGGATCCGTCAGGAGGCGGCCGATCCTGAAACGGCGATCCTCTTGCTGGATGTCGTGCTGGGATACGCCGTACATCCGAATCCGGCGGCCGCGCTGGCGCCGGTGATCCGTGAGATCCGCGATCAGGCGCGCGCGAGCGGGCGGCGCCTGTCCATCGTCGGAGCGGTGTGCGGGACCGACGACGATCCGCAGGACGCCTCGGCGCAGCGCGACGGTCTGCTCGAGGCCGGCATGCTCATTGAAGACAGCAATGCGCGCGCGGTCAGGCTGGCGGGACTCATCGCCCAAGGGCGGGGAAGCCGGGGCGAGACCCGTGAGATGAAGGCGATCTCTGCGGCGTCGGCGGCGCCCTCGTGGCCTGCGGTTGGTCCCATTCTTGAACTGCTCGGTCAGCGCCCCGCGGTCATCAACGTGGGGCTGGCGCTGTTCGCCGAGAGTCTTCAGGCCCAGGACGTCCCGGTGGTCTCGGTCGACTGGCGCCCTCCGGCGGGCGGTAAGCCGCATCTGCTCGACCTGCTGGACAAGCTGGAGGGGTAGATGAACATCAACACGGCCAATCAGGACGTGCTCGACCGCATCCTTGCCGGCCAGCCGGCGCTGGTTGGGGTCGGGCGGGCGCTCGACGTCATCCCTGGGATGCAGCCGAACCTCGTGCTGCACGCCGGCCCGCCGATCTCATGGGATCGCGCCTCCGGGCCGCTGCGCGGGGCGATCCTGGGCGGTCTGATCTTCGAGGGGCTGGCGACGACCGAAGCCGAGGCCACCGCGCTCGTCGAGCACGGGGAGGTGCGGTTCGACTCGTGCCATCACCACGCCGCCGTCGGGCCGATGGCGGGCGTCACGACGGCGTCGATGCAGGTCTACATCGTCGAGAACCGCGCGTTCGGCAACAAGGCCTATTCCACTCTCAACGAAGGCTACGGCAAGGTCCTCCGTTACGGCGCCTACAGCGAGGATGTCCTCGCGCGCCTGCGCTGGATGAATGACACGCTGGGACCGGCGATCGGCGACGCGCTGCAGCGCGCGGGCGGCGTCGACATGAAGACCCTGATCGCCCGCCAGTTGACGATGGGCGATGAAGGGCACAACCGCAACATCGCGGGGTCGGCGGCATTCGGACGGCTGCTGGCGCCGCACCTCGCGCGCGGTGGGCTGCCGGGCGACGCGCTGGAAGCCGTGCTGCGCTACTTCGCCGACAACGATCTCGCGGTGCTCAACCCGGTGATGGCCGCGTGCAAGGCGACCATGGACGCCGCGCACGGCGTGGCAGGCAGTACCGTCGTCACCTGCATGGCGCGCAACGGCACTGATTTCGGTATCCGCGTCTCGGGCCTGGGCAACCGGTGGTTCACCGCGCCGGCGGAGGTGCCGGTGGGCCTGTATTTTCCTGGGTTCTCCGCCGAGGACGCTAACCCCGACATCGGCGACTCCACGATCACGGAGACCGCGGGGATCGGCGCGTTCGCGATGGCCGCCGCGCCGGCCATCGTCAAGTTCATCGGCGGCGCCCCGCGCGACGCGGTGGCTGCGACGCTGGAGATGTACGAGATCACCGTGGGAGAGAATCCGGCCTTCGGCCTGCC
This sequence comes from Armatimonadota bacterium, assembly GCA_052387355.1. Lineage (GTDB taxonomy): Bacteria > Sysuimicrobiota > Sysuimicrobiia > Sysuimicrobiales > Humicultoraceae > JBQTJG01. Next base: position 4,483 of record JBQTJG010000247.1, on the reverse strand, counting down.
GTTTTTGGACTTTCGGGGAACGCCCACAGGTATCGACGTCCGCAGGGTCGTGCGGACCGGCATCCCACCGCGCGTGAACACCGGCATTGCGCACAAGAAGCCGGGCATCGGGCAGGTCGGCGCCGGGCTGGTGCGGCCGCCGATGGCCTGCTTCGAGCAGGCGGTCGAGGCGATGGCGGCGGCCCTGGGACGGTAGTGTCATCTTCAAGGCGACGCGAATACGGCGTCGTCGTCGCAAGCGCTGTGGCGGCGAAGATGGAAGGCGGCCGTGGCTCCTTTCTCGAGGGGGACTATGTAACAGAGTGTTCCTTACTGTGATAATCTGTGAGGAGATGGAACATGTAAGGAGGTAGGAGTGGACGCTACTGCGAAAGCACGCGTAACATCAAAGGGGCAGATCACGGTCCCTAGAGAGATTCGGGAGCGTCTCGGCCTTCATCCGGGCGATACACTCGTTTTTGAAGTCAAGGGCAAGCGCACCCGAGTGCACGCGGAGCATCGAAAGACCATCGCGGATTTCGCCGGCCTGTTCCCCAGCAAACGCAGTGTGTCCTTCGAAAATGAGCGGGAGGGCGCCTGGAGGAGGGAAACTGCCCGTCTCGTGCGGGTGAAGAGAAGGCTCCGGTGAGTGAAGCGGTCGTTGATGCGAACGTCTTGCTCCGCCACCTCACGGGACAGCCTTCCGAACTCGCGGCCCGGGCCCGCAGGATCCGCGAGGGGGCTGAGGGCAGGAGGATTCGGCTGATTGTCAGCGCCCTCACGCTCGCCGAGGTCGTGTTCGTCCTCGAGCGCATCTATGCCTGGCCGCGCGAGCGGATCGCCCTCGGGCTCCGTTCAATTCTGGAATCGGAGCTCTTTCAGTTCCCCGAACAGACGATCCTTCACCGGGCGATCGGATTCTACCATGCAGTGCCGCACGTTCACTTCGCCGATGCGTATGTTGCGGCTGTCGCGATGGAGCGCGGGGGCGATCTGATCTCCTTCGACCGCGATCTGCGCAGGATCCAGGGCCTGCGCGTTATCAGTCGGCCGGAAGAGATGCCGGCATAAATTGCGCATGACGCTTCGCCGACGGGGTAGCTTTGCCTCGGGATGATGTGGCGCTCGCGAAAGGCCCTGGACCTGCTCCGGGATCCGCGGCTGGTGCTCCACAACACCCTCGCCGACCGGTTCGGGGACCAGTTCATCGTGCGCGGGCGTGCCATCGACGTGCAGGATCCCGATCGCCGCGTGGGATACGGTGTCGCCCTTCAGCGGAAGATCGACTGGCGTCCCGGGGAGCCGTATCATCTATTCGAGGTCGGTGTGGAGGATGTCACGTACGTTCGCTACGGCAAGGAGCGCGAGGTGATCAGGTGGGATCCTGCCAGGGGGATTCGGCGCCGGATCAAGCCGAATCCATGACGCGGACTTTGGCGCGTGGGGGTCTGGCGACCGAGACGCTGGAGCAGGTACTGCGCTCCTTCGCGGACAACAACCTGGCCGCGCTATGAAACGGCAGCCGGCAGCATTCATGAGCTATGTTCGCGCCGATGACAAGTATGGACATCTGACAGAGTTTCTCGAACGCTTGAGCGAGGAAGTGCGCGCGCAGACGGGGGAAGAGTTCCCTGTCTTCCAAGATCGTAATGACATCCAATGGGGCGAGAATTGGCGAGAGCGCATCGAGGAGTCGCTCGACGCTGTCACGTTCCTGATCCCAATCATTACTCCAAGTTTCCTCAGAAGCGAGCCCTGCCGCGAGGAGTTTCGGCGGTTTCTAGGGCGTGAAGCGGAACTCAAGCGTAACGACCTCATCCTCCCCGTTTACTATGTGGACGCCCCGCTGCTGAATGACGAAGCCAGCCGGGCAACAGACGAAATCGCACGGGTGGTTACGACCCGCCAATATGCCGATTGGCGCGAATTGCGATTTGAGCCCCTTACTTCCCCAGAAGTCCGGAGGACCCTGGCGCGACTCGCTATTCAAGTCCGTATGGCGCTGGAGCGCGCAGGTGCTCTGTCAAAGACGGCCGTCGGCCCTCCCGTTGGCAAGAGGCGAATCCGCACAGGAAGAGAGACAGCGGGCACGGCACGCCGCCAGGCACGTGAATCATCTGTGGCAGTGCCGGAGGGCGCCGAGTCCGCAGTACAAGGCGGCAAGGATGCAAGAGGGACCGCCGCAAAGACCGAACCTCCAACCCGCTGGTAGATCCTTTGCACCGAGGTGAGCATCTCACGATCACGGAAGCCATCGAAGCGGCAAGTCCGGGTGACCGAATTCTCGTTCGTCCGGGTTTGTACCAGGAGGGGCTAATCATCGACAAGCCTCTGGAGATCATTGGCGAGGGCAACCTCGGTGAGGTTGTCGTGGAGGCCACCGGAAGGGATGCAATCTTGTTTAAGACAACTATGGGCCGCGTGGTAAATTTGACCCTGCGACAGAAGGGCGGCGGGAAATGGTTTTGCGTAGATATCGCTCAGGGGCGCCTGGAACTAGAGGGGTGTGACATCACCAGTCGGAGTCTGGTCTGTGTTGCCATCCACGGTGGTTCCGATCCGCGTCTGCGCCGTAACCGCATCCATGACTGTCAGCAGGGCGGCGTCTACGTCCAGGAGAATGGCCAGGGGGTGCTGGAGGACAACGACATCTTCGGTAACGCCCTTAGCGGGGTGGCGATCAAGACTGGCGGCAACCCGACATTGCGCCGCAACCGCATCCATGAGGGTCAGCAGGCCGGTGTCCACGTCTACGAGAATGGCCAGGGGGTGCTAGAGGACAACGACATCTTCGGTAACGCCTTTAGCGGGGTGGAGATCAAGACTGGCGGTAATCCCACGTTGCGCCGAAATCGTATCAACAAGAACCGCTATCAAGCCGTATCCGTCCACGATGGGGGTGCTGGTACGATTGAGGACAACGACTTGCGCGACAACATTCAAGGCGCGTGGTCAGTTTCTGAGGACAGCAAGCCGAAGCTCAAACTGGCGCGAAATCTGGAGTGACTCGTGGCGAGTCAGCCTATACTTCGATTGGGGCATAGCTATAGCTAGACTGGGACGCTCTTTGGGTCCCGGACTGCATTAAAGAAGGAGGTACAGTCGTGAAGACCATTTGGCAGGCGGGACGCCGGCCTATCGTCATGATTGCACTCCTCGCCAGCGCGCTGGCCATCGGGCTCGTCTCCTTCCCCACCGCCGCCCAGCAGCCGAGGTCCGGCGGCACCTTGAACTTCGTCGTCTCGGCCGAACCGCCGTCGTTCGATGCGCACCGCGAGACCACGTTCGCCGTCCTGCATCCGATCAAGCCCCATTACAACCTGCTGGTAAAGTTTGACACGCAGAACTATCCAAAGGTGGTCGCCGATCTGGCGGATTCCTGGACCGTCTCGCCGGACGGCAAGACCTACACGTTCCGGATTCGCCGCGGCGTCCGGTTCCATGATGGCAGCATCCTGACTGCCCGCGACATCAAGGCGTCGTACGACCGGATCATCTTTCCCAAGGGCGACATCACGAGCGTTCGCCAGGCGATGTACGAGGTCGTCGAGAAGATCGACTCGCCCAACCCCTACCAGGTGGCCTTCACGCTCAAGTGGCCGTCGCCCGCGTTTCTGCAGACGGTGGCCTCGCCCTTCAACTGGATCTATAAGGCCGAGATCCTGGAGCGAGACCCCCGCTGGTACGAGCGCAACGTGATGGGAACCGGCCCCTTCAAGTTCGTCGAATACGTCCGCGGCTCGCACTGGGTCGCGTCGCGCCACGAGACGTACTTCGTCCGCGGCCGACCCTATCTCGATGGGTATCGCGCGCTGTTCATCCGCAGCGTCGCTGCCCAGGTCGCGGCCATCAAGAGCGGTCAGGCGCTGGTTGAGTTTCGCGGCTTCTCGCCGGCGCAGCGTGACGACATCGTCAGGACTCTGGGCGCGAAGGTCGCCGTTCAGGAAGGCGGGTGGCTCTGCAACAACATCGTCACCTTCAACATCCAGAAGCGACCCTTCGACGATGCCAGGTTTCGCCGGGCATTGACGTTGGCCCTCGACCGATGGGGAGGGTCGCGGGCGCTGTCACAGATCGCGTTCGTCGGACCGATTGGCGGGGTGATGCGCCCGGGGTCTGAGTTTGCGACACCTGATGCGGACCTGACGAGGCTGGCCGGCTACAGCCGCGACCTCACCGCTGCGAGGACGGAAGCGCGGAAGCTTCTGGCCGAAGCCAAGGTCCCTGAGGGCTTTGAGTTCACGCTGAAGAATCGCAATGTCCAGATGCCTTACGAGTACGTCGGCGTGTTCCTGGTTGATCAGTGGCGGCAGATCGGCCTGAAGGTCAATCACGTCGTGCAGGAGACCGGCCCCTACCTGGCCGACCTGCGTGGCGGTAACTACGAAGCCAGTGTCGACTTCAGTTGCGACTTCATGGACGAGCCGGACGTCCAGCTCATCAAGTACATCTCGTCGGACAAGAGTCCCATCAACTACGGCAACTACACCGACCGCGTGCTCGA
>JBQTJG010000246.1:0-1643 GCA_052387355.1 Armatimonadota bacterium | reverse complement strand
GCCAGGCGGGCGCCCAAGCGTGACCTGTTCGCGGAATTGAGCGAGGGCATGACGGCGCTGGCGGAGTCGCGGCAGGGCAAACGGACAGCGCGCACTCATGCAGCGGAGTTCAAGCCGGCACCCGAGGTCACGCCCCGGGAGCTGGTGCGCGTTCGGCAGCACCTCAAGATCTCGCGCGCACTGTTCGCCGTCTATCTTCGCACCAACGTGCGGACGCTGGAGAACTGGGAGCAGGGACGGGCAAAACCGAATGCACAGGCGGCCTTGCTGATCAATCTCGTGAAGCGCTTTCCGGATACTGTCCAACGGCTCGCCACCCTCTGACAGGCCCTTGCCCGCAAGGCGTGGATGGAACCGCCGGCGCGATCGGACCCTCGATCTAGGAACGCGCCTGTTTGACTTTTTCGCTGCGTCTCACGTCATTGCGAGCACGTCGCGAAACGGCTCCCCGGCGGCAGACCGATAGGTCTGGAAGTCACCGTGATCCAGCGTCAGCACGTCTGCAGAAGGCCGCGACGCGGCGATGATCCGGGTCGCCGCGCACAAAGAGCCGCGAGGAGCGGCCCGGTGTCAAGCAACGCGACGCGCGCGGAGTCTGGCCTTGAGATACGACGCATGATCGCGAGCGGCTGCAGGCGCGCGGCGCTGCGCGCCGACCAGCTTCAGCCGGCGCGCGAGCTCGTACGGCGTGGCGCGCTGTGCACCCAGGTAACCTTCGATCAGGCGCGCGACCACCTCCGATTTGGCGAGGCGGTGTGCCCGGCAATGAAGGGCCAGTTGCTGCTCGAGTTCCGGGCGCAGCTTGACGGTGAGAGTCATGTCGGGTATCGCAATTGCGTGATCGCATCAAGGAAGCGCTCGGCTGGCTCAAGGTAGTTTTCGCCGCCTTGGTCGCGGTGGACATTTCGTTGATCGCTTGGCTCGCTCAGAATTTTCAGAGCGCCGAAAACATCTTGGTCGTCCTCGCCTTCATCGCGGTCGTCTGCACCACTACTGCTATCATTGGTGTAAATCACGCTGCATATAAGCGCATTGCGGAGTTGGAGAATCTCTAAATGCTCTGGATCGTAGTCGCAGCTGTTGTTGTCTTCATTGCCGGCATGCTGTTCGTCGCCTATGAAGCCAGCAACGCAGGGCCCAAGTAGCCCTAACAGCACGCCGCACCCGGACGCGCGCGCGAGCGCCGCGCTTTGCAAAGGTCCGTGGGCGCGCGCCCGTGGGCGTGGACGTTAGAGCGCATTCGGATGCCCCTCGACGTGCTCATCGAAGCTGCCGGTCGCGCGATCTTGGAGGTCATCCCCGTCGGGATCTTCTACTGGCCAGGCTGGTCGATTCTTCGCACTCTCACGCTTGGATGCTATCCCCCATCCCGGACGACACTTACCGCCGTCGGCGCAGCGTCCGCGCTCTCCAGCCCATGCAGGCCCTAGGAATCAATGGCGCCTTGTACCAAGCGCAACTCTACTTGCGTTTGGCACAGGTCTTTTGTTGACCCGTCAACATAATTATGCGACGCTGGTCGATGAGCCGCCGCGGCCGCCCGCCCAGCAATCCCCTGCCTCGTGCCGAGCAGCTCCGGCTCGCCAAGCGCGCGCAGCGCGCCCGCGACCTCGCGCGGGGGCTCGTGGTGGGCGCGCTGCGGC
>JBQTJG010000245.1:0-1989 GCA_052387355.1 Armatimonadota bacterium | reverse complement strand
AGGGACGCCCATGGGACACCTAACCCCACGCTTCAACGGACGCGCTTCGCGCGCCGCTGAGCGTGGACGTTGGGCGGACGAGAGGTGCCATGACCGAGGCGGGCATGAACGCACAAGACATCGGGGTTCGACGAGAACCGATCACCTCTAACGCTGCGAAGGAGTTGATCCTCGCCTTGAACGCTGAACTGTCGGAGCGCTATCCCGACGATGGAACAGCGAACCACTTTCGGCTGGACGCCGACGAGGTTGCCCATGGACGGGGTGCGTTCCTCGTTGCGTATGCGGGTGACAAAGCGCTCGCTTGCGGCGCCATTCGGCTGCTCGATGCTGACACGGCCGAGATCAAGCGAATGTACGTCGAGCCGAGCGCGCGGGGACTGGGGCTGGGACGCCGGTTACTAGGGGCGCTTGAAGCAGAAGCACGAATCCTTGGCGTCAAGAAGATCGTGCTGGAGACGGGCCCGCGGCAGCCTGAAGCGATCGCCCTTTATTCGAGAGCCGGCTTTTCAAGGATCGCAGCGTTCGGAGAATATGAGAGCTCTCCACTGTGCGTGTTTATGGGAAAGGAACTGTGAGGTCTGCTGTCCCGGCCGCCAGAGGTTGAACGTAAGATCGCCCTGTAATGAGCAGTTGACATGTCACGCTTTGTCATACTGGACGCACCTTCTGTCCTGGGGCTGAGGCCGACCGGCGTCGAACTACTTCCCGAAGCCATGAAAGCTGCCGGCCTGCATGGCGGGTTGGATGCTGGCTACGCCGGGCGAGTCGAACCGCCGCCTTACGAACCAAGGCGCGATCCCGAGACGCTGCTGCTGAATCCGAACGGGGTACGGGCCTACGCGCGAGTACTCGCCGAGGCGGTGTCCGGCTTGCTCCGGGAGGGCAAGGTCCCCGTCGTGCTCGGCGGCGATTGCAGCAACCTGATCGGCTGCGCCTTAGCCCTACGGCGCGCGGGACGGTACGGACTGTTCTTCATCGACGGGCACGCAGACTTCTATCAGCCCGAGGCGGAGCCGAACGGCGAGGTGGCCTCGATGGACTTGGCCATCGTTTCCGGGAGAGGCCCGCGGGTGCTGGCCGACATCGAGGGCCTCGGGCCGCTCGTGCGCGACGACGATATCGTCGCGTTCGCCTACCGCGATGCCGCAGAACAGAAGGAACACGGCAGCCAGGATATCGGCGCCACCTCGATCCACGCGTTCACTCTCGAGCAGGTGCGCGCGGTGGGAGTGGTCGAGGCCGCGGAGCAGGCCCTCAGAGCGTTAGAGGTCGACCGGTTAGAAGGATTCTGGATTCACCTTGACGCTGACGTCTTGGACGACGCGATCATGCCGGCGGTTGATTACCGCATGCCGGGCGGTTTGGGTTGGGATGAGCTGAGCGACCTGCTGCGGGTTCTGACGGTGTCGGGCGCAGTGGTTGGGATAAACATAGGTATCTTCAACCCGCGCTTGGACGCGGACGGCTCAGTGGCACGTCGTTTCGCCGCGTGCCTCGTGGCAGGGCTGATGCCTTGATCGGTCGTCCGGGCGAGATGGCTCGCAGGCTTACATTTGGTCCTTAACCGTCGGGGGTCTTGCCGATCTCTCCGAGGATCGATAGAATCAATGTAATACGATAAGCCGATCGATCGGAGCTGCCGATGGAAACCGTAACAATCTCGCCGAAATTCCAGGTGGTGATCCCCAAGGAGATCCGCGACACGCTGAAGCTCAGGCCGGGCCAGAAGGTCCAGGCCATCCTCTACCAAGACCGTATCGAGCTCGTGCCTGTGCGGCCGGTTCGAGAGATGAAGGGTTTCCTCAAGGGTCTCGACACCGATGTGCCCCGTGAGGGGGACCGCGTGTGAACGTTGTAGATTCCTCAGGCTGGCTCGAGTACTTCGCAGATGGCCCGAATGCCAAGTTCTTCACGAAAGCCATCGAGGCACCCGCAGAGCTCATGGTCCCCACCCTGAGCCTCTACGAGGTCTTCAAGCGGGTCCTT
>JBQTJG010000244.1:0-21690 GCA_052387355.1 Armatimonadota bacterium | reverse complement strand
TCCGCAAGATGCACACCCGCGTCTTCAGGCCAAGCCTTGAAGAGGGACAGTGCAAGTACATTTGGCTTGGGACGCACTGGTGGCTGGAAGCGTTCACGTTCATCTTCCGGGAGACCGAGCACGGACTGTTCCAGGTACACGCCTACCCCTTTGACGGGACCACCAGCACCTTCATCGTCGAGTGCACGAACGACACGTGGCGAGCGGCGGGCCTCGACCACGCGAGCGAGGACGAAAGCATTGCGTTCTGCGAGCGCCTCTTTGCTCCGGAGCTCGGAGGCCGCGCGTTGATGTCCAACAACTCCAAATGGATCAGCTTCCTCACGTTGAAGAACGCGAAGTGGCGCCACCGCAACATCGTCTTGCTTGGCGATGCGGCGCACACCGCCCACTTCTCGATCGGATCGGGCACGAAGCTGGCCATGGAGGACTCGATCGCGTTGGCCCAGGCCTTCGAGCAACATCGGGACCTCGAGGGCGCGTTCAACGAGTACGAGCAGGGACGCCGGCCGGCTGTCGAGGCATTCCAGCAGGCGGCCGAGGAGAGCCAGACGTACTTCGAGAGTCTGCAACGATACCTGCATTTCGAGCCGATGCAGTTCGCGTTCCACCTGCTCACGCGCAGCGGCAGGATTTCATATGATTCGCTCCGGCTGCGCGATCCGCAGTTTGTGGAAACCGTCGATCGATGGTTCGCCGCGAAGACCTCTGCGGCGAACCGGGCCCTTCCCGGTTCGGCCGTGACCCAGCCGCCGTCGATTGTCTCCCCGCCACCGCTGCTGACACCGCTGATCCTCCGGGATACGCCGCTGGCGAATCGCATCGTCCTGACCACGCGGTTTGCAGGACCTGCGAGGAACGGCCGTCTGACCGACGAGCACCGGAGCCAGTTCGCGGATCTGGCGCGCCGCGGGGCCGGTATGATCATCACCGAACCGGTCGCGGTCTCGTCTCAGGGCTGCATCACCCCGGCTTCCCCGGGCCTGTACGATGTCGCCCATGGATCGGCCTGGGCGCAGACCGTGGCAGCGGTGCACGCCAGTTCCGCCACGAAGATTGCGCTGCAGCTCAACCATGCCGGCCGGAGGGGCGCGACGCGGCCCCGCGAGGAAGGCCTCGACCGCCCGCTTCGAGAGGGCAACTGGCCCCTGGTGTCGGCGTCACCCCTTCCCTACACACGGCAGAGCCAGGTTCCCAAAGAGATGGATCGGGAGGATCTGGAGGCGGTGCGGGATGCGTTCTCCCGGGCCGCGCGCCTGGCGTGTGAGGCCGGATTCGATACCCTGATGGTGCACTGCGCCCACGGCTACCTGCTGGCGAGCTTCATCTCGCCGTTGACCAATACCCGCACCGACGACTACGGCGGATCGCTGTCAGGTCGCATGCGCTTCCCACTCGAGGTCATCGATGCCGTGCGCGCGGTCTGGCCGGAGGATCGTCCTCTGGCCGTCTCTCTGACCGCCGACGACTGCGCTGCCGGTGGAATCACGATCGACGACGCCATCGCCGCGGCCAGGATGCTCACGGCCCACGGCGCCGACATCCTCCACGTGCTGGCAGGCCAGACGGTGCCGGACGCGTCTCCAGCATATGGCCGTGGCTTTCTGACTGCGCTCTGCGATCGTGTGCGCAATGAGGCGGGCGTCCTGACGATCGCCTCGGGATTCCTGGTGACCACCGACGAGATCAACTCGATTCTCGCGGCAGGCCGCGCTGACCTGTGCGTCATGGATCCACCACATCTCGATGCCTGGCCGGCCTTCGGGACGGACGAGCAGCCGGAACACGAGCAGCAGGCACAGGACTCCCGATTCGCGCAAGGAAAGGAAGCCCCCGTCGGAAGCAGGTCATGGGGGAGCCGGTGATGCGCGACGATTTCCTCTACGAGGTGAAGGACGGCATCGGCACGATCACCCTGAACCGGCCGAAGGTGCTGAACGCTCTGACGTTCGAGATCTACGCGCAGCTCCGCGATCTCCTCGAGGCGCTGCGCACCGACGACGCGGTGCGCGTATTGATCCTCACGGGCGAGGGACGCGGTTTTTGTTCCGGGGGCGACGTCCACGCGATCATCGGTGAACTGTTGAAGCGCGACGTCAAGGGCCACCTGGAGTTTACGCGCATGACCGGCGCCGTGGTCCGCAATATGCGGCTGCTGGATAAACCGATCATTGCCGCGATCAACGGCATGGCCGCCGGCGCCGGCGCTGTCCTGGCGCTCGCGGCGGACCTGCGCATCGCCTCTGACCGGGCACGCTTCGCGTTCCTGTTCACCCGGGTGGGGCTGGCAGGCGCTGACATGGGCGCGGCCTACCTGCTGCCGCGTGTGATCGGCACGGGACGGGCGATGGAGCTGCTGCTGCTGGGCGACACCATCGACGCCACGACGGCTGATCGATACGGCCTGATCAATCGTGTCGTGCCGCACGATGGACTGCTGCCCGCGGCCATGCGCTGGGCCACGCGGCTGGCCGCAGGACCGAGCCTGGCGGTCGGCATGACCAAGCGCATGCTCAACAATGAGTGGCACATGGATCTGCTCACGGCGCTTGAAGCCGAAGCGCAGGCCCAGGCCTTGCTGCTGATGGGCGAAGATCACCGGATCTTCTATGAAGCCTTCACGCAGCAGTTGGAGCCCCGTTTCACCGGACGCTGAATGAAACGCGTAATCATCAATCCGCCCAACCTGCCGCCGCCCAGGGGATTCAATCACGGGATCCTGGTCACGGGTGGCCACGTGTTGTTCCTGGCCGGGCAGGATGCGAGCGATGCGACCGGGCGCATCGTGTCGCCGGGCGATCTCGTGGGTCAGTTCGAGCAGGTGCTCCGAAACCTTAAGACGGTCGTCGAAGCGGCAGGTGGAACGCTTCAAGACGTCGTGAAGCTGACCATCTTCGTGCGCGACCGGGATACCTATATCGCGCAGCTTAGACCGGTGGGCCAGGTGTTTCGCCGCTACTTCCGCGACTACTACCCAGCCATGGCGCTTTTCCAGGTGTCGGGCTTCTTTAAGGATGAAGCCGTGGTGGAGATGGAGGGGTTCGCGGTGATCGAGGCGCCGCAGGAACGATCGACCGCCGTCGAGCCGGTGCCTCTGCTCGAGCGTGAGCGATGAACTTCACGTTGACCCCGCAGCAGCAACGCCTCCGGGATCTGTCGCGGCGGTTCTCCGACGATGAGGTCGCGCCGCTCGCGCGGGACGCCGACGAACGGGGGGTGTTCCCCCTGCACCTCGTGCGCCGCATGGGTGAACTGGGTTTTCTGGCCGGCCCGATCGAGCCCGAGTACGGCGGGACCGGCATGGACTACGTCAGCTTCGCTCTCGTCTACGAGGAGCTCGGACGCGCCGACTCGTCGGTCCGCGGGTTCCTGGCGGTCCACGCGGGTCTGGTGTCTTTGTGCATCCGGGACTGGGGCACCGAAGATCAGAAGCGTCGCTGCCTGCCCCGGCTCGCCTCGGGAGAATGGATCGGCTGCTACGCGCTCACCGAGCCGAACGCGGGATCCGATGCCGCCAGCATGGAGACTACGGCGCAGGAAGATGGCGATGGCTACCTGCTGCGCGGCGAGAAGATCTGGATCACCAACGGCAACATCGCCGACGTGGCCATCGTGTTCGCCACCAGGGAGCGATCCGCGCGCCACAAGGGGATCTGCGCGTTCATCGTCGAGACAAACACGCCAGGATTCAGCCGCGAGAAGATGCCGGGCAGGGAACTGGGGCATCGTGCAGCCGACCATGCCCGCTTCATCTTCGACGGGTGCCGGGTGCCGCAGAGCGCCGTGCTCGGCGCGCCTGGCGAGGGATTCAAGGTCGCCATGTCGGCGCTCGATCACGGACGGCTCGGCGTGGGCGCAGGCGCCGTCGGCGTTGCCCAGGCCTGTCTGGATGCCTGCGTTGCGTTCGCCCGCTCCCGCCGGCAGTTTGGACGGCGGATCGCCGATTTCCAGATGATCCAGGCCCAACTGGCGGACATGGCGGCCGATGTCGAGGCTGCGCGCCTGCTGGTCTATCGCGCCGCGTGGCTGAAAGACCAGGGTGCGTCCACCACAAAGGAAACGTCGATCGCCAAGCTCTTCGCCACCGAGGCGGCGGTGCGGGCAGCGAGTGACGCCGTGCTGATCCACGGCGGCCGGGGCTACTCGAACGCGTATCCGGTCGAGCGCCACTATCGCGACATCAAGGGGCTACAGATCTACGAGGGGACGAGTCACATCCAGCGGCTGATCATCGCGCGCGAGCTGGTAGGACGGGAGAGCTGAAGGATGGCCTATTCAGAGTACTGGAATCCCAAGAACGAGACGATGCCGCGGGACCAGTTGCAGGCGCTGCAACTACTCAAACTGCGCCGGCTCTGCGAGTGGGCGCATCGCCGCAGCGCCTTTCACCGGCGCAAGTTCGACGCCGCCGGCTTCCGACCCGATCAGTTAAAGACCCTCGATGACGTCCGTCGCATCCCACTGACCACGCGCGAGGAGTGGATGGCCGCCGAGCTCGAGAAGCCGATGTTCGGGGACCTGCTCGCGACTGACAAGACGAACGCGATCCGCTACCACCTGACCTCGGGCACCAGCGGCCGCACGCCCATCCGTGTGCTCGATGGGATGAAGGACTGGGAGTGGATCGCCGAGATGTGGTGCTACGGCCTGTGGGCATTCGGCGTACGGCCCGACGATATTGTCTATGTCGCCTTCGGGTACGGCTCGTTTATCGGCTTCTGGGGCGCGCACTACGCATGCGAGAAGATCGGCGCGCTGGTCATCCCCGGCGGCGCGCAGACCACCGAGGATCGCGTCAAACAGATCGTCGAGATGGGCGTCACGACGGTCTGCTCGACGCCCACGTACGCGCTGCGTCTGTGGCAGCACGCCAGCGAGACGGGCATCAATCTGGTGAGGGACAGCTCAGTCAACAAGCTGATCGTCTCCGGTGAGCCGGCCGGATCGATCCCCGCGGTCAAGCGGCAGTTGGAACAGGCCTGGGGCGCAAGCTGCGGCGACACGGCCGGGATGACCGAGATCGGCACGATCATGATCTTCGAGTGCGCGCGCCAGCCGGGCGGCACACACATCATTGAAGATCATTACATCGAGGAAGTGATCAACCCGCAGACCGGCGAGCCGGCGCCGTATGGCGAACTCGGCGAGCGCGTGGTCACCTCGTTCGGCCGGGGCTTCATCCCGCTCATTCGCTATCGCAGCCAGGACATGGTGGTGAGGGCTCCGCACACCGCGTGCTCGTGCGGCCGCACCTGGGATCTCTACGAGGGCGGCATCCGGGGCCGCTGGGACGACATGAAGTTGATTCGCGGCACCAATGTGTACCCCCGCGCGGTCGAGTCGATCGTGCGCGAGTACGACGCCATCGACGAGTTCCAGATCCACATCTGGCGCAAGGACGACATCCAGGACGAGATCACGATCAAAGTGGATCTCAAACTCGGGCACGACGCCGAATGGGCCCAACTGCAGCCGCGGCTCGTCGCCGACCTGGCCCAGGCGCACGAGGGGTTGCGATTCAACATCGAACTGGTCGAGCGCGGGACGCTGCCACGATTCGAACTGAAAGCCCGGCGGCTCATGGACGCACGCCCGGCCGCGACGTACTGACGCACGAGGCGCACGGTGTTGGAGGTTCAGGGATGAAGAAGGGGCGCGGGAAGAGGAAGCACGCGGTCAAGGCGAAGTTGAAGGGTTTTGAGCTCACACGCGCCGGGACATCTCTCAACCTGCTGATCTATGCGGACGAGCAGAAGATCGGCGAACTTGTGGTTGGACGAGGTTCGTTGTTCTGGTACGGCGGGAGACGCAAGAAGAGGAAGCGGATCGACTGGTCCGCGTTCAGCAGGAAGATGGACGAACTCGCATATGGCCTGTAGCGCATCACCACAGTGGAGGCTTGACAATGAGTGAGTCGGACCTGCTTGGTAGGGCTCTCACCGACGATGAGGGCGCGATACTTCGCGCGTATGAATCGCTCAAGACCCTTGCCACTCGATCGAGTCTTCCCCCCTGCGCCGCGCGCAACGTCCGCAAGGCGCTGGCGTGCATGTGGCAGGCCACGAACGATCTTGATTTGCAGTTCGAGCAGCTCTACGACCTCGGCGTCTAGTCTTCCACGTGCTCTTTGCGCACAAACTGGAACTCGCATCGATGGCCACCCCGCCCGATCGTCGACGGAAGACGGAGACGGTGCGTGGGATGCGTGTCCATGAAGTGCTCGTCAGTTTCGCAAAAGAACTCGATCAGCTCCGGCGCGCCCAATCGCTCCATGGCCCTGCACCAGTTACACCCGGTGATGTGAAAGCGGACCTCCTCTGCAGTGTACGTCAGGAGCTCGCCGGTGCATGAAAAGTACTGCATGGCCAGGTTGAACGCGGACTGAAGCGCCTCGGGCGGCATCGAGAAGCCCGGTGGCGGCGGGCTAACGAGATTGAGGGGTTCGACCTCCCGAGCGGTGTGCGGATACTCCTCCTGCCGGCCGGCTGCAACGGCGGTCTGCTGCGCCGTCACATCCGCGCTGTGGGTGACCAGCCCCGACTCGATGATCGCGCGCCGCACCAGCGCGAGTGCGCTTTTCGTGTCGATCCGTTCCTGCAGCGTGCGATAGAGCCGCACAAAGGGCGCCAGTTCTGCCGCGAGCAAGTCCAGGTCTCGCGGCCCGGATGGCACGTGATCGGGCAGTCCGGCAATCCCCGCGTGTTTGAGAATTGCGGCCGCAGCCTCCTGCCCAAGCGCCTCCGACAGAATCGCCTGTACCACGCTGGGCTGGACCCTGTTGGGACGGAGCTTCATGGGTTGGGCCTTCGCGTTGCTGGATGCGGGTCCTGCCCTGCCTCTCAATGCCGGGCTCGGCGCCTCCTCACCTGAGTCCCTCCAGAGGAAACTGCAGCGGTCAGGCCCAAACACATCTACAACTACTTCTGGCCGGCGAAGGCGACGGGCACAAGGAGCGACAAGAGGGAAAAGGCCGCGGGCGCCGGCGACTGCGCCCCGCCGCCGGGAGGGCGATCGCAATGCGATTCAGTATACGGTTCAAGAGCGCGTCGGGCGACGTCCGCCAGGTGGTGCGGCTCGCGGCTCAGGCCGAAGCGGTCGGCTTCGAGACCGTGTGGTACTGCCAGGATCTGTTGCGGCGCGACGCCTGGGTGGTCCTGACCGCGATCGCGGCAGCCACGGAGCGGATTCGGATCGGCACCGCAATCGTGAACCCGTTCACATCTGATCCCGCGGAGCTGGCGATGCGGGCAGCGACGCTGCAAGAGTTCAGCCGCGGCCGGTTCGTCCTCGGCATCGGGCCCGGAGAGCAGTCGTTCCTAGATGGGGTAGGTCGGCGGGCCTCGCTGCCCAGGACCGGGCTCGCGGAAGCGGTCGGCCTGATCCGGCGCCTGCTGCGCGGTGAGGTCGCTGCGGCGCGCGGTCGGGTGTTCACCTGGACCGATGAGGCGTTCATGCGGATGCCCCTGCCCTCACCATCTCCACCCATTTACCTCGGAGGACAGGGGCGGCGGATGATCGAGCTGATGGGCGAGATCGGCGACGGAGGCCTGCCCGTGCTGTTCCCGCCGGATTACCTGACAGACGTGCTGTCATACGTGCGGGCGGGCGCAGCCCGCTCGGGTCGTGATCCGGACGAGGTGGACATCGCCGGCTGCATCTGGTATTCGGTGGCCCAGCAAGCGGACACCGCCCGGGCGGTCCTGCGCCCGCTCGTCGCCTACTACGGCCCTGCGCTCAGGCCCCAGGTCTTGAAGTCGGCGGGTCTGCACCCCGACGACTTCGAGCCGGTTCGACGCGCCACGGCTTCGGGGAAGGCCGAGGCCGCCGTCACCGATGCCATGTTCCGTCTTGCGGTCATCGGCACTCCCGAAGATGTCATCCGGCACCTCGAAGCGCTCCGCGACAAAGGTCTGCGGCACGTCAACCTCGGGCCGCCGCTCGGGCCAGATCCGGCCGAGGCGCTGCGGCTCACCGGGGAGTTTGTGATCCCCGCGCTCCGAGACCGATGAGCCTCCGGCGGAGACTGACCCGCCGGCTTGACACGCCATGACTCCATGACCATTGTGTCTTTAGAAGGCACCCTGAGGGAATGATGACATGAAGACCATGCAGCCGCTCACCTATTCAAGCTATCTCAAGGTCAACGAGCTGCTCGCCCTCCAACGCCGGCTGACCGACGCACACGACGAGCTACAGTTCATCACCGTCCACCAGGTCTTCGAGCTGTGGTTCAAGCTGCTCGTCTTCGAGCTTGAATCGATTCGGGCGGCCATGTTCAGGCACGACATTGCAACGGCGATCCACCTGCTGGCGCGCACGCATGAGATCGTCAAGACCATCACCACTGGGTGGGTCGTCATCGAGACCATGCGGCCGATCGACTTCCTGGAGTTCCGATCAGAACTGAAGCCGGCGAGCGGGTTCCAGAGCCTCCAGTTCCGGGAGATCGAGTGCATCTCCGGCCTCACGGACGGGCGCTATCTCCAGGCGTTCAGCGAGGACGCGAAGGGCATGGAGGTGCTGCGGGCCCGCCTGGAGGAGCCCACACTGTGGGACGCGTTCGTGGCCCTGCTCAGGTCGCGAGGGCTGCCGGCGACAAGCGACGACGAGATTCTTCAAGCGTTGATCCGGATCCAAAAGAGAGAACTCGCGATGGCCGACCTCTATGATCTGATCGAAGCCTTGATCGAATACGATCTCCTCTTCTCCGCATGGCGGCAGCGCCACGTTTTGATGACCGAGCGCATGATCGGCGGCAGAGCTGGAACCGGCGAGGCGACGGTCGCGCGGACCGTTGGAGGAGATGAGGCGGCGAAAGGACCAGAGGGCGGAGAGTACTTCAGTGGTGTGCACTATCTCAAGAGCACGCTGGCCAAACGGTTCTTTCCCCTGTTGTGGGAAGCCCGAACCTTCGTGGAGCGGTAGACGATGGTGATGGCGGCTGAAGACCGATTGCTGGAATGGCGACGGGAGTTCCCCATCCTCTCTGGGACCACGTACCTGATTTCCCACTCGATGGGCGCCATGCCCCGGCAGGCGGCTGACTGGCTCCGTCGCTATGGGGAAGAGTGGAACGCCCAAGGCATCACGGCCTGGAACGCCTGGGAGCCGTACCTCTTCGAGCATGGCAACCGGATCGGCGCGCTGATCGGGGCGCCCGCGGCCACCATCGCGTTCCATCAGAACGTCTCTACCCTGGTATCCATCGCGCTGAGCGCCATCTTCCAACCAGGCGGGCGGGCGAAGATCGTCACCACCGACCTGAACTTTCCCAGTGTCACCTACAACTTCTCGATGCACGAACGGCTGGGGTTACACGTCCAGTCTCTCCAGAGCCCGGATGGGATGACTATCCCACTCGAGGCCTGGCGGAAAGCGATCGACGACCGGACACTGGCGGTGGTCATCGATCACGGGGTCTTCCGGTCCGGGTTCTTGCAGGATGTCCAGGCGATCACGGCGATGGCCCACACCCGCGGGGCGCTCTCGATCGTCGACGCGTACCAGACGACCGGTTGTGTGCCCTATGATGTGCGGGCGTGGAATGCCGATATCGTCATCGGCGGATCGCACAAGTGGTTGTGCGGCGGGCCGGGCGCGGCATGGATGTACGTGAGGCAGGATCTGATCCCGATGCTCGAGCCGCGCATCACGGGCTGGTTCAGCCACGCGCGTCCCTTCGCCTTCGACCTGACGTTGGAGTTTGCGCCAACCGCGATGCGTTTTGCCACCGGGACCCCGAACATCGCCGCCCTATACGCGGCGCGCGCCGGCACGGAGATCATCCTCCAGGTCGGGGTGGAGGAGATCCGGAGCAAGTCACTACGGCTCACGCAGAAAATCATCGAGCTGGCCGACGCCCGCGGGCTGGACGTCAATACCCCGCGTGAACCCGATCGCCGCGCCGGCATGGTGTGCGTCGACTTCCCGGGTGTCGAGGCCGCGGAGCGCGCGCTGATCAGCCGTAACGTGCTGATTGACTACCGGCCGCGGTGCGGGCTGCGCATCTCCCCGCACTTCTACACCAGCGACGAAGAACTCGATCGGGTGTTCGTGGAGCTCGACGAGATTCGCAAAGGTCGCTGAGCCGGGACTGCAACAGCAGGGGAACCGGCGCCGGCACGGAATGGTTCGAAGCCATTGCAGGATGAAAGCATCGCAGGATCGAGAGTCGTGATCGGAAGAGTCATAATCGGGAGAGTAAGGGGGCCGTAGCGATGTTGCGACGCACCGTCATGCTGGCGGTGATCTTGACCCTCGTCGTTCTGTCGCTGCCGCTGTCGAGCGGCGCGCAGCCCAGGGGCAAAACGCTCACGTATGTCCTGGCCCAGGAACCAATTTCTATGGATCCGGCGGTCATCACAGAATCCCAGTCAGGACTCCCCGTCCGTCACGTCTACGACCGTCTCATCGAGATGACGCCGGACGGCCGCAACGTGGTCCCAGGTCTGGCCGAGAAGTGGGAGGTTTCCCGCGACGGGCTGACTTACACGTTCCACATTCGCCAGGGCGTCAAGTTCCACAGCGGCGCCACCCTGACCCCGGAGGCGGTGCGTTTCTCGTTCGAGCGCACCCTTGCGCTCGGCAAGAGCTCTAGCTTTCTCTTGAAGGAGTATCTCGACCCCAGGAACATCCGCGCCACAGGTCCCAACACGATCACGTTCCGCCTGAGCAGGCCGTATTCGCCTATCCTCACGATCATCGGGTTTCACAACATCGGCTCGATCGTGAATCCCCAGTTCGTCCGGTCCAACGCGACGCCTGATGATCCCTGGGCCACAAAGTGGCTGGCCACGCACATGGACGGCACTGGCCCGTTCCGCTTTGTTGAGTGGCAGCCCAAGCAGTTCCTGGCTATTGAGCGCAACCCAGGGTATTGGAAGGGGTCAGCGAAACTGGAGCGGATCATCTTCATCCAGGTGCCGGAGCGGACGACGGCGCGCCTGATGCTCGAGCGCGGCGAGGTGGACATCATTCACAACATGCCCACTGACTTGATCGACGCGATGCGCGTCAATCCCGACATCGTGATCGCCGAGAAGCCCGGGTTCGAGACCACGTACTGGGCGTTTAATAATCAGATGCCTCCCTTCAACAACGTGAAGGTGCGCCAGGCGCTCTCATACGCCGTGGACTATGACGCGATCATGACGTTTATCGTGCGGGGAGGCGGCATCCGTATGCGGGGTGTCCTGCCGCGAGGACTCCCGGGGTCTGACGAGACGATCGCGGTGCCGAGCCGCGACGTCGGGAAGGCGAAGGCCATGCTGGCCGAAGCAGGGTTCCCAAGCGGGTTCACGGTGACGACACACTATCCCATCTGGCGCGACCTGGCCAACATCGTGCAGGTGCTGCAGGCCAACTTCGCCGACGTGGGCGTCAAGCTTGAGCTGCAGCAGGTGCCGCTGCCGACCCTGGTACAGGTCGTTGTCCAGGGAACCTCTCCGTTCTTCCCCTGGGTGTCGACCCCCACCTATGCGGATCCCGACGCGGTGATGTTCTCGAAGTTCCATAGCGCAGCGGCTAAAGAGGGCGCCAGCGGCAATATCGCCCGCTACAGCAATGCCACGGTCGACCGGCTGCTCGATCAGGCGAGAGCAACGAACGACCGCGGCACGCGCCTCCGCTTGTACCGTGAGGTGCAGCGCACCGTCACCCGTGAAGCAGCCTGGATCTTCTTGTTCCAGAGCGTGCTCCAAGTGCCGCACCGACGGTGGGTGCAAGGGTATGAGATGCCGTTGATCGGTGTGGCGAACCTGTATCCGGTCGACGTCGCCAGGTAACGTCCGTCCATCCCGCAGTGCTCGCCAGAGGGGCTCACGATGATCTCGGGCTCCCTCTGGTGCCGTTTTCCGGCAAGCGATGAAACTCTCCCTGTACATCCTCCGCCGCCTCGTCCTCCTGATCCCTGTGTTCCTGGGCATCAGCGTGATCACATTCACCCTCTCGCGCGTCGTGCCGGGCGATCCGGCTCGCCTGGCCGCCGGACTGGAGGCACGGGAAGAACAGGTCGAACGCATCCGCAGTGAGTTTGGACTCGATCAACCGCTCTCGGTGCAATATGCTCGGTACGCGCGCAGGCTGCTGCGTGGCGATCTGGGACAATCGATCTTCAACCAGCAACCCGTGCGGGACAATCTGCGGAGGTTCTTCCCGGCCACATTCGAGCTGGCCGCGGCGGCGCTCGTGCTGGCGCTCCTGCTGGGAATCCCGCTCGGTGTAGTCTCCGCGGTGCACAAAGACCGTTCCGTGGATCAGTTCAGCCGTGTCGTCGCGCTGCTGGGGATCGCGTTTCCTGTCTTCTGGGTGGGGATCGTCCTCCTGCTCGTCTTCTACTTCAGGCTGGGATGGTTCCCGGGAGGCGGCCGCGTCGACGCACCGATCTTCCTACAGCAACCCGTGCCTTCACTCACTGGACTGCTCACCATCGACGCGCTGATCACCGGCAACTGGAGCGTATGGCGGAACGCCCTGTGGCACCTGGCCTTGCCCGCGTTCTGCATGTCGCTCTCTCCTCTGGCGCGCGTCACGCGCATGACCAGGACCACCATGGCTGAGGTCCTGCACGAAATGTATGTCACGACCGCGCGCGCGAAAGGACTGCATGAACGAAGGGTCGTGTACAAGCACGCCCTCCGGAACGCGTTGATCCCGACGGTCACGCTGGTCGGCATCGCCTCAGGCTATCTGCTTGGGGGCTCGGTCCTGGTGGAGACAATCTTCTCGTGGCCCGGGCTGGGGCGCTATGCGTTCGATTCGATCACGCTGCTGGACTTTCAGGCGATCATGGGGATCACACTGTTGGCGACGGTCGTCTTCGTGATCACAAACTTGATCGTGGACGTCTTGTACGTCTTGCTCGATCCTCGTATCCGTTATGGTTGAAACGCTCCGCCGGGCGCTGGGCCGGCCGCTGACGATCGCCGGCCTTGCCTTGATCCTCATCCTGGTCGTCCTGGCCATCATCCCGCAGGCGATCTCCACCGGCGACCCGATCAGGATCGCGCTGGGGGCGCGGCTGCAGCGACCGTCGACCGCACATTTCTTCGGCACCGACGATTTCGGGCGCGACATCTTCACACGGGTGGTCTATGGCGCCCGCGTGTCGCTCCTGTCGGCGATTGTGGTGATCGTCACCTCTGTGCTCGTCGGCGTCATCGTCGGCACGCTGGCCGGATACCGCGGCGGGTGGAGTGATGAACTGTTGATGCGGGTCACCGACATGTTCATGGCCTTTCCGCCCATCCTCCTCGCGATGGCGGTCGTCGTCGTCCTCAAGCCCACGCTTGCCAACACCACGCTGGCCCTGGTTATTGTATGGTGGCCGGCGTACGCGCGGCTCGTGCGCAGCCAGGTGCTGACGATCAAGGAGCGCTCGTACGTCGAGGCCGCGGTCGGACTGGGCGCGCCGGCGATGCGGGTGATCCGCCGCCATGTGCTGCCGAACGCGACCGCGCCGATCATCGTCCAGGCGACGATGGACATGGGTTATGTCGTACTCGCTGGCGCGGGTCTGGGATTCCTGGGGTTAGGGGTCCAGCCGCCGACGCCCGAGTGGGGGAAGATGATCAGCGACGGACGACGGTACTTCCTTGAAGCGTGGTGGTATCCGGTGTTCCCGGGTCTGGCCATTGCCATGACCGTGCTCGGATTCAATCTGATCGGTGACGACCTGCGGGACTGGCTCGATCCACGGTCCCGTCCACTCTGAACGTCCAGGAGGACTCGATGGTCAAGCTTGGCATGGCGCTGGCCGGCGACAAACCGCTGGGCGACTACCTCGCCCTGGCGAAGACCGTGGAAGAGTACGGGTTTGAGACACTCACGATCTACGATGACCTGATGTTCAAACCTGTGTGGCCGCTCCTCACGGCGGTCGCGCTCAACACCCGCCGCGTGCGCCTGGGACCGGGCATCGTGAACCCCTACCTGGTCCATCCAGCGATCCTGGCCGGCAATGTCGCGCTCCTCGATGAGTTCTCGAACGGGCGGGCCTACCTGGGGATAGGAAAGGGCGCCTTTCTCGAGTTCTTGTCCGTGGAGCAGCCGACACCGATCACGACGGTGCGAGAAGCCATCGAGATCATCAAGCGGCTGCTCCGGGGCGACCGTACGCCCTACCACGGCAAGGTATTTCACGCAGCCGAGTCGGCATTCTTTCGCTGGTCACCGCTGCGGCCGGATGTGCCGATCATGGTCGGCACCTGGGGCGAGAAGATGACGCAGATGGCCGGCGAGATCGCCGACGAAGTCAAGGCGAGCGCAATGTGGAACACCGACTACGCGGCCATGCTGGCAGGGCACATTCGAACGGGCACGGCCCGTGCCCGCCGGAACCCTGAGAGCGTAGGCCTGGTGATCGGCCCGCTGACGTCGGTCGCCGAGGATCGCGCAGCCGCCCGCGAGCGGGCGCGGTTGTCGCTGGCGATCTACCTTCCCTATCTCCATCCGATGACCGAGTTCGTGGGGGTTGAACCTGCGTTGATCGGGCGGGTCAATGCGGCCTCGTCGCACGGCGACTACGCGGGCGCGGCCAGGTTGATCTCCGACGACGTTCTCGGTCGGATGACGCTGTGCGGCACGCCGCACGACATCATCGCCGAAATCGAACGCATGGTGGCCGCAGCGTCGGTACGGCGGATCGAGTTCGGCACGCCGCACGGCCCGAACGAGGCAGACGCGATCCGATTGCTGGGGGAGAAAGTGTTACCGCACTTTGCGAGTGGGCGCTCGTGACGCGCTGCGCCCGGCGGGCATGGGAACGCCTGGAGTATATCGTGCCTGCTCCTCCCGCAGGCGCTCGTTGACCCACATGCGCATTAGGGTCTGGTAGCCGACTCCCAGTTGCCGGGCAATCGCCTTGATCGCTTGCACTCTGGAGGGCTCCATCCGCAGGGTCAGGTTCTGCTTGCGCTCGAGAACGCGCTCGCGCAATCCTCGCGACACCCGGACTTTGCCGGGCGACATGTCTTCCAGATAGTCTCCGGCGCGGTGAGTCTCCCAGAATGCCCGCTCTTCCTCATCTGTGCGAAAGGCAGGCAGGTGCCGCTTGTCCTTATCTGCTCGCCGATCGCCTTTGGCGCTCATAGTAGCGTCTCGCTTTCTCGTCCATATCCATCGCCGTGACGCAGCCAACCTTGCCCTTCCTTCGAGGGGAAAGCACCAACGAGAGTGGAATGCGATGCAAATGCAATGTCAATGCATTTTGGCGATCTGATAAGGACAGCACGCTCATCTGCGTTGCGGCTCCACTGTCCGCAGGATGGCGCCGTTTTGCACGAGCCTGAGAGCCGTATGAAAATCCACCGCCATGACCCGGTCCTTTTCAAGCCTGGGCAGGTCGCGCCGGATCGCCGCATACGCGGCGGCTGTACCCGCACCGAGCCGGCCCTCTCCCATGTCGATGGCCTGGGCAGCGGCCGCGAACTCTATCGCGAGCACCTGCTGGCTGTTCCGCAGCACGGCCAGAGCCTTTCGCGCGGCGTGCGCGCCCATGCTGGCGTGGTCTTCCTGGTTGGCCGACGTGGGGATACTGTCCACGCTCGCCGGATGGCACAGGACCTTGTTTTCCGATACGAGCGCCGCGGCCGTATATTGCGCGAGCATGTACCCGGACTGCAGCCCGCCGCGGTCGGTGAGAAATGCCGGCAGGCCGGATAACTGCGGATTCACCAACCGCTCCGTCCGCCGCTCACTGATGGCAGCCAGCTCGGCCACGCCCATCGTCGCATAATCCAGGGCAAGGGCGAGGGGCTCGCCGTGAAAGTTCCCGCCTGAGAGGATCACGTCTTCGTCGGGGAACAATAGGGGATTGTCCGTTGCGCTGTTGATCTCGACGAGCAGGATGTCGCGGAGGTGCGCCAGCGTCTGCCGCACGGCGCCGTGCACCTGCGGCATGCACCGCAAGGAATAAGCGTCCTGGACACCCGCATAGTTCTCCTTGTGGATGCGCTCGCTGCCGTCCAACAGAGCCAGCAGGTGACGCGCGCTGGCCATCTGCCCGGGATGCGGCCGCGCCGCGTGCAGCAGCGGATGAAACGCGCGATCGGTTCCCCCTAGCGCTTCGAGCGTCAGGGCGCCGGCGACATCCGCTAGCAGCGCCAGCCGTTCGGCTTCCAGCAAGAACAGCGTCCCAAGCGCGCTCATAAACTGGGTCCCATTGATGAGCGCGAGGCCTTCCTTGGCCTGCAGAACGAGCGGTCTCACGTCGGCCTGTTCCATTGCCTCGCGGCCCGACATGCGTGCACCCTGGTAGATCGCCTCTCCTTCGCCAATCAGGACGAGCGCGAGATGTGCGAGCGGCGCGAGATCGCCGCTGGCGCCGAGCGATCCCTGTTCAGGGATAACGGGATGCACCCCGCGCCCGAGCATCTGCAAGAGCGTCTCGATGAGCACAGGCCTGACGCCTGAGCATCCACGGGCCAGCGCATTGGCCCGGAGCAGGATCATCGCGCGGACGGCAGGCTCGGGGAGCGAAACGCCCACGCCTGCCGCGTGTGAGCGCACGATGTTGCGCTGCAGCGTCTCGGCGTCACTTGAAGAGATCGAGACCGTTCGCAGCTCGCCCACTCCGGTCGACACGCCGTAGACCGGCTGCCGTTGCTGCAGCAGCCGCTCAACCATTGCCCGTGCCCGCTCGACGCGTACTCTGGCCTCAGGCGCCAGCCGCAGGTCGGCTTCCCGGATCACCGCATCATCGGCCTTGCACGCGACCGCTTCGACTGCTTCGAGCGTGAGGGTATGGCCGTCGATGTTCAGCACTGCGACCTCCACAGCGCGCAAAAACCGCGCGCGTCGCGGCGGCTTTCGCCGGTAGGCAGGGTATCCCTCCTGCTGGTGTAAGAAGACCCCATCACTGATAAGGAGGACGGTATGAGCCTCATTGAGGTCGAATCCTGGGAGATCGCCAAGGGGAACGAACAGGCCCATCACGAGGTGATCCGAAAATGGTTTCAATACGTGAAGGCGCATCACCCCGAGATGTTCGCCGAGTGGAAGTCGACGCGCTATTTCCGGCGGGTCGACAAAGACGGCCGGCCGACTGGCCGGTACATCATGATGTTCGAGTTCCACACCGTTGAGGGCCATCATGCCTATAAGGCCCGGCGCAAAGACTGGTCCGGCCCGTACGCCGACTACAAGAAGGTCGATCCCTACGAGCTCTTCGAGCACGACACGGTGCGTATCGAGTACTGGGAGCCACAAGAGGTGAACCTCTGGTTTGACTTCGGCTAGATGCGGAACGCCGGGTAGGAAAGGATCGTGCGAATCGCGGTCATCGGAGGCGGTCCCGGAGGTCTCCTCTTCGCGGTCATGATGAAGCGGGCCGACCGCTCGCACGAGATCACGGTCTTCGAGCGCAACGCGCCTGACGCCACCTTCGGCTTCGGCGTGGTCTTCCCCGAACGGTCGTTCCGGTATCTGCGGCAAGCCGACCAGGACACCTACGAAGCGTTCACCCGCGCGACCGTCAGTTGGGACGCCATCGAGTACCGGCACCGGGGCCAGGTGCTGCGCTGCGGCGGCCACGCGTTCTTCGGCATCGCGCGAATGGACCTGCTCAGTATTCTCCAGCAGCAGGCGAGAGGGTTGGGGGTGGACTTACACTTCCATCACGACATCAGCGATCTGTCCGCCGTTGTCGGCTACGACATCGTCGTGGCGGCCGATGGCGTCAACAGCGTCGTGCGCAGGGATCTCGCCGAGCAGTTCCGGCCGACGGTCCACACTGGGAGAAGCAAGTACATCTGGCTGGGAACCACGAAGGTCTTCGATGCCCTCACCTTCATTTTCGAGGAAAGCGCACACGGATGGTTTGGGGTGCACATTTACCCCTACAGCGCCGAGGCCAGCACCTTCATCGTCGAATCGGACGAAGGATCGTGGCGGAGGGCGGGTCTCGACCGATCGCCCGATCCAGCACGGACCCTAGGCCAGAAAGACGTGGAGACCCTGGAGTACTGCGAGCGGCTCTTTGCCCGACATCTTGAAGGGCATTCACTCCTGGCCAACAACTCCAAGTGGCTGAGCTTCCGGACGGTGCGCAACCGGGTCTGGCATGAGGGGCGTGTCGTGCTCATCGGCGACGCGGCGCATACGGCGCACTTCTCGGTTGGCTCGGGTACGCGGATGGCGCTGGAAGATGCCATCGCCCTGGCGCGCGCGTTGCAGAACCACCACGACCCTGCCTCGGCGCTCGAGGCGTACGAGCGCGAACGGCAGCCAGCCGTCAGGTACATCCAGCAAGCGGCCGGGCCCAGCCGCAGGTGGTGGGAACGCTTTCGCACCTGGACGCACTTCGCGCCCGAGCAGTTCGCGTTCCACCATCTGGCCCGGACCCGCGTGCTCACGTATGGGACGCTCACAGTTCGTGATGCGGGTTTCGTGAAGACGGCGGAGGCCTGGTTCGCCAAGAGCATCAGGGCGCCTTCCGGAAACGGCGTTTCCGGAGTGAACGGCAGTCCGGGAGCGGACGGTAGCGCCGAGCGACTCTCGCCCGCCACGGCGCCGCTGCGGCTTCGTGAGGTGCTGCTCGCAAACCGCGTGGTTGCCGCGCCATCCGACGCGCTCGCCGCGAAGAACCGCCGCCCGAAGCAGCGGCCCCCTGCCGGCGTGGAAGAGTACGCCCCCGCCGGAGCAGGCCTCGTCATGATGGGGCCGGTTGCGTCATCTACGGACGGACGCGTCACGGTCACCCCAGCACGCCGCTGGAGTGAAGAGCATGCCGGCACGTGGCGACTCGAGACAGAGTCTCTCCACGCACGCACGGCCGCGTGTATTGGCTTGCAACTCGCTGTTCTCCAGCCCACCGATGCCACGAGCGACCGGCTCATCGACGATTGCGTACGTGTGGCGCAATTCGCGAGGGAAGCCGCGTTCGATCTGCTCGCGCTGGACTATGCCGCCGGCTCATCCTTAGAGGCCCGCCTCGGCTGCGATCTCCTGGAAGCGGTGCGTGACGCCTGGCCAGCGGGACGGCCGGTCAGCGTGTATCTCGCAGCGTGGGAGAATCCCGAGGATGACCATGCCGTGGAGGCGGGCCTTGCGCTCGCGCAGGCGCTGAAGACGCGGGGCTGTGACGTGATCGCGGTGTCCGTCCAGCGTGGGCTGACCGGACGCGATCCGGAACGCGCTCGGGCGGCGCATGCGTTCACCAGTGACCTCATTCGGAACGTGGTGGGCGTATCAACAATGATGGTAGGCGGGGCCTACACCGTGGGCGATGTCAATGCCCTGATCCTGTCCGGCCAGACGGACCTCTGTGAGTGGCCCCGGCTCGCCTGGCCCGGATGGCGGCCAGGAGGAGATGGGGCGGCAGCCGGAACGTGACCCCTGATCTACGCGTTCCTATTGAACTGAGCTTTGCGCTTTTCGACGAAAGCCCGTACGCCCTCCTGACCGTCGGAACTCCGGAACAGGCCGTCCAACAGCTCTCGCTCGATCCGGAGCCCATCGTCTAGGATCCGATCTTTGCCCTGCTGTACGGCCAGCTTGATCGCCCCGATCGCGCTCGCGGAGCCGTCGACAAGCGCCTGCACATAAGTTCGGGTTTCTGCCTCAATCCGATCAGGGGGAAACAGGCGGTCGAGGATCCCCACCTGAAAGGCTTCCTTCGGTGGGAGGCGCCGGCCTGTGATCATCAGATCCAGCGCCTTGTTCCAGCCGATCAACGATGGCAGGCGCTGGGTGCCGCCGTTGCCCGGCAGCAGGCCGAGCGTGACCTCGGGTACGCCGAGGTAGTACTCCGCGTCTGCCCCGAACCGCAGGTCGCAGGCCAGCGCGATTTCCAACCCTCCGCCCAACGCGTGGCCCTGGATCTGTGCGATGAACACCTTGGGGATCGTCGCGATCCTGCCCAGGGTCCGGTGCGCCAACCGGCACATCGCCATGTTGCGCTCCGGGGAATTCTCGCTGAAGGCCTTGATGTCCGCGCCCCCGCAGAAGAATCGGTCGAGCGCGCTGCGGACAGTCACGACGCGCGCCTGAGCGTCTGCGGCCGCGGCGTCGATCGCGCGCAGGAGCTCTTCCATGAATCCATACTCGTAGCTGTTCGCGGGCGGGCGGTTCAGTGTGATGAAGCCGATGGCATCGTCGCGCGTGTACTCGACCGGCATACGTCAGCCTCCTACTTCAAATCTGGCCCCTACTCCAGGTCTCCGATCACGACGGACTTCGGCTCAACGTAGTAATCGAGCGCCTCAGGCCCGTGCTCGCGGCCAAGGCCCGACGCCTTCACGCCGCCGAAGGGCAGTTCGTCATATCCGTAGTGGATCTGGTTCACCCACGTCATGCCCGCCACGAGTTCCTGCGCCGCCCTGTGGATCCACCGGATGTTGTACGTCCAGATCGATGATCCTAGACCGTAGATCGAGTTGTTAGCCATCCGGATGGCTTCGTCGAGATCCTTGACCTTGAAGACCGGCAGCAGAGGGCCGAACGTCTCCTCCTGAACCACGCGGCTGTCGTGCGGCGCGTCCTCGACGACGGTCGGTATGAAGAAGAAACCCTTCTCGCGGCCATCGGGCACGCGCCCGCCGTGAGCCACCCGCGCCCCCCGGTGCACCGCGTCACCCAGTTGATCCGCGATCTCCGCGCGCTGCTGCGCCGTGTGCAGGGGACCGACACGGATCTTTGGCCGCTCGGCCTTCAGCCATCCCTCGCCGGGCTCATACCGGGCCACACCGGCCAGCAGCCGCTGCATGAACTGGTCGTAGACCTCCCCGAACACGTAGACCCGCTTCGCGGCCAGGCAGGCCTGCCCCGAGTTCCAGAACCGGCCGATCAGCACGCCCTTGGCGGCCTTGTCCACATCCGCGTCGGGGCAGATGATGACCGGATCGGATCCGCCCAGTTCCAGCGTCACGCGCTTGAAGCCGGGCCCTGCGACTTCCATGATGCGGCGGCCGGTCCCGCTCTCGCCGGTGAAGGCGACGCGCCGCACATCGGGATGGCCGGCGAGCGCCTCGCCGACGATGCGACCAGGCCCGGTGACCACGTTCAGCACCCCCGGCGGCAGTCCGGCCGCGTTGAGGTCGGCGATCACCCGGATGGTGGCCAGCGGGGTCGTGCTGGCCGGCTTCACCACCACGGTGTTGCCGGCGACGAGGGCCGGGCCGATCTTGGTGCCCATCAGCGTCAGCGGGAAGTTCCAGGGGACGATCGCGGCGCACACGCCAACGGGCCGGCGGATGACCATCCCATAGCTCTTGCCGAGCGTCGACGGCAGCGGTGTGTACGCGCCGCGCACCTTGCTCGCGAGGTCCGTGTAGAACTCCATGCCGTGGACGAAGTGCTGCACCTCGCCTATCGCCTCGTGCAGGGGTTTGCCCTGCTCGCGCACCAGGATCTCGGCTATCTCCTGCTGATGTTCCTGGATCTTGGCGAGGCCCACGCGAAGGATCCGTGCCCGTTCATCCGGGTCGGTGCGCGACCATCCATCGAAGGCCTTCCTGGCCGCGGCCACCGCCGCGTCGACGTCTTCGGGCCCGGCCTTGGGCACGAGGTCGACGACTTCTTCAGTGGCCGGGTTGATCACGGGCATCTGCTCGCCGGACCTGGCGGCGGCCGGCTGGCCGTTGATTACCAGTTGTGCCATCGGTCGTCTCCTTTAGCAACACGGAATGTGCTCATCCGGCCTCGGAAAAAGCGCCCTCGGCCTCCCAGTAGCAACACGGAATGTGCTCATCCGGC
>JBQTJG010000243.1:0-7006 GCA_052387355.1 Armatimonadota bacterium | reverse complement strand
AGGCTCGCTGCCACATCGGGTATGCGCCGGAGGTCGTTTTTCGCGTGGGCATGGCCGGGAGGGTCGCCTACGTCGTGGATCAGGCGCGCAGCGCCCGGCCGATGGGAGACCGCGCGTGAGTGTGTGCGTCGTCGGCGGACTCGGCTATGTCGGGCTCGTCACCAGCGCCGGCCTGGCCGAGTTGGGCCACACCGTGACGGCGGTCGATGTTGACAGCGACCGCCTCGCGCGCGTGCGGCAGGGACAGTTGCCGTTTCACGAGCCCGGGCTGCGCGAGCTCCTCGACCGTGGATTCGCCAGCGAACGCCTGCGCCTGGCGTCGACGCTCGAGGAAGGTATGCGCGACGCGCAGACCGTCTTCGTCGCCGTCGGCACTCCGGCGCGTCCCGACGGCGAGACCGACCTGTCTCAAGTGATCGCGGCCGCCGGCGACCTCGCCCGCGTTCTCGCGCGCCGCACGACCGTGGCCATCAAAAGCACGGTGCCGCTTGGGACGCATCGGACCGTGAAGCGCATCCTCGACGCCCACGGGCACATCGAGGGCCGCGACTACGACCTGGTCGCGGTGCCCGAGTTCTTGCGCGAGGGCAACGCGGTGCATGACTTTCTGCACCCGACGCGGATTGTCATCGGGTCCACGAACCCTGACGTCCGGCGCGAGATCCGTGAGCTGTTTGCCCGGCTGAACGCGCCGGTGCTCGAGACGACGTTCGAGCAGGCGATCTTGATCAAGTACGCGTCGAACGCGTTTCTGGCGATGCGCGTTTCGTTCGCCAATGAGCTGGCCGGGCTCTGTGATGCCGCTGGGGTCGACGTGCAGGAGGTCCTCAGGGGGATGGGGTACGACGCGCGCATCGGCCACGCATACCTGGCCCCGGGCATTGGCTTCGGCGGCCCGTGCCTGGAGAAGGATCTTCGCTCGCTGATCCGCATCGCCGAGGGCGCAGGATACGAGCCGACATTCTTGCGAGCCGTCCTCGACAAGAACGACCATCAGGTCCGGCAGACCATCCGGCGCAGCCTCGACATGCTCGACGGAGACCTCTACGCGCGCACCGTCGCCGTGCTCGGCCTGGCGTTCAAGCCCGGCACCAGCGATGTCCGCAACTCGCTCGCCGTGCGGATCATCGACCGAGTGCAGCGCCGGGGCGCCATGATCCACGCGCACGATCCCCTGGCCAATGGGGAGGCCCGCCGCGTATTGGACGGCGTCTCCCTCTTTGACGACCCGTACGACGCCGCCCGCGGCAGCCATCTCGTGCTCGTGCTCAACGGCTGCGAGGAGTTCCGGCGTCTCGACTTCGACCGCCTGCGGTCGATCGTGGCCCTCCCCAATATCGTCGATGGGGCCAATGTCCTCGATCCTGCCGCGGCAAAGCGCGCGGGATTCGCGTATCAGGGAATCGGCCGGCGGTAACAGGCGTCTGAGGCGACCTGGTCTGCGTGCAGAGGCGAGTCCAGGCGAGGTGTTGCGTGTGGACTTGAAAGCCCATATCCGGGATGTGCCTGGCTTTCCGATCGAAGGGGTGATCTTCAGAGACATCACCCCGCTGCTGCGCTCGCCAGAAGCGTTCGCCTACGCAGTCGAGCGGTTGGAGGGATACTGCCGGTCCAAGCGCCCCGACGTCGTCGTGGCGATCGAGGCGCGCGGATACATCCTGGCCGCGCCGCTGGCGCTCCGCCTCAATGCAGCGTTCGTCCCTGCCCGCAAGCCCGGCAAGCTTCCGTGGAAGACGATCCGCGAGGAGTACCAGCTCGAGTACGGTCTGGCCGCTTTGGAGGTCCATGAGGATGCGATCACGCCTGGCCAACGTGTCGTCATCGTCGACGACGTGATCGCCACCGGCGGGACTCTCAACGCGACCCGCCGGCTCGTCGAGCGGCTCGGCGGAACGGTTGAGGGCATCGCCTGCCTGGTCGAGTTGACGTTCCTTAACGGCCGCCGTACCCTCGACGGCGCCGAACTATTCTCGGTGCTCACGTACTAGAGTGTTGACACACTAGGATGCTGATATACCAGGCGCATGCTCGCTGACGCCTTTCGCTATCGAGAACTTCTGGTCAACCTCGTCGCCACTGAGCTGAAGGTGAAGTACCGCGGCTCGGCGCTGGGGTTCTTGTGGTCGTTGCTGAACCCACTCGCGCTCATCGTCATCTACTCGGTCGCGTTCCAGTACCTGCTGCGGATTCAGCTTGAGCACTTCACCGTCTTTCTCATCGCGGGGCTGCTGCCGTGGGGGTTCTTCGCAGGGTCGGCGACGGCCTCGACGTTGTCGCTCATGGACAACGCCAGCCTGCTCAAGCAGGTGCACTTTCCGCGGGAGATCCTTCCGACCGCGACCGTGGTCTTCAACCTCATCCAGATGCTTTTCGCGCTGGTGGTCTTCCTGCCGTCGGTGCTCGTGCTGCGCGGCTTTGTGCCCTGGACCCTCGTGTACTACCCTGCCGTGCTGGTACTGCTGCTCGTCTTCGTGGTCGGCGTGGCGCTGGCGCTCTCGTCGCTGACGGTTGTCTTCCGGGACCTGCGGCACCTGACCGAAGTAGGCCTGACGCTGGTCTTCTGGCTGACCCCGATCATCTACCATGTCTCGATGGTCCCGGCCGGCTGGCAGGCGGCGCTGGCGGTGAATCCGATGACGTCGTACGTCTCCGCCTTCCAGGAGATCACCTATTGGGGCCGGCCGCTGCCGCCATCGGCGTTCCTGGTCATGGCGCTCTGGTCAGGAGCCTCCCTGCTGATCGGTTGGACGGTCTTCCGGCGGCGCGCGCCCTATGTCGCCGAGGATCTTTGAGATGACGGCACCGGCGGTCGAGGTCCACGATGTCTGGAAGCAGTTCGTGCTGCGCCACAACCGGGTGGAGACGCTCAAGGGGCGGGTGTTAGGCCTGTTCGATCCGCGGGCCCGCGAGCGCCAGGAGGTATTCTGGGCCCTGCAGGGAGTGACCCTGTCCGTGCAGCACGGTGAAACCCTCGGGCTGATTGGGCCCAACGGTTCAGGCAAGAGCACGCTCCTCCGCCTCATCGCCAGGACGCTTGTCGCGACACGCGGGCGGGTCATCGTCCACGGCCGCGTGTCTCCCATGCTGGAGATCGGCATCGGCTTCCACAGGGAATTGACCGGTCAGGAGAATGTCTACCTGAACGGGTCGCTGCTGGGACTGATGCGCCGCCAGGTCGAGCGTCTCTATCCTGCGATCGTCGAGTTCTCCGAACTCGAGGCCTTCATCGACGTGCCCGTCAAGAACTATTCGAGCGGGATGCAGGCGCGGTTGGGATTCTCCATCGCCGCCCACATGGATCCGGACATCCTCCTCATCGATGAGGCGCTCAGCGTCGGGGACGCGGCGTTTCAGCGCAAGTGTCAGGATCGTATGCAGCAGTTCCGCGCGAGAGGCAAGACGATCCTCGTCGTGTCCCATAGCATGGCGGCGGTGGCGGCGCTGTGCGACCGGGTCTGCCTGCTGGTGCACGGAAAGGTGGTCGAAATCGGGGCGCCCGACGACACCCTGCCTCGCTACCAGGCGCTGACCGCCCTGCCTGCAACGGGCGCCGAGCGGATGATGGGACCCGAACTGCCGGCGGCGACCGGCGTCGCCGGATAAAGCTGCCGGTGCTGGCGTGAAGGCGCTGGTGCTCGCGGGCGGGACCGGCACGCGCCTGCGCCCGCTGACTCATACGATGGCTAAGCAGCTCGTGCCGGTGGCGAACAAGCCTGTGCTGCACTACGTCATGCAGCATCTGCGCGATGCCGGCCTCGAGCGGATCGGCGTCATCATCTCTCCAGAGACCGGCGGGCAGATCAGAGCGGCGCTCGCCCCCAACCCGTGGGGTTTGGACCTGACCTACATCACCCAGGCGCAGCCGCTGGGCCTGGCTCACGCGATCAAAGTGGCTCGGGACTATCTTGCGGACGATCCCTTCGTCATGTACCTTGGCGACAACCTGATCGGTCAGGGCATCCGCGCCTTCACGCAGTCGCTGAGCGAGCACGGCGCCGACGCCGCAATTTTATTGAAGGAAGTCCCCGATCCTCGCATGTTCGGCGTGGCTGAGGTCGACGGGGCAGGCCGCGTGCTGCGCCTGATCGAAAAGCCGGCGGACCCGCCGAGTCGCCTGGCGCTCGTGGGCGTCTACATGTTTACCCCGGTCATCCATCAGGTGGTCGAGACGCTCCAGCCGTCGCCGCGTGGGGAGCTCGAGATCACCGACGCCATTCAACGCCTGCTCGAGCAGGGCCGCCGGATCGCCAGTACCGTGGTGGACGGGTGGTGGCTCGATACCGGCAAGAAAGACGACCTGCTTGAAGCCAATCGCGTCGTCCTCGATGAGTGGATTGAACGGGACCTGCGCGGGGACCTCGACGCGGCCAGCCGCGTCGAGGGGCGTGTAGCGCTGGGCGCCGGCGCCCGGCTTGTCGATGCGGTCGTCCGCGGGCCGTCCGCCATCGGCGAGGGGACGATCGTCGAGCGGTCGTTTATTGGACCCTACACGAGTATCGGCGCCGGGTGTGTCGTGCGGGATTCCACGATCCAGCATCTGGTCGCCATGGACGGCGTGAAGCTGCTCGGCGTGCCGCGGCTGGAAGACAGCATCATCGGACGAAACGCCGTGGTCCGCCGTTCGAGTGGGAATCGTTCATCCTATCGGATGATTGTCGGTGAAGACTCCGAGATCGAGCTGTAGCCAGCGGACTGCAGACTGCCCCACGCGGTCGGCTACTGGCCGACGAACGCGCAGGCCTCAGAGATGTACCGCAGGGTCGTGAGGGTCACGCTGCGCTCGGCCCGTTCTTGCTTCCAGTAGACCGTCACGCTCAACTCCCACATGTTCTTGCCTGGCGCAGGACGGACGTTTGCTTCGCGGCGGTAGCGGGAAAGCCCCTCGCGTTCAGGTTCTGGCCGGACAGGCAGCCGGAACGACGACCCGCAGGGCGAGGCGGTCAGTGTGGCGAGCGTCTCCTCGGCCAGGCCCGTCGCCGTGCTCATGCCATTGGCCAGGGCCGCGGCCCGCAGTCCGATCCCAAACGCTGAGAAGATGATGACCGCCACGACAGCCAGCAGCATCGTGGCGATGAGGATCTCGAGAATCGTCATGCCCTGTTCGAGGTGTCTGCTGCGCTCCATGGCCACCCTTTGGACGCGGCGCCGGAGTTCGTCGAGACCGGGTCGCCGTCGAAGGACTCACACCTATTGTAAGCGAAGATCGGTGCATAATCGAGGTGAACTGCTCGCCCCAAGAGTCGGTGGGGGTAGATGCCTCTGAGGAGGTCGGGGATGAAACGACTCATCGCCGTTTTTCTGGTGCTTGGCCTCGCGATTGTGCCCGGGCTGGTCACTGTCAAAGAGAGCGCCGGACAGGCCGCGAGGCCCAAAGCCATTGTCGAAGGCGGCAACGCCGCGACACCGGTGAGCTGGGCAAGGCTCCCCCGGGTGGCGCAGCGAGCCACACGAGTGGCGGTCCCTCGTTTCTCTGATCTCGATCCGGCGACCCTCAGACGGCTGAAGAGTGAGGCGGCTCGCGGGTCGGCGCCCGGCGCCGGAGTAGCGTTTCCGAGAACACCGCGTCTGAGAACGCCAGAGGGCGCGCTCCCGCCGACCACCCTGTTCAGCTTTGAAGGGCCCAGCCAGGCGGACAACAACGCCGCCGGCTTTCTGTCGCGGCCGCCGGACCCCGATATCGCGGTGGGCCCGAATCATGTGGGCGTCGTCGTGAATCAGCAGTTTACCGTCTTCAGCAAGGGCGGCGTCCAACTGGCACAGACGGCGCTGGCGGTCTGGTTTGCCGGCGTGTGCGCCGGCTGCTCGCCGTTCGACCCGCGCATCGCCTACGACCCCTGGGAGAACCGGTGGATTGTGATCGCCCTCGAGCTGACCCGCATTGCAGCGGGCGACCCGGCCGACACGAGCCGGCTCCTCGTCTCGGTCTCCACGACCTCAGACCCCACCGGCGCCTGGTGCAGCTACAATATCGACGCCAAGTTCAGCTATGATCCCCCGGGCCCTGCGGGGCCGACAGATGTCTGGCTCGACTACCCCGATGTGGGTTTCGACGCCGTCCTCTCGACCGCGCCCACCAGCGGAGCGATCTATCTCACCGGGGCCAACTTCACGTTCAGCCCCTTTGGGTTCTTCCAGACCTCGTCAGCACGCGTCATCCCTAAGTCCGCGCTGTACGCGTGCGCCGTGCTACCGGCGTACTTTCACTACATCGACTTCTTGAATTCCAATGGGACTCAGGCGTTCACGCTGCGGGCGGCCAAGACCTACGGCAGCAACCCCGGCGTCGAGTACATGGTCAACTCCAGCAGTTCCACCAACTTCATCTCGCTCTGGGCGATCACCCCTGCCTATCCGCCGGCGGCGCCAAGCGCGGTGCTGCAGGCGAACGTGGTGGTGGCCGCGTACGCCGTCGCACCGGACGCCACACAGCCGGGGTGCGCGAACTTGCTCGACACGATCGGCAACCGGTCATACAACGCCGTCTGGCGGAACAACCGGATCTACACCGCCCTGACAGCAGCATCTGGTGCGGAGTCGCAGGTGCGGTACTACAAGATCAACACCATGACGAACGCCCCCGAGTTCGACGCCGGTTTTGCGACACCAGGGGAGTTCTCCTTCATGCCGGCAGTCACGGTCGATCTGTTGGAGAACCTCTACATTAGCTATGCGAGGAGCGGCCCGGGGACATTCGGGCAGCTCGATCAGTTCGGCCGTCAGGGCGCGAGCGTCTTCTTCGGCCCTACGATCAAGACCGGGGTGCAGTGCATCACCGGCCTTCGATGGGGCGACTACTTCGGCGCCGCGATAGATCCCGTTGGCTTCCGGAGGGCCTGGCTTTTTGGGCAGTGGGCCTCGAACGAAGCCTGCTGCGATTCGGTCTGGGACTGGAGCACCTGGATCGCACGCGTGCAGTTCAGCGTCCTGACCACGATCGGACTCTACAACGGCGCGACGAGCACGTTCTTCCTGCGGGACTCCAACTCAGCGGGCCCCGCAGACCTGA
>JBQTJG010000242.1:0-3102 GCA_052387355.1 Armatimonadota bacterium | reverse complement strand
GATGCCGCGAGTCCCAGGCTCTGCAACATCGGCGCGGCCAGCGCTGCTCCGCCTGCCATCAGGGCAACCCGGCGTAGTAGTTCCCGGCGCGGCAACCGGCCATGCTGGTAGGCCTCGGCCCACTCTTCGACGATATACTGTTTCAGATCGCTCATCTCCTAAGTCCCCCTTTGAGATGGGCCAGGCCGCGGGGCGGCCCGGCCATCCTTCACAGTTTCTTTACCACTGGCGTGCCATACTTTCACCACTGGAAACGCGCGCGCCGGACAGAATAGTCCAACAGGAGGCAGAGATCCGGGCCAGAAGAGGAAGCCAGATATGAGGAAGCCGGATAAGGGGAGGGACGCGCATGGACATGAGTAACCTGCGTGTCGCGGTCATGGTGCTGCTGGTCGCCGCACTCATGATCATCCCAGCGGTGGCGCAGGCAGCGACCGCACCTGCGCCCGCCTTCACGCTCGAGCTGTTTGGCGGTAAGAACCTGAGCCTGGCCGACCTCAAGGGCACGGCGGTGGTGCTCCTGTTCTGGGCGAACTGGTGACCCACCTGCAACCGTGACGCCCCCGGGTGGGAGCGTGTGTACAAGCAGTGGAAGGGCAAGGGCGTCGAGTTTGTCGGCATCGGCGTGCTAGACAGCAAAGACAAGAGTCAGGATTTTGTGCGCCGGCACGGCCTGACGTTCCCGAACGGGTGGGATGGGGAGGGCAAGATCTCCAAACTGTACAACTTTTCCTACCAACCGTGGTGGGCGGTGATTACCAAGAACGGCATGTTGCAGAAGGCCGCATTCGGCCCGACGAGCGAGGACGAGCTGATATCCACGATCAAGACGCTGACCGGGCAGTAATCGATCGATCGCGCGCCGAGGCATCTATGGCACAGACCATCCTGGTCGTAGAAGACGACGCCAAGATGGTGAACCTGCTGCGCCTCTACCTCGAACGCGAAGGGTTCGGGGTGGTGACGGCCTATGACGGGCGTGCCGCGCTCGAGGCGGCAGAGCGAGGGCGGCCGAGCCTGGTCATCCTTGATCTGATGCTGCCGCACCTCGACGGCATCGAGGTCTGCCGGCGGCTCCGCGAGGCGTCTGAGGTGCCGATTCTCATGCTGACCGCCAGGGTGGACGAGGTCGACAAACTGCTGGGGCTCTCGCTGGGCGCGGATGACTACGTGACCAAGCCGTTCAGTCCGCGCGAGGTGGTGGCCCGAGTCAAAGCGATCCTGCGCCGCGCCACGCGGGAAGCGCCGCGCAAGGTCCTCCGCCATCGGGATCTGGAGATGGATCTGGAGCGTCACCACCTCTTGCTCAATGGGCAAGAGGTGCGTCTCACGCCGATTGAGTTCAAGCTGCTCCAGGCGTTTCTCGAGGCCCCGGAGCGGGCGTTCTCGCGCGAGCAACTGCTGAACCGGATCTATGCTTACAACGAGGCGGATGTCGTGGACCGGACGATCGATGTCCACGTGGGCAAGTTGCGCGAAAAGCTCGGCGATGATCCCGCTACTCCGCGCTTCATCGCCACGGTCCGAGGGGTCGGGTATAAGCTGCTCTGAGCGGTGTCATGCAACGGAGCCTGCTGTGGAAGCTGCTTGCCATCAACATCTTGATCGTGGGTATCGCCATGTTCGTGGCGTCCATCACGATCGGGCGGCTTGCTGAGGGCATCTTCGCCGACATCATGAAGGAGTATCACCTGGAGTTGGATTTCATGAGGAGTCTGTTCGTCACAGCTCTGACGCGCTCGCTGATACAGACGAGCCTCATCGCCGGGGGAATCGGGTTGCTGCTGAGCCTGGTGCTGTTCCGCGCGGTCGTGCGCCCCCTGCGCGGGATGATGGCCATGGCCGAACGCATCGCCTCCGGCGACTACGCCGCCCGTGCGCAGGTCACCAGTGCCGATGAGGTCGGCTCGCTTGCAGAC
Source organism: Armatimonadota bacterium (assembly GCA_052387355.1). Lineage (GTDB taxonomy): Bacteria > Sysuimicrobiota > Sysuimicrobiia > Sysuimicrobiales > Humicultoraceae > JBQTJG01. The sequence goes on along the minus strand of JBQTJG010000242.1, from coordinate 1,183 downwards.
TCGCTCAACAAGATGGCCGAGGCGCTGGGGACGCTCGAGCGTCTGCGGAAGGATCTTGTGTCCAATGTCGCCCATGAGCTCCGGACGCCGCTGACCAACCTGCGAGGGTACCTGGAGGCGATCCACGACAACATCACGTCCCCCTCACCGGAGACCATCAGCCTGCTGCATGAGGAGGTCATGCGCCTGGTGCGGCTGGTCCAGGCGCTCCACGAGCTGTCGCTGTTCGATGCCAACCTGCCGCGCGCGCGATACGAAGCCGTCGACCTCGGGACGCTGGTGCGCCGCGTGCTGGACCTTCGCCGGGCTGAGTTTGTTGTCAAGGGGATCGCCCTCCACAGCGACGTCTCGGTCGGGCGCCCCGTTCAGGTCGATCCTGACCTGGTCTCCCAGGCCTTCCACAACCTGATCGATAACGCGGTGAAGTACACCCCCCAGGGCGGCGGGGTCGCGGTGCGCGTGGCCCAGGAACGGCAATCCGTCCGGGTGGCCGTGACGAATAGTGGAGAGGAGGTTACCGCGGAAGACCTCCCGTATATCTTCGAGCGCTTCTACCGCGGCGACAAGTCGCGCTCGCGCACATCGGGAGGCGCAGGGATCGGGCTCGCTATCGTTAAAGAGGTAGCCCGCGTCCATGGAGGTGAGGTAGGCGCTACGAGCGAGGGAGGCGAGACGACCATCTGGCTCACCCTGGATGCGTCGGCCCGTCCGGTTCCGGCCCCAGCCCAGGCCTCTTAACGGAACTTTGACAGGGTCCATATTGTAACGTTACGGGCAGAAGGTTACTCTAGTATACGAGTCACAAATCCAGGAGGTGGGTAGCAATGGCCATGCGAAGGTTCTACATCACGGCGGTGCTGCTCGTGGCCGCGTTTGGACTCGTCGCAACAGCGACGTTTGCAGCCACGAGCCCGAAGGAGTCGGTCGGCGAGCAGTGGAGGATCGCGGTGGAGCACTCCAAGCTCGCACAGAAGGGTGAAGGGATGAAGGGCGTCCAGCAGCACCTGCAGCACGTCATGAACTGCCTCGAGGGCAGGGGCGGCGGGATGTTCGACGCATCGCAGGGCAACCCGTGTGAGGGCAAGGGTAGTGGCATGATGGTCGACGCGAAGTCTGCCGGCGATAAGAAGTACACGGCAGCGATGACCTGGATGGAGCTGTCCGGCGACGTCGCCACGCTCGG
>JBQTJG010000241.1:0-21551 GCA_052387355.1 Armatimonadota bacterium | reverse complement strand
AGCGCAAGCGCCCTGACGGTCATGACGCCCGCGACTTTTCGCCGATACTCCACGCGCGCATGGATGTCGCCGTCGGGCTCGACTTCGTCGCGCACGCGAAGGCCCACAGCTTGGAACAGATCGGCCGCCGGACGCACGCCTCGCAGGCTCATGTCAATCCAGCCAGGACAGTAGGGTATTCCGCCCACGCCGCACAACCCAAGGCGCGCCAGATCGATCCGGCCATCGCCATCGAGGTGGACCAGCGCCGCCGCGCCGACGAGGGCAAAGTCACCGTGTCGCCTCGCCACCTCGACGAACGCGCGCCCGGTGCGCGGCGGCAAGGGAGGGATCTGCACTTCGAGCAGGATCTCGTCAGTCGCCAACGCTGTTGTCAGTCGAACGCCGGCGGTTTCATGAAGGAATGCGCGCCTCACGGGTTTCGTCGAGCGCAGCGAGCACGGCGTCGGGCGACAGCGGCGTCTGAGTGAACTTGACGTCGAAGGGCCTCAGCGCGTCCTCAACCGCGTTCACCACCGCGGCGGGAGGGGCGATGATGCCGGCCTCGCCGACGCCCTTCATCCCTCCGGGGATGATGGGGGAAGGCGTGACCGTGTGGTCCAGCCGGAAGTGCGGCAGGTCCGCGGCCGTGGGAATCAGGTAGTCCATGAAGGTGCGCGCGAGGGGTTGCGCATTGGCGTCATACTTCAAGTGCTCATAGAGCGCGGCCCCGATTCCCTGCGCTACGCCGCCGTGGATTTGTCCGTCGACGATCATCGGGTTGAGCAGCGTCCCGCAGTCATGCGTCACCACATAGTCCAGGAACGTCACGGCGCCGGTGCCGATGTCCACCTCGACCACGGCGATGTGCGTGCCATACGGCCACGCCATCTGGGGTGGGTCGAACACTTCGATCGCTTCCAGTCCTGGATCCATGCCCTGGGGCAATTCGATCGCGCGCAGGTAACCCGCCCGCCCGACATCTGCCATGCCGATCGCCCGGGCCGGCGCACCTCTCACCCAAATCCGGCCGGATTTCATGACGAGATCGTCTTGTGAAACCTCCAGCATGTGCGCGGCGATCGCGGCGACCTTCCCCCGGAGCCGCTGGGAGGCTTTCATGACGGCGGCGCCCCCGACCGAGGCCGAGCGGCTGGCGCCGGTCCCGTACCCGGTGTACGGGCAGGCCTGCGTATCGCCCGTGACCACGGCGACGTGATCGGGATGGACCCCCAGTGTTTGGGCGCACATCTGGGCGATGCCGTTGGTGAAGCCCTGGCCCATCTCACACAGCCCGGTGTAGACAGTCACTTCGCCGCTCGGCTCCATGCGGACGTGGGCGATGTCGTACCCGCCCTGATTCACGCCGCCGGCGTTGAGCATCCGCGATGGGCCCAGCGCGGTGTTCTCCACATAGAAGGCGATGCCGATCCCGATGTGGCGGCCCTGCCGGCGGAGGTCGGCCTGACGCTCCCGCCAGTCCCGATAGTGCAGGAGGTCGAGGGCTTTGTCCAGGCATTCGGCGTACCGGCCGCTATCGAATGTGTGATGGAGGCTCTTGTATGGGAAGCGGTCCGGCGGGATGAAGTTCTGGCGGCGGATCTCCGCCGGGTCTTTCCCGAGCCTCTGCGCCACCCGGTCGATCAGGCGCTCCACGACGAAGTTGGCCTGCGGCTGCCCCCAGCCCCGAAAGGAGCCCAGCGGCGTCTTGTTGGTCACGACCGCCCGGGTGTTCACGCGCGCGTTCGGGATCAGATAGACGTTCGTGATCATCACGGAGGTAAGCCACACCGGTCCGTAACTGACGGTGTGGAGGTGCGCGCCCATGTCGCCGAGCACCTCTGCGCTGACTGCGGTCACTGTGCCGTCCGAGCGCGCCGCCATCGTGGCCTCGACGACCTGCTCGCGCGCATGGACCGTCGCCACGAAAGACTCGAGGCGGTCTTCCAGCCAACGCACCGGCCGCCCCACTTTCCGAGCGAGCAGGGCGACCGCGACTTCCTCCGCATAAAAGTGGAACTTGCAGCCGAACGCGCCGCCGATTCTGGGGACGAGGATCCTGATGCGATGCTCGGGAATCCTCAGCACCTCGGCCAGGCAATCGCGCGCGATGTGAAGGATCTGGGTCGAACTCCACAGCACCAACTCGCCGCGGTATGGATCCCACTCGGCAAGCACTCCGCGCGGCTCTAACGGACACGCGAACTGTCGCTGGATGCGAAAGCGTTCCGTAATGGTGACGTCGGCTTCGGCGAGCGCCCGATCGACCTCGCCCATTTCGGAGTGGAAGGTCCCCGCGACGTTGTCGGGCCAGTCGTCGTAGAGCCGGGGCGCATCTGCGCGAAGGGCGGCTTCGACGTCCGCGACCACCGGCAGCGGCTCCCATTCCACATCGATCTGCTCGACGGCGTCCTCAGCGACGTACGGCGATGCCGCCGCCACCACAGCTACGGGCTCGCCGACATATCTGACCCGGTCCCGTGCCAGCGCGTAGTTGGGCGTCGCGCGCTCGGTGAACACATGGGTGACGGGCTGAGGAGGCAGGTCTGTCGGGAGATCCTGGCCGGTGAGGACTCCGTGGACTCCCGGGATGCGCAGAGTCCTACTGACGTCGATGGAACGAATACGGGCATGGGCGTGGGGACTTCTCAGAAAGGCCGCGTGGACCATGCCGGGGCGAACGAGATCCCCGATGAACCCTCCCTTGCCTGTCAGAAGTTCAGGGTCCTCGCGACGCTTCAGCCGCTGGCCGACCCATGACGCCCCGTCCGCCATAAGCCCCTGATCAATGTTATCGCGCCGCACCTGCGAGCCTCCGGATATGTAGGCGCATCAAGACTGGTTGGGTGGTCAGACCACGTTGGTATTCTTCCGCCTGAGGGAATAATCCTCCCGGCCCACCAGCCTGGCATAGCAGGTGAGGCGCTCGGCGATCAGTTCGCGGCCTCAAAGGAGTAGGCGCCTGCCTGCACTTGCAACATGACGTCCAGCCCTTCAGTCCGGTACGAACTTCCCCTGGTTCCGGCCAGCCGGAGGCCATAGGCCAAGATTGCGCAGGGTCGTCCCGAAGTCCCAGTAGTCCCAGATGTGCGCCGCCTTCCCGCCTCGGAACTCGATGACTGTGCAGCCATGCACGGTGGACCCGCGGTGGGTCGGCGCGATGCCGAGCAGCTCTCCCTTGTTGGTCCCCGAGCTCCGCCACTGTGTCACGACGAAGTCCCCGTCGGCAACCGTCCGCAAGACTTCAAAGTCGAGGTCAGGAAAGCCTCGATAGAATCCCTGCAGCGTCGCCCGGGCGTCCTCACGACCCCTCGCGGGAGCCGGAAGAGTGTCCGATTCCCAGACCACCGCTTCATCAAGCACCGCCACAAAGCGGTCGACGTCGTGACTGTTCCAGGCCTCAAAGATCACGCGGTTGACGCGCAGGTTATCCTCCTCGGGCATCAAGACATCCCCCGCTCGGGCGTCGCCGGCTCAAAGCGCTTCTTCAGATAGTTCCATGCGACAGGGTCAACCGCCGGACCGCCAACCCACCGCTCGTCGAGGTTCTCGATGCCAAACAGCGACTGCAGCGCCGCCTCGGTCCGATCATCCCACGCACCGGTCAGGGGTCCATCGTACATCCCCTGCGCCGTCATTCCATCGGCGTCGACGATGCCGACCTGACGAAGGTGGATGCCATCGTCGGCGCGGCGGAAGGTGTCAAGAACACTGTCTACACTTTGACCCGCGGCCAGCATCAGAGCCAGTTCTCCACGACGAGCCCTTTCACTCGCGCAAAGTGCCTGACATTACCCGTGACCAACACGAGACTGCGCGTCAACCCAATCGCCGCGATCATGAGGTCCGCATCTGGCAGCGGCTGGCCCAGTCGCTCCAGTTCGGCCCGCAGCCGGCCGTACGCCTCGGCGGCGGTGCGCTCGAACGTGACAATGCGCACTCGCGGCCAAACCACGCGCTCCAGCTTCTCCCTATAGAAGTCGGCGCGTGCACTCTTGTAGATGCCGTAGTAGAGCTCTCCAACCGTCACGGCTGAGGTGAACTGCTGGTCCTCGGGCACCTGGGCCAGCCGTCGCAGCAGCGTGGGAGAAGGGCGGTTCGACAGCAAGTTGCTCAAGGTGTCTGTGTCGAAGAGGTACATCACCCCGTCTCAGGCCAGAGGCACACGGCGACCCCGTGACGCCTGGCGAGCGCGATACACTTCGGCCATGACTCGCTCAAAGCCCTTGTACGCGCGCAGCGCGCCAGCGGCAGCCAGCAGACCCTGCCGCTCCGACCGAGCAGCGGGCGCCTGCTCTTCGAGCCGCGTGAGATCCTCGAGCCCGACCAGGGCCGCCAGGGGCTTTCCCCGCCGCTCGATGATGAACCGCTCACGGCTGTAGGCTGCTCTGGCCACCAACTCCGAGAATCGCCTCTTCGCTTCCGCCACACTAACGCCGTTCATGTTCGCCTCCGTGTCTAAGGGGTCATTATGGTCATTATATCATATAGACCCGTTACCTTCGGGGGCCTCGCGCCGTCGTCCCTCCGCTGACGCGCTGAGGTGTCGCGCGTATCGCGGGCCGGCCACGTGTTGCCCGTGGAACAGCACAGTGCGTTCGAGCGGGCCGCTCATGAGCGCCTCCACAGGGTCCTCCGCGTCGACGATCAACAAGTCGGCGTAAGCGCCCTCGCGGATGCCGTACTCGGCATCGAGCCCCATGAACGAGGCCGGTACTGAACTTCCCATGGCGACCAGGCGCGGCAGCGCATCCACGGGCAGATGCCCCGCCAGGAACGTCCAGCGTCCGACCTCCAGCATGTCGCCGCTTCCAACCGGATTGAATGGGTCCTGAATGTTGTCCGAACCGTAGGCGACGGGCACTCCCGCGGCGAGCAGATCCGCGACGCGCGTGAGCCCGCGGGGGGGGAGCGCGGAAGCGTCGCGTCCCTGCAGGAAGAGGTTGCACGCCGGCAGGGTGACGATCCCGACGCCGGCCCTGGCCACGGCATCCATGATCGGTTGCGCTTCGTCGCGGGCCAGGGCACCGAGCGAACAGCAGTGTCCGGCGACGACGCGCCCCGCCAGACCTAACCGCTCCGTCAGGCGCGTCACCTGCTCGAGGTGCCGGGCCGCAGGATCCAGCGTCTCGTCGATGTGAAGGTCGAGAGGTCTGTCATGGCGGACCGCAACCTCGAAGAGCATCTCCAGAAACTGGAGGGGATCGGCCGTAAATGCTGGGGCGCCGCCCACGACGTCGGCCCCTGCAGCTAGCGCCGCCTCGAGCAATTCGCGCCCTGCTGCGGTGCTGAGCCTGGCGTCGCTTGACGCGACGAGGACGATCACCTGCAGCCGCAGCCGATGCCGGAGGCGCTCGCGCAACTCAACCAGCGCCTCCACGCCCCGTAGGCCCCAGGCGGGATCAACGTTGACGTGGGATCGGATCGCTACGGTGCCGCGTGCCAGACAGGCCTCGGCCGTGCGTTCGGCGCGGCGCAGGATGTCCTCCCTCGACGCTTCCTGAGCGAAGGCTTCAAACCCCTGGATGGCCCCAAGCAGCGTCCCCGAGGGATTGGCGATGCTGCGGGCTGTCCGGCTCTTGTCCAGGTGCTGATGCACGTCCACCAGGCCGGGCATGATCAGACGACCCTGGAGGTCCCACTCCTCCGCCCCTCGAGTGTGCAGCGCACGATCCAGTCGGTGGATCCGTCCGTCGGCGCCAATAGCGATGTCAAGGCGTCCGGGTTCGCCGGCCGTCCCGTCGGTCTGGGCAACCCGGCCTCCGCGGAGCATCAGGGAGTAGGCGGGAGCATCGTTCTTGCGAGAGGACGTGCCCACCGCCGCTGATCTCAGGACGTGCGTACCGGCGCGACGTGCTGCGCCCGCGTGGTGATGGCGGCCACCCGCCCGCGGGCGATCACAAAGCTGCGGGCGGCGTGCATCTGCAGTACCTCGTGCAGGTTCTTTCCCTCAAAGATCAATAGATTAGCGTCGGCGCCCACCTCGACCCCGAATCCGGTAAGTCCCAACGCCCGGGCGCCGTTGCGCGTCACGATGTCGAAAGCCGTCTCAAACCCACGAGGCGTCGCGAGATGGGCGAGGTGGACGATGAAGTTCATCGAGTCCAGCATGTCAGCGCAGCCCAGGGGGTAGAAGAAGTTGTCCAGATCATCCTGTCCGGCGCACACGTTCACCCCGGCCGCCAGCAATTCCTCGATCCGGGTCAGCGCGCCGAGGAGATTCACCGTCGGGATCACGACGGCGTGGATCCCGGCCTGCCGGACCAGGTCGATCACTTTCGAGGCATCTGCGTCGGGATAGAAGCGCAGGGCGCCATTGTGGCTGGAACATACGCGGCCGTAAAATCCCTCGCGGATGGTCCTGGCCGCGACCATCTCCAGGGTCCGCGACGACGGGCTGGGCGTGTCGTCGCACAGCATGTGGATCTGTCGACCGAAGCGCCTGGCCAGCGAAAAGCAGTGGTCGACATGCAACTGCACCGCCGCATCATTCGCTTCCACCCAGGGAATGCCGCCGACGACATCTGCCCCGAGGTCCATGGCCTGTTCCATCAGGGCGAGGGTTTCAGGGTTCCCGAGCGTCCCCTCCTGGGGAAAGGCGCAGATCTGCAGTGTCATCCTGTCCGCAAACCGCTTCCGCGCCACCAACGCCGCATTTAGCGCCGTCAGCCCCTGGACGGGGTCGACATCGACGAACATCCGCACGGCGAGGGTGCCATGGATCAGCGCCAGCTCCAGAGCTCGCCCCATTCGTTCAGCCACGCCCTCAATGGTGTATTCGGCCTTGAGGGCTCTGTGCCGTTCCAGCGGAGGAATGCCGTCGTGATGACCCCCGAGCGGATAGTCAAAGCGACCGGTGGCTGCGCCCAAGAAGGATTTGTCGATGTGGAAGTGGCAGTCGACAAAAGGCTCCGTCACCAGCCGGCCCGCAGCATCGATCTCGTCATGGGCGCCCGGTTCAAGACGGGCTTCGATCACCGCGATCTTCCCGTCCGCAATCCCGATGTCGACCAGGCCGCCTCGCTGGCGGAGCTGGGCGCGGTGGATCACAAGGTCGTAGGGCATGCCCGCGATCCCATTTGATGCCTCTCGCGCGTGATGAGGAATTCTGGGTCGGATTTATGCAACCACGCAGTTTCTCCTTCCGGCGGGCTGGCTCGCATCCTCCTGAGCAGCAGGACAGCACATGCCTGGGGAAGCATATCATCAGTACCATGGCAACGCCTCCCCATCGTTACTGGCACGAAATGACGACGAAGGAGGTCGCCGCACTCGATGCGGAACGGGTGATCGCCGTCCTGCCGGTGGGCGCAATCGAGCAGCACGGACCGCATCTCCCGCTGTGGGTCGACAGCGCCATCACCGACGCCATCGTGCGGCGCACCCTTGAACTGCTCCCCGAGCACGTGCCCGTCGTCGTACTCCCCGCGATGCCGGTGGGAAAGAGCAACGAGCATAGCGCGTTTCCCGGGACCTTGAGCCTGTCCGCGGAGACGCTCATTCGCCTTTGGACAGAGATCGGTGAAAGCGTGGTCCGGGCGGGGGTCCGGAAGCTTGTGTTGCTCAACAGCCACGGCGGCCAGCCGCAGATCGCCGATGTGGTGGCCCGCGATCTGCGTGTCCGGATGAAGATGCTGGTCGTCGTCGTCAATTCCTACCAGCTCGGCTACCCGGTGGGCGCCTTCCCCGAGACCGAGCTGACGCACGGCATTCATGCCGGGGCGATCGAAACGTCGATCATGCTCCATCTGCGGCCCGATCTCGTCCACCGGGACGAAGCCAAGAACTTCGAGCCGCTCTCGGTCAGGCTGCAGGGCGCGTTCAAGGACCTCGCGCCCACCGGACCCATCAGGTTCGGCTGGCAGATGCAGGATTTGAATCCTGAGGGAGCCTGCGGCGATGCATCCGACGCGGACGCCGAGCGGGGGCGGCGGCTCATCGAGCACGCGGCGGAGCGCTTCGTCCACGTGCTTCAGGAGGTCAACCGGCTTCCGCTCGCTATGTTGAAAGACCGCTTCCCCCGAGGCTCTGGCGCGTGACGAAGGCGACCTCCCTCGACATGCTCGGACCTGGCGGCCGTTCGACGGACTGGGAGGAGTTCGCGCGGGCCCTCGACGGGATTACGGTGATCTCCGATCCCAGGGTCGTCGGGGTCAAGTCGAAAGACGCCTACTGGTACAGCCCGATCCTCAAGCCCCTGCTAGACGACAAGGTCGGCGACGTCGTGGTCACCCCGAAGGACGACGCCGAAGTGCTGCGTGTCGCGAAGGCGTGTGTCGAGCGGAGGGTGCCTCTGACGGTGCGCGGCGCCGGGACGGGCAACTACGGGCAGGCGATTCCGCTGTACGGCGGCGTCATCCTCGACACAACCCTCATAAAGGAGGTCACGTGGCTCCGGCCGGGGATGGCCCGCGTCCAGGCCGGGCTGAAGATGATGCACCTCGACACCGAGGCGCGCAAGAGCGGCTGGGAGATCCGTCTGTTTCCCTCGACGAAGCGCACCGCCACGATCGGTGGGTTCATCGCGGGCGGCAGCGCCGGCGTCGGCTCGATCAATTACGGCCTGCTCGGCGAACGCGGCAACGTCAATGCGCTGCGCGTCGTCACGCTTGAAGACGAACCCCGCGTGATCGAGCTGCGCGGCGATGACGTCCAGAAAGCCAGTCACGCTTACGGCAGCAACGGCATCATCACCGAACTCGAGATCCCGCTCAGCCCCGCGTACCCCTGGATCGACCTGATCGTCGCGTTCGACGATTTCATGGCCGCCGTCCGGTTCAGTCAGGCCCTCGGGGAGGCGAGCGGCATCGTCAGAAAGCTGGCTTCGATCATCGCGTGGCCGATCCCACAGTACTTCACGCGGCTGGCCCCTCCGGTGCCCTCCGGGGCGGACACCGTCTTCACGATGGTGGCCGAACAATCGCTGGAAGCGTTCGACTGCCTCGTCAACGAGTACGGGGGCAGGATCTGCTACCGCCAGCCCGCGGAGGACGTCAGCACGACAGTTCCCCTCTACGAGTACACCTGGAACCACACAACGCTCCACGCCATCAGAGCAGACCCGACGATCACCTACCTGCAAAGTATGTTTCCAGCGGGGCGCAACCTGGAGCTGGTCGAGCACATGTACCATCATTTCGGCGACGAGGTACCGATGCACCTGGAGTGCATCCGGCTTGGAGGGAAGATCACCCACACGGCGCTGCAACTGGTGCGCTTCACGACCGAGGAGCGGCTCAACGAGATCATCGAGTATCACGAGGCGCACGGCGTCACCATCTTCAACCCCCACACCTACATCCTGGAAGACGGCGGCATGAAGACGATCGATGAGAACCAACTCGCCTTCAAACGGATCGTAGATCCCTACGGCCTGATGAATCCTGGGAAGATGCGCGGGTGGTGGGAGCAGCCCACTCCCTGAGAAACGATGTACCGCTCTGAGGAGAAAACATCCATGGGCATCCCTCCCGATAACGTGATCCCGGTTCACCAGGTCGTAATGCGCAGGTCACGAGTTCGAATCTCCTCGCCGGCTCCAGCCTCTAACTCTCCTCTATCCCGTACGGCTGGCCTGCCGCAGCCGGAGCTGTAGAGCGACCCACGACCCCGGCCAGGGCGAGGATCGCGAGCACATACGGCAGCATCAGCGGGAACTGGTACGGGATGCCCAGATTGTAGGTCTGAACCAGCAGTTGGAACGCGTCGGCGGCGCCGAAGAGAAACGCGGCGCCCAGGGCGCCCAGCGGATGCCATTTACCAAAGATCACGGCTGCCAGGGCAATGAACCCGCGCCCGGCGCTCATGTTTTCCGTGAAGAGATTCAGGTGCCCCAAAGAGAGAAACGCTCCGGCCGCACCGGCGAACACCCCGCTGGCGATGACCGCCAGGTAGCGGACCTTGGAAACGCTGATGCCGGCCGCGTCGGCGGCGCGGGGCGTCTCGCCGACCGCGCGCAACGCCAGTCCCCATGGAGTGCGAAAGAGGAAGATCGTCAGGACAGGAGCAAGGAGGAGCATAAGGTACACAAGAGGGTTTTGCATGAAGATCACCCGCCCCAGCAGAGGCAGGTCGACGAGGTACGGAATGGGCACGGGCTGAAAGGCTGCGACCTGTTCGATTCCGGCGGGTCGAAGCAGCGCGCGGTCCAAGAACGTGGTCAGGCCAAAGGCCAGCAAGTTGATAGCCACTCCCGCAACGATCTGATTGGCTCCCAGACTGACGCTGAGATACGCGAGGAGCAGGCCGATGACGGCTCCGGCGGCCATTGCCGTGCCCAGGCCCATCCAGGGGCCTCCCAGGTAGAACGACCCCAGCACCCCGGCAAGCGCCCCTGACAGCATCATGCCTTCCAGCCCGATGTTAATGACGCCGGAGCGTTCGGAAAGCACCGCCCCGACGGCAGAGAGTCCGATGGGCGTCGTGAGGCGTACAGCCGACGCCAGATAGGAGAGGAGGAGGGCGTTCTCAATGATGCTCAAGGTCCGTGCCCTTGGTCGAGTTCTCTCGCCGTTCACGATGAGCCGGTGTCAACCGATGCTGCGCGGCGAGGCTCGCAGCCAGAAAGAGCACCGCCAGGCCTTGAATCGCGAAGATAATGGCTACGGGGATGCCGACGCTGCGCTGCATGATGTTGGCGCCGCTGCGGAGGGCGCCGAAGAAAAGGGCCATCGCTGCCACACCCAGCGGCTGCCCGTTGCTGAGGAAAGCCACGACGATGGCGTCGTAGCCATAGCCGGGCGAGAACCCTTCAAACAGCCGGTGTTTGAGTCCCATCACCTCCGACGCCCCTGCCAGGCCGGCAAGGCCGCCCCCCGCGACCATCGCGGCGGCCAGGGTCCGCCGGACGTTGATTCCGGCATAGGCTGCCGCAGACGGGCTCGCCCCCACCATCCGCACCTGAAACCCGAGGCGTGTCCGGACAAAGACAAAGTGAAGGCCGAGCGCCAGGGCCATTGCAATCAGGACCCCTACATGGGCGTCCGTCGCGGGGATGAGGACGGGCAGGTGCGTGGAGGTCTCAAGGGGACGCGTGTACGGAGACGGGGCTCCGGGTTCCATAAGCGGCCCCGACACGATGACGCTCACGAGTAGGATCCCAATATAGTTCATGAGCAAGGTCGTGACGATTTCATTCACGCCGCGCCAGAGCTTCAGCATGATGGGCAGGACGGCCCAGAGACCGCCGGCGATGAACGCGGCCAGCATCGCGAGGGGAACGTGGAGTACGGGCGGCAATCCGTGCACATACAGGCCCACCAGGGCGGCGGCGAGTCCGCCCAGATAGATTTGCCCCTCGGCACCGATGTTGTACAGGCCCGCCCGCAGCGCAACGGCGACGCCCAGGCCAGCGAACACCAACGGTGTCATCTTCACCAGGGTGGTCGCAAACCCGAAGAGATCGGCGAAGGCGCCGCGGAAGAGATCCGCGTAGGCCGCGACGGGATTCGCGCCGGCGAAATAGACCAGGATCATGCCGAGAAGAAGCGCCAGGAGAACCGCCCAGACTGGAAGGAGACGAGCGAAGGCGAGACGGAGGGTCATGCAGTGGATCCGAGGCGTGGATGTTTGCGCAGCACCCCCGCCATCATCAGACTGATTTCCTCCAGAGAGATGTCGCCGGGGCGGACGATGCCCATGATCTCGCCGTTGAACAGGACGGCGACGCGGTCGCTCATCGCCAGGACCTCATCCAGCTCCGTCGAGATGTATAATACTGCGGCGCCTCTGTCCCGCTGCCCCAGAATCGTCCGCAACACGTATTCGGTCGCTCCCACATCCAATCCCCGGCTCGGCTGCATCGCGACGAGCAGGTCGGGATTCCCGGAGACCTCCCTCGCCAGCACGACCTTCTGCTGGTTGCCGCCGGAGAGGTAGCGGAGGCGCTGGCGAACGCTGGTCATCCGAACATCAAACCGCTTCGTGACGCTGCGCGCATGGGCCTCGATGGCCGGCAGGTCGAGGACGATCCCCCGGCAGAAGGGCGGGCTGTGGAAGGTTTTGATCACCAAGTTATCCGCCACGGAGAAATCCGGCACGGTGCCAATGCGGTGGCGATCGGCGGGGATGTAGGCGAGCCCCTGCGCGATCCTGCCGTGCGGCGACAGCGCCGCGACATCCTGTCCCTTCAACACAATCTGTCCCCTGGTCACTCGGCGCAGTCCTGTGATCGTCTCTGCCAGTTCGGTTTGCCCGTTGCCGTCCACGCCGGCAATGCCAAGGATCTCGCCGCGGGTCAGGGTGAACGTCGCGCCGCGCAGCGCCGGGAGGCCGCGGTCGTTGGACGCATGCAGGTCTTTCACCTCGAGGATAACCTCGGCGGGGCGGGCCGGGCTCTTGTCCAGGCGGAACACGACCTCGCGGCCAACCATCATTCGCGCCAGCGCGGCTGCGGAGGTCTCGGAAGTCCGGACAGTATCTACCACCCGTCCCTGCCGAAGGACTGTGATCTCGTCGCTGATGCGCATGACTTCATCGAGCTTGTGGCTGATGAAAATGACGGAATGCCCCTCTGCTGGCAGCTGGCGGATGATGTCGAACAGCGCATCGGTCTCAACCGGTGTCAGCACGGAGGTGGGCTCATCGAGAATCAGGAGGTCGGCTTTCCGGTACAGGGCCTTTAGGATCTCGACGCGCTGCTGTATGCCGACCGGAAGCTGCCAGATCCGCGCCCGGGGGTCGACATCCAGCCGATACCCCTTGGACAGCGCTGCGATTTCCTTCTCCACACGAGGAAGATCGAGGAAGACCCTGCGCCGGGGCAGGCCCAGCACGATGCTCTCCGCGACAGTCAGCGGGGGAACCAGCATGAACTGCTGGTGGATCATGCCGATCCCGTGCAGAATCGCCGCCCGGGGGGAGCCGATGTGCACGGGCTGACCGCGGAGGACGATGCGGCCTTCGTCCGGCTGATGCAGCCCGTAGAGGATGTTCATCAGGGTGGTTTTCCCCGCGCCGTTCTCACCGAGCAGAGCATGAACCGTACCCTCACGGACGACGAGGTGGATGGCGTCGTTGGCCAGAACAGAACCAAAACGCTTCGTGATCCCTTCCATTCGCAGGGCGTCCATCCGGGTCTCCGTCCGAGATGAAGCGGGACCCCGGCGAGCCGGGGTCCCGCGGCTGTTCACGGGTGTTTGATCTTGCCAGCGAGGAACATCTTCTTGACTTCCTCCACCTTGCTCTTCACCTGCTGCGGGACCACGGAATTATAGCGGCCCAGTCCGGTAGCCTGCGGCGTCTCCAACCCGAAGACATAGACCTTGGGCTGGAGCTTCCCTGCTGCGATGACTTTGGCGATCTCGAACATCGCTGTCCCGATGTTCTGGAGGCCGCTCGTCAGAATGTGTTTGGGCGCGAGGTCCAACTGATCGCCGGTAAAGCCCAGGGCGTACACGTTCTTTTCCTTGACCGCATCAAAGACCCCGAGAAGGGCGTGATCGAGGATCGGCCAGACGATATCAGCGCCCTTGGCGATGTGAGCGAGCGCCGCCTCCTTGGCCTTGGCCACATCGTTCCAGTCGCCGGTGTAGGAGCTGAACACCTCGACTTTCGGGTTGACAAACTTGGCGCCCTCACTGTAGCCGAGCGCCATTTCGTCCGTCTGCTTGAACTTCTGCGCGACGATGACGGCGATCTTGTTGGATTTGGTCATCATGCCGGCCACAACGCCCGTGAGATACCCCATCTGGAAGACGTTGATCTGGACAGAGGCCAGGTTGGGGCCGGTCACTGTCCCTGCGGCGATGACGACCTTGGTCTTGGGGAATCGTTCGGCGACCTGCTTTCCGGCCGCGTCGAACTCGCCGCCGTGACCGTACACCAGGCCGAAGCCCCGGCGCGCGTAGTCGCTCATGACTTCGGTCTGGTCGGATTGGCCGACCCGTTCTGTGTAAGCGATCTGCGCGCCCAGTTCCTTCTCCATGCGCTTGAGCGCCTCAAACGCCGCCTGGTTCCAACCTTTGTCGGTGATGATCCCAGGCAGCGCCGCGGCCACCTTGAGCTTGGACGTCCCACCACCTGCGGGGAGGCCCGCCACCACCAGTACCACGAGCATGACACCGAGTAGCGAGAGTGCCCTGTTGCGTTTCAACGTTTCTCCCTCCTTCGCTTCAGTGTGATTGCCGAGCGCGTATGCCATACGCTTGCCTAGCTCACCTCCTTGACACGGCTGAGGACAGCGAGTGCGTCAATTCCTCGAAAAAGAAGACTCAATAGCCGATGGATCGCCAGGGACGGCGGGCCAAATACGAGACGTGCGCCCGCTCGGCCAGGTCCACTGCCGCCCGCTGCACCTCCTGCCGGATCGTTGTTTCGTCCACCGTCGTGATCACCCGATCACGCATCACGATCCTGCCATCGATCAGCACCGTCTCCGGCTCGTTGCCCAGCGCGGCGTACACCAGCGCGGACACGGGATTGTGAACCGGTGTGACGTGGGCATTGTCAAACGCCATGACGACCAGGTCGGCCTTTTTCCCGGGCTCCAATGAGCCGATCTGGGCTTCCTTGCCGATGGCGCGCGCGCCGTCAATGGTCGCCATTTCCACAATCTTCTCTGCCGTGATGATCGTGGCATCCTCGTGGGCCACCTTGTGCAGCAGCGCCCCGTACTTGAGCACGTGGATCATGTTCTGGTTGTTGTTGCTGGCGGGACCATCTGTGGCAAGTCCCACGGTCAGGCCAGCCATCAGCATCTGCGGAATGGGGGCGACGCCCGAGGCCAGATACATGTTGCTGCAGGGATTGTGCGAGACCTTCACGTCAAACACCTTCATCTGCCGGACATCCCGCGCGTTGCACTTGGTGCAGTGCACCGCCAGCACATCGCCTCCCAGGAAGCTCATCCCGTTCATCACATCGACTTCTCGCCGGCCATACTGTTTGAGGGCCTGCTCGACCTCAAAATTCGTCTCCGACAGGTGGATGGTGATGATGCCGCCGATGTGGTCCGCCAGCCGGCGCGTCTCCATGAGGGTGGGCTCATCGACCATCCAGAGGATGCACGGGGCCATGCCGACCTGCACCCGGTTGTCCGACCGGTTGTGCATCTTGATCAACCGCTCGCAGTCGGCCAGCGCGTCGTCGGGCCTCTCGATGAGCGGTCTCGGAACCCCCAACTCCTCGCCCCGGGTCACTAGGCCCCGGGCCACAACGGCGCGCATGCCGGCTTCATCGAGTCCCTTGACCACTGCCTCGGTTAATCCCCGCCTGTGGTTGCTGTAGGCAAAATCCACCAGCGTGGTGGTTCCGGACCGGATGGCCTCTACCGCCCCGTGCAGGGCGGCGATGTAGGAGTCCTCCTCCGTGGCCTGGATCGAGGCGGGAAGCGTCATCTCCTTGATCCAGTTGTAGAGGGGTTTGTCATCGCCAAGGCCCTTCATCAGGGTCTGGATGAGGTGGGTGTGCGTGTTGATCAGGCCGGGGAACACCGCCTTACCGCGGGCATCCAGACGCTCGGCACGGGGGTAGGCTTCTTCCAATTCCAGGGCGGCGCCCACCTGCCTGATCCGATCGCCATCGATCAGGACCGCACCGTTCTCGATGACGTCCCGGTTCGCGTTGACGGTGACGATAGTGCCACCGGTGACCAGGATCATGAGGTGCCCCTTCCCGTTGGGTGCGGGGCTGTGTGGATCTGATGACGGAGGAAGATAGACAAGCCGCTCGCCGGCGAAATTCCTTGCTTCCCAGGCGATTCCTGCCCTCGATCGATTGCCGGTCCCGCAGCCTTTTGGAAGGGCGCCTTCTCCTCACGCCGCCAGCTTCGCGGCAAGCCAGTCCGCCATGCGGGGCCGGACTACCGGATGGAGGTTGTGACAGCAGTGGTTCCCCTCCGGCTCGATGTCTATGATCTTCTCCGGCGCCTCCTGCACGTCTCGATCCAGGCGCTCGATATGCGTGGCCGGGATCAGGTCATCTTTGGCCCCGTGGAGGACAAAGAGCGCGCACCGGAGCCGTTCCGCGATCCCTCGCAGGTTGACCGCGTCCTGCAGATAGGCCTTCGCAGCAGCCTCGGAATGCTGCCCGGAGACGTACTGAAAGCCGAGCCGGGTCAACTCCGCCATGTGGTCCCAGGCCGACATGTCGTAGAGAGGTCCCCAGGCGACACAGGCCTTGATGCGGTGATCGAAGACCGCGGAGCGAATCGCATAGTACCCCCCAAGACTTCGCCCCAGGATGCCAATACGGTTTGCGTCAATCTCGGATCTGGCCTGGACCCAGTCGATGACTGCCGAGGTATATCGTTCAAAGTCGGGCCGTAGTGTCGCCTGAAAGAACATCTCGCCCTGACCCGGTCCATCAAAGGCGCAGGTGGCCGCACCTCGTTTCAGAAGCATGTTTTCGAAGTGGTAGCTTTCCTCTTTGGTGCTCTCCAGACCGCCCAGCAGGATGACCACAGGAAACGGTCCCCGGCCAGCCGGCAAGCGGAGGAATCCAGGGATCTTTGCGCTACCGATCGGCAGGTCAAAGCGTTGGGCTGCCGGCGCCAGCAGGGGCGCGGCCAGATTGTAGAAGTCCTGCTTCTTGCGCTGGCCCTCTTCCCGCAGAGGACGGTTGTGGAAGAACAAGAACTGCGCGTAGTGGTACGAGATCGACGCCTGCCAGAAGAACTCCCCTGCTGTCGTGCGGTGCCCGGCGTCAAGAGCGATGCGCGCCAGGTGCTCATATCGGTCCCCGACGGCCGCCCACGCCGGGTACCAATCCTCCCAGGTCCGGATCTTCGCGACAGTTTCCTCCAGGTCGACGGCATGCACGCCGTCTCCTGCAAACCGCCCCCCGTGCACGTGCAGCGCGGACTCAACCGTCTCACGGCTCACTCTGATCGGTCTCCTTTCGCGAGATCGTTCGAGGGATTCTGAGTGGCGCTACGTCTGTTGCAGAGGCGGACGCTGGCTCTCCACATGCGCGCGCTCGATCCGCTCGGTCTCCGCGAGGATGCGGCCGTCCCGCAAGACGTACCGGCGCGGTGCCTGCAGCCTGATGGCCTCCTGGACCGACGCAACGGGCGTGACGTTTAGGCTGGCCGGCTGCCCGCGGGCCAGGCCGTATTCGCGCACCCCGATGGCCCGGGCGGCATTGGTGGTGACCATGTCAAACACCAGTTCCAGGTCCTCGGGCCGCTTGAAGCTGAAATTGTACGAAAGTAACAGCGCGGTCTCCATCGGGTCGGCCCGACCAAAGCATGGGGAAAAGCCGTCCAGGATGTTGTCCTGGCCGGTGCACACGTTGACCTCCGATTCCAGCAAGTCATCGATGCGTGTCATCCCCCGTCGCTTGGGATACGCATCGCGGATGCCGGCGAAGAGCATCTTGATCGGCATGGTCACGATGCTGATGCCCGCTTCCTTGACAAGCCGCGCCACCTTCGCCGCATAGTACGGGTCATAACTGGCCAGGGCGCAACAGTGGCCCGCGGTGACGCGTCCATGGTAGTTAAGCTCGATCGTGCGCGCCGCCAGGTAGTGCAGGCTGGTCGCGATGGGATCATCTGTGGAGTCGCAGTGGATGTCCACGTCGGCGTCGCACTCCTGGGCAATCTTGAAGACGACATCGATCTGCCGATTCGCGTCGGCCTGTGTACGCTCACTCACAGTGTTTGACCCGACGATGTCCGCTCCGCGGCGCATGGCCTGGCGCAGCAGGTCCTCCGTCCCGGGGCTCCGCACAATGCCCCACTGTGCGAAGGCCACGATCTGGATGTCGGCGACACCACGCAGGGCCTGCCGGGCTGCCAGCACGCCTTCCAGCCCGGTCAACCCCACGGGGGGCCCGATGTCCACGTGTGTGCGGATATGGGTGACGCCGTTCTGGACAAACCAGAGGGCTACCTTGACTGCCCGCTCACAGACGTCCTCCACGGTGTAGGTGCGGGCCACGGTAGTGGTATTTGCCACGACCTCGTCGATGAGACCCGAGCGATTGGGTGGGCACCGGTCCATGGTGAGGGCTTTATCGAGATGCGTGTGAGGCTCGACGAAGGTAGGCGCGGTCAGCCCACCCTCAGCATCGATTTCCCGTGCCGCGCCTGTCTCAAGCTTCGCCTGGATAGCAGCGATGCGGCCGTCCTGAATACCGATGTCCATGAGCTCGGTCTGGCCTCGCACCCGCGCGCGTCGAATGACCAAATCCATGGGATCCTCCTCGTGTGTTCTCGTGCATCAACCGAGGCAGGCTACCAGGTAGAAAAGTTCTTCTGGTAGAGCTGCGGCCGGCGCCATCGGAGCGTCCCCGGCATCACTCTGTATTGCTTGGGCATCTCGATCTTTTCATCCTGATCCCGCAGCCAGCGAATCCGGTCCATATCGAGGTCGACGATGAGGACCCCAGGCCGGCCGGACTGCGCCAGCACCTCTTCGGGTCCTGCGATCATGGCCACGCCTTCCTCCACGCCGAAGATGTTCTGACATGCCGCCGTGTACATGAGGTTCTCGATGGCGCGCGCCCAGACCATGGTCCGCCAGGTGGGCAGCATCTCGTTGAGCAGCGCTCCGGCGGGCATGAGGACGAGCTCCGCGCCTTTCAGCGCCAGGATGCGGGCGAGCTCGGGAGCGTACACCTCGCTGCAGACCAGCAGTCCCAATCTGCCGTGGATGGTTTCGAACACCGGCAGTTCATCTCCCACAACGTAGTCGAACTGCCAGTCCTCGATGTCCTTGTAAACGTATGGACCTTCGGGTGTCGTGCGCCGATATCGCCCGTGAATCTCCCCATCGGGCCCAACCAAGTAGAGGACCATGTGGTGACCGCGTCCGGTGTCGGCCCGCTCGATCCGGCTTGCCACGACGTGAATCCTGTGCTCCTTCGCCTTGGACTGGATATGCGGGATGCTGCGGTACTCGCGCTCTGGGTTCGCGGGCCCAGGGTACCCTTCAGGGAAGCACACGATCTTGGCGCCGCCCTGGGCGGCCTGATCAAGGTAGCCTAAAGCCGCATCGACGTTGCGAGATTCGTCCTTTCCCCGAAAGGCGCGGGGTTGCACGACCGCCAGCCGCACCGTCTCACCTCCCGCGGTCATCAGCTCCATGCGCTTCGCCCCGTGGACAGATATGGGTCATTCGCGTTCGGAGGGACCGCGCCCTTTGATCGCTGTCCCGGTTTCGCCTCCTGCCATCGCTGCTCCTCGGATGCTGACCGGGATCAAATCGCAAGGAGTGGAATATGAGATAGCGAAATGGTGAAGCGAAGGTCGTCGTCACGATGGATGACGCCGGCACCGAGATCCCGGGTGGATCCATCCTGATTGGATTCAGGAAGGTGTGCCGACGGCTATGCTCGCGTTTCCTTGCCGCTACACTCATAGCCCCTACGAGACGGCTGAAGAGCGTGACCTTGAGGCGCTGGCCGACCTCCTGCTCGCATTCATCACCACGGACCCGGCAGTACTCAGTGACTCTTGGAGGGGACCCAGGGTTCATCCGGAGCCATGATGTAGAGCCCGCCGGTCAACCGATCCGTCGCGTACACGAATCCCTCGGTGTCCACATAGATATCGTTCAACCAGCAGGGCCTCTGTGCGCCCGTGACCGGAGGGACGCACGAGGCGATTTCGTTGGGGCGATGGGGATTCGCGACCGAGTAGGCGCGCACGCCATAAGAGTAATAGGCGGCGAAGATGATGTCCGAAGACATGAAGCTGCCGGGGTAGTTCTCGTGGAGATTGTGCGGCCCATACATCCCGCCCGGGTGCAGCTCGTCAGGTGGCACGGGAAAGGTCGCAACCGGCACGGGGTGCGATTCGTCCCGGACGTCCACCACCCACATCCGTTTGGCTTCCTGCTCGCCCGGGCCCTCAGTGATTGCCTCGTCGGCTACGACAAGGTAGGGACGCCCCGACAATGGAAGCGCCGTGTGGGTTGCGCCGCCGTAGGGCGGGCTCCAGTCGAGCCTGCTCACCAGTCGTGGCGTACCAGGATCCGAAATGTCGAGGATCACTAGCCCGGCGTCCCAGCATGACGCATACGCGCGGTTGCCGGCGGTGATCACATGGTGGACCTCGTACTTTCGATCCGGCGGTCGCATCGCCCCTCGCCAGGCGTCGGGAATGTCCCATCGCCCAATCGTCTGAGGCTTTGACGGTGTCGCCAGATCGACAATCCAGTAGGATTTCTCACGGCGTTCGGCAACGCCCGCGGCCAGGTGCAAAATGGAGCCATCCAGCCACATGCGATGCGCGCCGACGCCGGGGAGTCTGAACTCGCCGATACGGGTAGGGCGCGTCGGGTCGGCGAGGGAGAAAAACGCCACCCCGGCCTCATGCTCGCCGCGTTGACCGAACTCTTCCAGGTTCATCAGGAGAAGATCGCCCAGGATGAGCACTTTGTGGCAGTGCGTGGTGGGCGTGGGGACCGGTGTCTGGTGCAGCACGCCCGGCCGGGCGTGATCGGTGACATCGACGACCGTCAAGGCGGTGCCCGATGGGCCCATGTGTGCGACATAGGCGAGCCGTTGAGCACCGACGCGGCCCTGGAAGGTGCGCACCATGATCTGACCGCCGTCGCCGCGTCCATTGAGGTCTGTGTGGCCGACAAGCCGAAGGGTATGACGTGCTCCGTTGAATTTCACGATCGGTCCTCCACAATTAGCCTTAGGGCATTAACTGGTCTGTTCGACCATCTGCCGCTGCACGAACGTGGCAAAGCGTGTTGGTTCACGGCGAAGCAGCCACCTGAGCACCTTTGAGCTGCCCCAGAAGCCATACCGTTCGTAGTATCTGAACATCTTCAGCAAGGTCTCAACCTGATAGTCGCCAAGCCCTGACGTTCTGGCCTGGCGTTCCCATGCGTCCACGGGTAGGACTTCTGGCTGGACCGGGCGTCCCAGGCAGCGGCTCAGGATCTCAGCGACCTGGATCTGTGACAGGATTTCATCGGTCGCCAGTTCATAGGTGGCGCCTACGTGTTCCGGCTCCGTCAGCACGATCGCCGTCGCCAGAGCGACGTCATCCAGGTCGACCAGACCGATCCGTGTCTCCAGCGCATAAGGAACGCGATAGATTCCCTCTTCTACGATCAGCTTCCAGCCCGGCAGGATGTTCTGCATGTACGATGCTGGTTGCAGGATGGTGTACTGAAGGTCAGTCTTGAAGAGCACCTCCTCAACGCGAAGCTTCTTCCAATGGTGGGGCATGTCCTCAGTCTGAGGATGGAGGACGGAGTAGTAGACGAACCGCTCGACCTTCTTCCGCCGAGCAGCCGCGATGACCAGGCGGCCAATAGGAACCTCGTCAGGGTTCATATTGGAGCAGATGTGGACGATCGCCCGGACACCGTCCACCGCCCGTTCGACATGGGCCTGGACGCGCATGTCCCCGACGACTACGTCATCGATGCCCAGCGCCTGCATGATCGGGACCTGTGAGGGGCGGCGGACGAACGCACGAACGGGAGCGCGGCGTGCGAGCAACGCCTGACAGACAGCCATACCGGTCTTGCCGGCCGCGCCCGTGACGAGGATCAACGCGACCAGTGTATCATGGTGTCATGGAGAGACGGCTATGATCCCGCAGATCACTGGGATTCACCACGTCACCGCCATCGCCAGCGATCCCCAACCGAATGTCGACTTCTACG
>JBQTJG010000240.1:0-1825 GCA_052387355.1 Armatimonadota bacterium | reverse complement strand
GATCGGCAGCCTCCAGGGGAGACGACGTGGGGGGCCGCATCACTGACCGCAGCCTACGGAGTCTCGCCGCAAGATCGTCGTTGGAAACGCCAGGCCTGAGCGTCAGACCGTCCACGCGAATCATGGGGCTGAGAAGCTCGTAGAGCTTAGGATCGTGTTTCCCGTACGCGGCCAGACCCATGACTTTCCACTCTTCTCCTTTGATGGGGTCGAATCCGCAGAGGGAACAGAGCCGTCCATAGAAGTGACCCAGACTGGCGAATTGCGCGGCCTCCGCCTCGATGTCGACGGACTGCCCGGGCAGGTAGGTCAGCTTCCCCCGGTCGTAGTGGTAGAACGCGGTGGAGCTCCCCTCACCATACCCATCGACTACCGCGACGGTGCACCGTTCGAACGGCCCTGTGCACACGGCGGTGGCGGCATGGGTCAGATGGTGGTCGTAGTATCTGACCGCGACTCGGTTGGGGATCCGACGGGAAGATGCCAGATTCAGCGAGGCCTGGCTGATGCTGTTCCGCAAAGCAAGTGCCAGCAGTCGCGTGTCCGGTAGAGGCCAGCTCAGCAGCTCCAGATCCCGCGAGGCTGGCAGTTGGGAGGACAACGACGTGCTCGCGTAGTTCAGGCGGGAGAGAAACAAGGTGCTCCACGTCACGGCGCCCATCAGTTCGGCGTCAGGTTCACAGTACTCCCTTACCAGCTCTGGGATACGAATCATGTCGTCGGGGGGGCAGTTGTAGGCTCGCTTGCACTGGAGGTAGCGCTCGGTCGCCTCCGCGAAGACAGGTTCGCCTGACGGATCAACGATGGCCAATGCCGAGTCGTGCAGCGTGGCCGCGAGGCCTACATAGTAGCGCTTCAATCAGCACCCCTTCCTCGGGCAGAGGCATGGTAAGTGCGCACGCTGTCGCCGCATCCTCGCATGCTAGAATGCTCACATGAGAGGCCCGCGGATTCCCTCATGAAGGTTCTCTTCGTCACTCCCAGTGAGACCGGATCGGGTGAAGCCATTACAGCGGCCCATATCGCGGACAATCTGACACAACGTGGCAACAAAGTGCGCTTTCTTGCTTCGGCCCACACGGCTCGGTTCCTCCGCGGGCAGTCGGTCGACTCCGTGGGCATGCTGACACGGGATGCAGAGCAGAATCGCCGGTTATGGGACCATGCGTTGCGAGGGTTTCGTCCCGACGTCGTCGTCTTCGCCGACTATCCGCTGCTCTTCTTTTCCACCGGGACACCTCCTCTGGCGGATGAGCGGTGGGTCCTCAGCCTGGAAACACTCCAGACCGCCCTCGTCACCCTCGATCATCTAGGCTACGCGCAGCGGCCGACGAGTCTGCCCTTTGGCCCTGCCCACCTGGGCCTGCATTACGAAACCCTTCCGGCGCTGCCCGCCGCCATGCGCATACTCCTCCCGTGTCCAGTGCAGGAACCCTCTGAGGTCCCGGGGCGCAAAGGGGCGCCATTTCGCCCCTGGGCTCTGCCGCTCCGGCTGTCCGACCACCTGCGTTGGGAGATACGCCGCCGGTATGTGTCCCGCGATGATTTCCTCATCGTGCACTCGGTTCCAGCGTGGGCCTGGAGACTCGCGGACGCGGCCCGGCTTCCATACTATACTTTCCTGCCCAGGCTCCTCGAGCACTATCTCGCCGATCTCCCCAGGTCGGTCACGGTGATCTCGGTCAACAACGGGCGCCTCCTGCCGGCGCCCGAACATCCGCGCGTCCGCATCCTCAACCTTGAGCCCCTCCCGCGAGAAGAGTACGAGGCACTCATGTTGGTCGCTGACCTGTTCATCACGGAGAACATGGTCTCCGTCAGCCTA
>JBQTJG010000239.1:0-6062 GCA_052387355.1 Armatimonadota bacterium | reverse complement strand
TCGGGGATGACGCGCATCTCGACGTCGTCGATGCGCGGCCGGCCGCCGAAGTACTCATCGTGGGCCGCGAGCACCACGCCTCCGCGCGATTCGGCCCGCACGACGCGATAGGGTCCTGTCCCGATAGGCCGCAGGCAGTGCTGGTTCCCGCGTTCCTCGACGGCGCGGCGGTTCACGATGGCGGTGAACGCTGAATTCGCGATGGTGAGCAGCCATCCCGGAGTAGGCGCGTTGAGGGTGACGCGGACGGTGCGCGGATCCACCGCCTCGATCGACTTGACGGGACGGAGATCGCTATTGTCCGTCACCCGAATGGCGGGGTCCAGCAGCCGTTCCCACGAGTACTTCACGTCCTGCGCGGTGAAGTCGCCGTATCCGTCCTGCCACTTCACCCCCTGGCGCAGGAAGAAGGTGTACACGGTGCCATCGGGGCTCACCGTCCACCGCTCGGCCAGATCCGGAGCGACCTCGGTGAGTGTGCCGGGTTTGTGGACGACGAGCCAGTTGAAAATATTCATCCGGTTGTTCCAGTCGGGTAGCCGGCCGCCGAACGCCGGATCGAGGCAGACCGTGGGCAGCGACGATGCCCAGACCAGCCGCTTCCGCGCCCGCTGGGCATACGCCGGCAACCCCGCACTGCTGATCGTCGTAGCCGCCAGCACTCCTAGAGCCGCCATCAACATCACTCGTCGAACCCAACGACTCATCGCACTCCCTCCCTCACACACGCGTGACATGCACCACCAGCCAGCCGGACTCCACCGTGACAGGATACGTCTCGACGCGCGGGGGCGCCGGCGGCTTGGCGGCCTCCACGGTCACCTCGTACGTTTTCACGCGGACCCTGGACGGGTCCACCAGCGCCATGCCTGTCTTGATATCGAACTCCCACCGATGCCATGGGCACCGCAGGACCTCGCCCTGGCGGGTCCACTCGACTTGCCCCGGGACAGACGAGACCGCCAGGCCGACGAGGTCGCCGAGGCACAGCGGCCCGCCTTGATGGGCGCACCGGTTGTGCAAGGCGTAGTAGTCGCCATGGACGTTGAAGACCCCGATCGAGATGCTCCCGACCGTCACGATCTTCCGCTGTCCCGGCGGCAGGTCTGCGGCTCTCCCGATGATGTGGCCTGCCAAACGATGGCCTCCTGCGATCTCCCTCTGCGATGTCCCTGCTACAGCCCGTACAGCTCCCTGGCGTTGTCGTAGTAGATCTTCGGCCGCAGCTCCCGCCTGATCGCCGCCAGCGCGCGGTCCGGAGCGTCGAAGTCCCAGTGCGGATAGTCCGTGGCGAACAGGAAGAACCGTTCGTTTCCGATCATGTCGATGATCTGCTGCAGATGCTCTGGTTGCTCAGGCTCCTCGATCGGCTGGGTGGTGGAGTGGAAATGCTCCCGGATGTACTCGCTCGGCTTGCGCTCGACCCAGGGCACCTCGTGGCGCAGCCCCTTCCAGTCTTTGTCCAGGCGCCACATGACGGTCGGCACCCACGACATGCCGCACTCGATCATGACCACCTTGAGCGACGGAAACTCCCGGAACACGCCTTCACAGACAAGACTGACCGTATGCGACATCGCGGACATCGTGCCGCTGATCGCGTGCATCTCCAGGTAGTAGGAGAACCACCCGTTGGGGGACGGGGGCGGGGTCGTCTCCGTCGCCATCCCCAGGTGGATGCCGATGGGCAGGTTGTGCCGGACCGCCGCCTCGTGGATCGGGCGGTACCGTTTCTTGCCGTACGGCGCTTCCGAGCTGCTTGGGACGAGGATTTGAACAAAGCCGCGATGTTTCGCCGCCCGGTCAATCTCTTTCGCCGCGCCTTCCGGATCCTGGGGCGCCACGATGATGCTGGACCGGAACCGTGGGTCCTTGTCCAGCCAGTGCTCGACCGTCCACTCATTGACGGCGGTGGCCAGCGCCCCGGCCAGGTGGATGTTCGCAAGCCATGCCACGCCATGGTAGCTCGGGTTCAGGACGGCGTACTGGATGTTCCACTCGTCGAGCAGTTGCTGTTGCATGAACGGGCGATCCGACCCGGCCGGACCTCCGCCTGGCGGGACACTGTCGCCCCGAGGACCGCCGCTGGGCGCATGGTTGGTGGGCGGCCGGGTGAAGCCGCCGATCTCGATGTAGTTGCGCCAGTATTCGGACAGGTAGGGGTAGAGGGCCTTGACGCCCGGGACGACCGAGTGCACGTCGGCGTCGATGATCGGCTGTCTCACCCCTCGGTCACCCGACCGCCGGACTTCCGGTTGCACCGTCTGCCTGACCATCAGCCTTGCCTCCTTTTGCCTTATCTGCCCGGCTGGCGCAGGCGCACATCCAGGGCGTCGCGCAGTCCATCGCCGAAGAGATTGAAGCTGAGCAAGGTGATCATCACGGTGACGCCGGGGATCAGCGCGATCCATGGCGCCTGTTCCAGGTACGCCCGTCCCTCCGCGACCATGATCCCCCACGATGGGGTCGGCGGGCGGATCCCCAGTCCCAGGAACGACAGGCTTGCCTCCGTCAGAATGGCCGTCCCGACACGCGTGGTGCCCAGGACGATAATCGAGGCCATGATGTTCGGCAGGATGTATTTGCGGATGATCCGCAGATGCGACGCGCCGATCGACCGGGCGGCCGCCACGAAATCCCGATCGCGGATGGTGCGTGTCTCGGCGCGCATCACCCGCGCGAAGATCGGGATGCTGCCCAGCGCGATCGCCATCATGACGTTGAACAGCCCGGGGCCCAGCGTGGCGATGAAGGCGAGGGCGAGCAACAACAGCGGGAACGCCATCAGCATGTCGACGACGAACATCAGCCCCCGGTCGAGCCGTCCACCCACGTACCCCGACGTCACGCCGAGGAGACCGCCCAGGCTCGTGGCCAGGACAACGACGACCACCCCCACGAGCAACGAGATCCTGGCCCCCCAGATGATCCGGGATAAGATGTCGCGTCCGAAGGGATCTGTCCCCATCAAATGCTCGCGCGACGGTGGAGCATAGCGGTCGTCCAGGTCTTGTGCGGTGGGATCGAACGGCGCGACGAGCGGCGCGGCGACCGCCACTACGACGAGAAACACGACGATCACCGCGGCGACTCCCGAGCTCCGCCGCGCCCAAAGCAACTCCCTCAGAAACCGCCGATACTGGCGGTCGCCCTTCCAGGCCACAGCGCCCGCGACCGGATGC
This sequence comes from Armatimonadota bacterium, assembly GCA_052387355.1. Classification (GTDB taxonomy): domain Bacteria; phylum Sysuimicrobiota; class Sysuimicrobiia; order Sysuimicrobiales; family Humicultoraceae; genus JBQTJG01. The sequence goes on along the minus strand of JBQTJG010000239.1, from coordinate 2,880 downwards.
TCTTTGAGGGCGGCGATGCCCCTCGCGCTCATTGATACGACACCCTGGGATCGAGGTAGCCCATGAAGAGATCGGTCACCAGATTGACCAGGACGATCACGGCGCCGAACACCAGGATCAACCCCTGCGCGAGGGGAAAGTCACGCCCCGTGATCGCGTTGATCATCAGCCACCCGAGCCCGCGGCGGGAAAATACGATCTCGACGACGACGGACCCGGTCAGCAGGTGCGCGAACATCGTGCTCGCGGCCGCGACCAGCGTGATTGCCGCGTTTCTCAAGACGTGCTTCAGCACGACGACTTTGCCCGGCAGGCCCTTGGCCTGCGCCGTGCGCACGTAATCCTGTCCGAGGATCTCCAGCATCGCGGAACGGGTCAGACGGGCGAGCAGCGCCCCGAGACTGGCGCCGACGACGAGGGCCGGCAGCACCAGGTGGATGAGCGTCGAGCCCAGTGAGCCGTCGCCGCCGCCCATCAGTGGAAACCAGCGCAGTCGAAACGAGAATACATAGAGAAACAGAATCCCGATCCAGAAGCTGGGAGCGCTCAGCCCGACGACCGCCAGGGAGAGCGTGGCATAGTCGGCCGCGGTGTTCCGCCTCAGTGCGGAGATGATGCCGGCCGGCATGCCGATCAAGAACGCCACGGCCATCCCGGCCAGCGCAAGCTGCATGGTCGGGACGATGCCCAACCGGATGTCATCCATGACGGGCAATCGGGTGCGGAACGAGTTTCCCAGATCGCCGTGGAGCACCCGGCCGAGGTACCGGAAGTACTGCTCGTACAGGGGCCGGTCCAGGCCGAGATCCTTGCGAATCCGATCGAGCTGCGCTTGCGGGATGTGCTCCGACTGGACGTCGACGAGCACTTCCACCGGATCCCCGGGCGCGAGATGGAGCAGCAGGAACACCCCGAAGAGGATACCCAGGAGGGTCGGGACGAGGAGGATCAGGCGCTCAACAACGTAGCGCACACCGATACCTCCGCCCCCGGAGGCCGGGGTTCCTGCTCACAGCGGACTGGCTATCGATCGATATCCATCAGCCAGAAACGTGTCTGCCACCACGCCATGTTCGGAATCAGCCCTTTCACGTTGGTGCGGGCGGCCGTCACCTGGATGGTATTCCACAGCGGCACGCCGGGGGCATCCGAGGCGATCTGCTGCTGGATGCGCTTGAGAATGGCCGCCCGCTTCTGCGGGTCGGTCTCCCTGGCCTGCGCGTCGATCAGGCGATCCAGGCCCCGGCCCTTGTAGAGGGCGAGGTTCTGCCCTGGGACGTTGCGAGGATCGAACCACTGCAAGGTCTGACTGACCTCGGCGTTGGTCGGATCGCTGATGGTGATGTCGAAGTCTCCGGTGCGCTGGCGCGGCCGGATGGCCGGCTGGTCCATCAGGTTGATCTCCACATCGACGCCCACCTGCTTCCACATGGCCTGGGCGATGGTCACCGCAGCCGGGTGGTACGCGGTGTTGAGCGCGATCACCGAGGTCTTGAACCCGTTCGGAAAGCCCGCTTCTCGCAGCAACTGCCTGGCTCTGGCGCGGTCGAATTCGTACTTCGGAATGTCTTCGGTGAAGCCGAAGAGGGTCGGCGGGACCGCGCTGTGCGCCACCCGTGTGCTCAGGGTCTCGGTGACCTTGACGACCATCGTCTTGCGATCGAGCGCGTGGATCATGGCTCGCCGGACCCTGACGTCGGTGAACGGCTTGCGGGTATTGTTCAACCAGAGCATGTAGGTGCTGGAGGCGCTTTTCGCATCGGCGTTGACCGCGACATTCGCGACCCGGCCGAGCAGCGCGATGTTGGCGTACTCGCGGACGATCATCATGTCGATGTCGCCGCTGCGCAGTGCGAGGACGCTGACCGCCTCCTCCGGGATAACCCGGAACTCGACATCGTCGATGGGCGGCCGGCTGCCGAAATACTCCTCGTGGGCCGCCAGCACGACGCCGCCGCGCGGTTCGGCCCTCACGACACGATAGGGGCCTGTCCCGATCGGCCGTATACAGTGACTGGCGCCGCGCTCCTCAACCGCCCGCCTGTTGACGATAGCGGTGAACGCCGAATTGGCGACGCTGGTCAGCCACCCTGGCGAGGGGGCGTCGAGGGTGACGCGGACGGTGCGAGGATCCACGACATCGATCGACTTCACAGGACGCAGGTCGGTATTGCTGACCGCCCTGGTGTTCGGGTCCAGAATGCGTTCCCAGGAATACTTTACGTCTTGCGCGCTGAGCTCGCCGAAGCCTTCGTGCCACTTCACACCGGCGCGCAGGAAGAACGTGTAGACGGTGCCATCCTGGCTGACGGTCCAGCGTTCGGCCAGATCCGGCGCAACCTCGGTGAGAGTGCCCGGCTTGTGGGTGACCAACTGGCTGTAGATGTTCATGGTATTGTTCCAATCCGGCAACCGGTTGCTGAGTGCCGGATCGAGACACCCTGTCGCCAGGGCCGAAGCCCAGACCAGCCGCTTCCTGGGTCTCTGGCCGTACACTGCCGATCCCACTCCACCCACCAGGATGGCGATCAGAGCGACGGCCGCGACGTGCAGCAAGGCCCGGCGGATGCTGACGTTCATGGAACTCCCTCCCTGTATCGCTTTAGAGTCTTGGTTTCTCATCTTTGAGGTGCGCGGGGCGCGCGTAGAGTTATGATGTCATATCAATAGGGGTGAGTCAACGAGGGTCCATCAGGGTCCATCTTGCGGAACACCGGCACCAGGAACACCGATAGAGCGGCAATCAGATACCCGGACGCCATCAGGGCAATGGCCGATCTCAGTCCGACCCACTCGACGAGATAGCCGCCGATGAACCGCCCCAGCGGAATCGCGCTCCATGCGATGGCGACCAAGAGACCAAAGACCCGTCCTCGCATC
>JBQTJG010000238.1:0-7729 GCA_052387355.1 Armatimonadota bacterium | reverse complement strand
CGTCGGACAGGAGGTGACGCGCGCGGTCTCGGTGAACGTACACGGTAACCGCTGGTCTGAATCCCAAAGGAGGGAAGAGAGAATGCGGCACGGGATGCGCGCGCTCGTCGCAGTGCTCGTGTTGAGCCTGCTCGCGGTGCCGACGGGTCAGATCGCTGCGCAAGGCAAGCCCAAGGTCGCCTTTATCTATGTCGGACCGGTCGGAGACGCCGGCTGGACCTTCCAGCATGATCAGGCGCGGAAGTACCTGGCACAGACGCTCGGTGCTGAGACCAAGTTCGTCGAGAACGTTCCGCAGACCGCCGAGGTCGCACGGGTGCTGGAGCAATTCTACCAGCAGGGATACAAGATCATCTTCGCCACGGCGTTCGGCTATCAAAACTTCGCCGTGGATGTCGCCAAGAAGCACCCCGACCTCCACATCATCGGTATTGGCCCGGCGGTGGTGGGCCTGCCACCCAACATGAAACTGATCTACGGTCGGGTCTGGGATGGCCGCTACCTGACCGGCATCGTCGCCGGCAAGATGACCAAGACCAATACCGTCGGGTTCGTCGCGGCGCACCCCATCACGACCGTCGTGGCCGGGGTCAACGCGTTCGCGCTGGGCGTATGGTCCGTCAACCGCAACGCCAAGGTCAAGGTGGTCTGGACCAACACATGGTACGATCCGCCGAAGGAGAAATCCGCGGCGAAGGCGCTGCTGGACGCGGGCGCGGACGTCGTCGGACAGCACCAGGACACGCCGAGCGCCCTGCAGGCGGCGGGCGAGGCCAAGAAATACGGCGTCGGTTCAGAGTCCAACATGCAGGGCTTCGCGCCCGAGGCTTATCTGACCGGCACCATCTGGGACTGGCGTGAGGTCGATGCCGCGATCGTCAGGGGGATCCTAAACAAGCAGTTCAAATCCGAAGACTACTACGGCGGGTTGACGGACAAGATGGTCAGCCTGGGTCCCATGAGCGCCAAGGTGCCGTCGGACGTCGTCGCGCTGGTGGAGCAGCGGAAGCAGGGAATCATGGATGGGTCGTTCCGGGTCTTCAAAGGCCCGCTTGCCGACCAGAGCGGCAAGGCGCGCGTTCCGGCCGGCAAGGTCATGACGCTCAAAGAGATCCTGGGCTTTAACTGGCTGCTGAAGGGCATCGAGGGACAGGCCCCGCCCTCCAAGTAGCCGATGCGCCAGCCGCCCACCGAGCTGCGGGGCATCGTCAAGACCTTCCCCGGGGTGGTGGCGAACGCCGGCATCGACCTTGCCATCGCCCCGGGGGAAGTGCTGGCCCTGCTTGGCGAGAACGGCGCGGGCAAATCGACCCTGATGCACGTGCTGGCCGGGTTGTCTCGGCCCGACGCCGGCACGATTCTCTTTGACGGCACCTCGGTCGAGTTGCACTCACCGCGCGATGCGATCGCGCGCGGCGTCGGCATGGTCCACCAGCACTTCCGTTTGATCGAGTCGTTCACCGTCACCGAGAACGTGCTGCTCGGCTGGCAAGAGCCGCGCTTCCTCCTCCACACGCAGGCCGATGCGGCCCGGGTCGCACGGATGGCGATCGATCATGGCCTGGCGGTCGATCCCCGCGCGCGCATCTGGCAACTGTCCGTCGGCGAGCGGCAGCGCGTGGAGATCCTCAAGATGCTCTACCGCGACGCCCGGGTGTTGATCCTCGACGAGCCCACCGCGGTCTTGACACCCCAGGAGGTCGTCCCCCTGTTCGCTGCAATGCGGCACATCGCGGCGGAAGACCGGTCTGTGGTGTTCATCAGCCACAAGCTCGATGAAGTCCTGGCGATTGCCGACCGGATCGTGGTGCTGCGCGCCGGGCGGGTCGTCGGCGAGACGCGGCCTGCCGAGACGACGCCCCGCGCCCTAGCGCAGTTGATGGTTGGGCACGAGATCGAGCGGCAGTCCAAACTCGAGGGGGCGCCGGGCCCCCTCGTGCTCGAGCTAGACGGGGTAAGCGCCGTGGGCGATCGCGGAAACCTGGCGCTGCGCGCGACCACCCTGCATCTTCGCCGTGGGGAGGTCGTCGGCGTCGCAGGCGTCGCAGGAAACGGACAGCGAGAACTCGCCGAGGTCATCGCGGGGCTGCGGCCGATGAGCGCGGGCGCGATCCGGCTCGACGGCCGCGACATAGGCGCGCTGGGAACGCGCGACCGATGGGCGGCGGGGATCGCGTATGTGCCCGAAGACCGGCTAGGAGAAGGGTTGATCGCCCGGTTCAGCGTGATCGAGAACGCTGTACTCAGGGACTACCAGGTTCCGCCGGTGTCTCACGGGCCCTTCTTCTACCGGCAAGAGGCGCGGGCCAGGGCGGTCGCGCTGACGGATCGCTTTCAGGTACGCACCGCCAATCTCGACGCGCCTGTCCGCCATTTGTCCGGCGGGAACCAGCAGCGGTTGCTCGTCGGACGGGAGACGTGGGCGCGTCCTACGGTGCTGGTCGCCATGCACCCGACGAGAGGTCTGGACGTCGACGCCACGGCTGCGGTCCACCGTCTTATCTTCGATCTCCGCGCGGCCGGGAGGGCCGTCCTGCTGATCTCGGAGAGTCTCGACGAACTCTTCGCGGTTGCCGACCGCCTCGTGGTCCTGCACCGGGGAGAAGTGGTCGGTGAGCGCGCCGCCGCAGCCGCGACGCGCGAAGGGATCGGGCTCTTGATGGCCGGAGGCGCCGCGGCCTAGTGGCCCGGGCGACGGTCCGCCCGCTCGAGACCCCTGATCGCCCTCGGCCCGGAGTCCCCGGGTGGGTCGAGGCTGTCGGCATCCGCGTCGGTGCGATCGTCGCCGCCTTCGCCGTCGGCGCGATCTTCTTGTCCGCAACAGGACACGATCCCTGGCGTGCGTATCGAGAGATGGTCGTCGGCGCGTTTGGGTCGCCGTTCGCGATTGAGCAGACGCTGATCAAGGCGATCCCGCTGATCCTCACCGGACTCGGCGTCACGCTGGCCTTCACGATGGGTCTGTGGAACATCGGCGCGGAGGGACAGCTCGTGCTGGGGGCCCTGGCGGCGAGCTGGCTGGCGCTCTCGATGGCGGATCTTCCGCGGAGCGTGATGCTGCCGGGTCTCGTCATTCTGGGGCTCGTTGGCGGCGCCGCGTGGGCGCTGATTCCGGCCGCGCTGCGTGCCTTTGTCGGTATGAATGAGATCATCTCGACGCTCATGCTCAACTACATCGCCCTGCTGTGGGTCGACTATCTGGTGTTCGGATCGTGGGCCGATCCCACGGCGTTCAGCTTCCCCTACTCCCGACCGTTTCCGGAGGGCGCGTACTTTCCGACGCTCTACGGCGACGTCCATCTCGGGCTGGTCTTCGCGGTGGTGGCTGCCGCGGGGCTCGCGGTCCTGCTCAACCGCACGCGATGGGGGTATGAGATCCGCAGCATCGGCGCGAGCCCGACGGTGGCCCGCTACGTGGGCATGCCGGTGCGGCGGAATATTTTACTGGTGATGGCACTCAGCGGTGCGCTCGCCGGTCTGGCCGGCGTGGGCGAAGTCAGCGGGGTGATCCATCGCATTCAGGAAGGTCTGTCCCCTGGCTACGGGTTTACCGCCATCATCATCGCGTGGGTCGCCCGGTTGCAACCCTGGACCGTGCTCGTCGTGGCCGTGCTGTTTGCCGCGCTCCTGAACGGCGGCTTCGTGATCCAGATGACGGGGGTCCCGGCCGCGATCGCGTATATGCTGCAGGCGATGATCCTCCTGTTCGTGCTCGCCAGTGAGTACCTGCTCCGGCGCGTCCTGAGGCGGCGGGCGGTGGCTATGACGCGCGCCGCGCTCATGGGATCATGAGCCTTGATGGATTGGTTGCACTGCTCGCGGCGGCGGTCACCGCTGGTGCACCGCTCATCTTCGCAGGGATTGGCGAGGTCCTGGCCGAGCGCAGCGGCGTGTTGAACCTCGGCGTCGAGGGCCTGATGCTCGTGGGCGCCGTCTCGGGATTCGCCGCGGCCGTCGCGACCCGGAATCCCTGGATCGGCGTGGCGACGGCGCTCGCCGCGGGTGGATTGCTGGCCGCCGGCCACGCGTTGCTCACCGTCACGCTGGGATCGGAGCAGGTGACGACCGGACTGGCGCTCGCGCTCTTCGGCACAGGCCTCAGCGCCTTTCTCGGGAAGCCGCTGGTCGGGATTCCCAACCCCGTGCCGTTTCGCGCGGTGCCCCTGCCGGGCCTGAGCGACCTGCCGGTGCTGGGACGCGTGCTCTTTCAGCAGGATGTCCTGGTCTATGCGAGCTATGCGCTGGCGGTGACGGCGTGGTGGTGGATCACGCGCACGCGACCCGGCCTGCATCTGCGCGCCTGTGGCGAGAGCCCCGAGACCGCCGACGCGATGGGCGTGAACGTTACGGCGATGCGCTACGGCGCGGTGATTGCGGGCGGCGCGCTGGCGGGCGTGGCCGGCGGATATCTCTCGCTCGCCTACACGCCGGCGTGGACTGAAAACATGACCGGCGGCCTGGGCTGGATCGCCATCGCGCTCGTGATCTTCGCGACCTGGAATCCGCTGCGGCTGCTTGCCGGAGCCTATCTGTTCGGGGCGGTCGACGCGCTCGGCTTCCGCGTCCAGTTGCTCGGCGTCGAGACGTCCTCGACTCTGCTGCGGATGCTGCCGTATCTGTTCACGCTGGGAGTGCTGTTCGTGATCACGATAGTCCGGCGCCAGGCATCCGTCCCCGCGGCGTTGGGCCGGGCCTACTTCCGCGAGGAGTAAGGCCGCAAGATGCAGCCGGGATGTGGTGGTAGGAGAGCCACGACGTGACGCGGGACGTGAGGTGAGGATGATGGAAGCGTACTTCAACGGCACGCGCAAGGCGATTCCGCCGGGCTTCGAAGAGTGGCTGGACCCACGCGTCGCGGCGGCCGTGTCGATCGACATGCACCGGGGCCATCTCGACGACAGCCCCGACTGTCCGTGCCCGTCGCCCCGTGGGCGCGAGATCATCGAGCCGATCAACGTCTTCCACCGCGCATGCCGGCGTCTGGGCGTACCGGTGATCCACGTGAAGACCGGCCTGCGGCCGGGCGGCATCGACGACACGAAGGGCTTCACCTCGGCCTGGCGCCTGACGTTCCCGGTGACGGTCGGGCCGATCCCCGGCATCGACCGCCACGGCGTGATGGGGACGCGGTGGGTCGAGTTCGTGACCGAGGTCGCGCCGGAGGACCACGTCGTCGACGGCAAGAAGCGATTGAGTCCCTTCTATGCCACCGACCTCGATTTTCTGCTGCGTCAACTCCGCCGCCGCGCGGTCGTGCTCACGGGCGGGATGACCGACTGCTGCGTGCTCAATGCGGCGTTCGACGCGGCGAACCGCGACTACCGGGTGGTGGTGCCGCGTGATCTGGTCCGAGGGTTCTCGCCTGAGATGGAGGACGCGGCGCTGCGCATCGTCTCCCTCCATCTGGGACTGGTCATGGACTCGGCGGCGCTGCTAGCCGCCTGGGAGCGGCAGGCCGCGACGGTCAAGGCCGATCGATGAAGACCCAGGTCTTGCGCGCGGATCGCGACGCCGTGTCGCTGCCGTTGGTGGACGGCCCGGCAGGTGAGGTACTCGCCGTCGTCTGGCCCGGCATGGGAGCGCGCCACCGGTCGATGCACCTCATCACCCTGCCGCAAGGCGCTGCGACGGTCCCGCACCTGCACCCGACGTCGGAGGCTACGTACTACGTGGTCCAGGGGACCGGCACGATCGATGACCTTGATTCCGGGACGTCCCACGCGATCCGGCCCGGGTCGGTCGTGCTGATCACGCCGCGAAGCCGCTACCGCATCGCGGCCGCAGCCGACAGCGACCTCGTGTGTGTCGGCGGCCCCTGCCCGCCGGATCCTGCGCTCTATCCTGGAACGCCACCGGTGGACGCAGCAGGCGCGCACGCCTGATGCCTTCGCCCACGCCTGCCAGCTCTATGAAGCGATCGGGGGAATCGTGATGCGGGTCGTCGACCTCACGCAGCCGTTCAGCATGCACACGCCGGGATGGGTCGGGTACCCGTCCCCGAAGATCTCGTACTTTCAGCGCCACCATACCCACGGGATCGTCAGCCAGTACATCGAGACGCCGCTGCACATCAGCACCCACCTCGACGCCGAAATGCACATCAAGTCCGGCGGCAAGGACATCGCCAGCATCCCGCTCGAGGTGCTCGTCGGCGAGGGCGTCATCGTCGATCTGCGCGATGTGGCCGACGACTGGAGTCTGATCCGGCCTGAGCACATCACGCGCAAGATGCAGGTACGCGAGGGCGACATCCTCATCTACTGCACAGGCTACTGGCGGCACTACAACGGGTGCCCGGCCGAAGACGAGATCCGGTACTTCTGCAAGCATCCTGGCGGCGGACGCGACCTGGCCGAGTGGATCGTGAGCATGAAACTCAAGTGGTGGGGGTTCGACACGGGCTCGGCCGATCACCCCATGAACACGAGCATCCGGTACAAGCGTTCCGATCTGGCGCGCGAGTACCAGCAACGCACCGGCCGTGATCCCGAGCAGGAGTTCCCGGAGAAGGACTTGTTCGTGATGCACCATGTGCCGTTCGGCGCGGGAATCGTTCACGTCGAGAACGTGGGCGGCGACATCGAGCAGGTCCTGAATCGCCGATGCGTGATCGGCTGCTTCCCCTGGCGCTTCGTCGGAGGCGAGGCGAGTCTCTGCCGGGTGGTGGCGTTCCTCGATGTCTGAGCGATCACAGGAGATGCGGGTGGCGTCTTTGGCAGAGCAGCCGTGGGACGAGGTGTACCCTGGCGTGCGCCGGCGGACGCTCGGGAGCGAGCGGATGACGCTGACGACGTACCGGTTCGCGCCCGGCGGGCGCTTCCCCCGCCACAGTCATCCTCAAGAACAGATTGTGTTGGTCCGAGAAGGCTCGATCACCTTCACGTCATCGACTCGGGTGGTGACGCTGCGGCCTGACCACGCCCTCGTGATCGCGCCTGATGTGCCGCATGACGCCATAGCCGGGAGCGAGGGCGCGGTGCTCGTCAGCGTCGTGTCGCCGGCCCGGCAGTCGGCGACAGACTATACGATGGTGGAGTAGATACTATGCGGCAGCAGACCATCGGGATCGACGGGTAGTGCGGTGCCGGTGCACATCTTTCACATCGAGGAACACGGCGTCCCCCTTCCCCTGATCTCCCGGCAGGCCCGATTGATCGTGTGGCCGGGATCGGGAGCACTGACGGCGTCGATGAACCACGTCGTTCTCGAGGCAGGCGAGGCCAACGTGCCGCATACACATGCCTCCTCTGAAGACACGATCTTCGTGCTGGAGGGACGCGGTGTCGTCCGCGATTTCACCCACGACATGGTGCTTCCGGTGGAGGCCGGATGCGTCATCCACGTGCCCGAGGGGATTCAGCACGCGGTCGCGGCCGAGAGGCGGATGGTGAGCGTCGGCGGGCCATGCCCGCCGGACTTGGCGATGCTGCGGGCGACGGGAGTGCTGGCTGAGTGATGTGCGCTCGGCGAAGATCCACGACCCCAACGCCTTTTTACCGCCTCCGCTCCGTCCCCGGCATTGGCAAGATCCTTGCCCTCGTCATCCTCTACGAGATCCACGACATCCACCGCTTCCCCTCGGTGGGCGACTTCGTCTCCTACGCTCGCCTCGTTCGCGGCGCCAAAGAGTCCGCCGGCAAGCGCGTCGGACCGTCTGGCAAGAAGATCGGCAACGTCCATCTCACGTGGGCCTTCTCCGAGGCGGCTGTCCTCTTCCTCAGAGCCAACC
>JBQTJG010000237.1:0-5083 GCA_052387355.1 Armatimonadota bacterium | reverse complement strand
CCCGACCTGGGCGCGGGTCAGCGGGTCATCGTGATCCTGCCGGACTCTGGCTCGCGCTATCTCTCCAAGGTGTTCTCCGACGATTGGATGCGCGAGCACGGGTTCCTCGATCGCGAGATGGGGCTCGTGGCCGATCTCCTCGGCGCCAAGGGCGACGGCGTCGTCACGGCGGTTCTCACCGACACCGTCGCTGCGGTGATTGCCCGGATGAAGGAGTACGACATCTCGCAACTGCCGGTCATCGACGCCGGCCGGCTCGTCGGTCTGGTCGGCGACGTTGACCTGCTGACATATCTGCTCGAAGGCGAGCACAGCACCGAAGATCCGATCGCGCCGCTGGTTGAGCCGGCGCCGCCCGTCGTGACGACCGAGACGCCGGTCGAGGAGCTGGCCACGATCTTTACAACCGCAAACGCCGCCGTCGTCGTCCGCCACGGCAACGTCGTCGGCATCGTCACGAAGATCGATCTGATCGACTTCCTCGCACGCCGCGTGGGGCGGTGAAGACGACGCCCGCTCCCCCTGGAGACACGCGCACGCCGTCCGGCGCGCGTCTGCCCGACCTCCGCATCGTTCCCTGCGCGTCCCTGCTCCTGCACGAGGAGTGCGATCCCGCCAGAGTGCAGCGCCTGGCAAGCACGCTGCATGCCGATGGGGTCCTCCGACATCCCCCGATTGTCGCGGCGCTCGAGGGGCAGACCTACGTGGTCCTCGACGGCGCCAACCGCGTGACCGCTTTGCAGCACACCGGCGTGCCCGATGCGTTGGTGCAGGTCGTCGACTACGACGATCCTGCCGTCATCCTTGAGGTCTGGGCCCATCTGCTCCGCGACGGTGGGCTGGTCGCCGTGGATCAGGGCGCGCTGGCGCCGTACTGGCTGGTCATGCCGCCGGACGACGTGCGGGCCGGACTCACCAACGGGACGCTCACGTGCGGGATTGTCACCTCCGCAGGGGCGTGGGGACTCGCGTTGCACGCGGGGTTCGCCGACCGGATCCGGGCGCTGCGCGAGATCGTCGCCGGCTATCAGGGGAAGGCGCCGCTCTATCGTGTCCAGCCGGCCGGCCTCGACGCGCTTGTTGACGAGTACGACCGGACCGCCGCGCTCGTGCTCTTCCCGCGATTGACAAAGGCGGACATCCGCGCGATCGCCCGCCTTCCGGTCAAACTGCCCAGCGGCATCAGCCGGCACATCGTTCCGCAGCGCGCGCTTCGAGTGAACATCGATCTCGCGCTGTTGCTGCGCGCCGAGCCCGTCGCAGTCAAGCAGGCCCGGTTCGATGAGAGCATCCGCGTCCGGCTCATCGAGCACCGCATCCGCCACTATCCCGAAGCAACGGTCCTGTACGACGAGTGATGGCTTACCGGTTTGTGCCTCGGCCGCCCGCGCCGATTGGCACCAGCGTCCTCGCGCTGATTGGCCACACCCCGCTTGTCCCGATCCGGCGGCTCGGCGACCTTCCAGCCTCGGTCGAGCTGTACGCGAAGCTGGAAGGTCTCAATCCCGGCGGATCGGTCAAGGACCGACCCGTGCTCCGCATGATCGAAGATGCCGAGCGCGACGGACGACTCCCCGGGCCCGGAGACCAGGCACCCACGATCCTCGATTCCACGAGCGGAAACGCCGGGATTGCCTACGCCATGATTGGTGCGGCCAAGGGCTACCGCGTGATGCTAGTCGTGCCTGCGAATGCGAGCGAGGAACGGAAAGGCGTCCTGCGGGCGTTTGGCGCCGAGACCATCTTCTCCGACCCTCTCGAAGGATCCGACGGGGCGATGATGGTGGCGCAAAGGATGGCTGAGGAGCACCCCCAGCGATACCTGTATCTCAACCAGTACGACAATCCCAGCAACTGGCGCGCCCACTACGACGGTACGGGCGCGGAGATCGCCTCGCAGACGCACGCGAGGATCACGCACTTCGTCGCCGGCGTCGGCACGACGGGCACGCTGGTGGGCGCCGGCCGCCGCTTGCGTGAGCTCGACCCCTCGATCCAAATCGTGGCTGCCGAGCCCGACAGCGCGCTTCACGGCATCGAGGGCTGGAAGCACTTGCCGACCGTCACGACGCCGGGGATCTACGATCCGACGGTGGCGGACCGGACCGTGCGCGTCCCCACGAATGAGGCCTACGCCATGACGCGCCGCATGGCGGCAGCGGAAGGGATCTTCGCCGGCCCGTCCTCGGGCGCGGCGCTGGTCGCCGCCATTGAGGTCGCCCGCGATCTGCGCGACGGCGTCGTCGTCGTCGTCTTCCCGGATGGCGGGGACCGTTACCTGTCTACCGCGGTCTGGCGGCCTGAAATGCGATATAATGTAGAGTGAATGGGTCTAGAATTGCCCAAAGCGCTCGCAGAGGCCATGACAGACCACGCTCGGCAGGAGTTTCCGAACGAATGCTGCGGCCTGCTTGCCGGGCGCGGGGGCAGGGTTGAACGCCTGTTTCGCGGCCAGAACGTCGATCGCAGCCCCTACACGTATCGCCTTGACCCTCAGGAGCAGCTTCGGTTTTTCAAGACGATCGATGCCGAGGGCCTCGAGTTATTGGGTATCTACCACTCGCACACACAGTCGCCAGCCTACCCGTCGCGGACGGACGTGGCCCGGGCATTCTACCCTGACGCCCTCCACGTGATTGTCTCGGTGCGCCAGGGCGGCGGACCGGATGGTGAGACCGAGATTCGGGCGTTTCGGATCAGGGACGGTATCGTCACCGAAGAGGAGCTGTTGGAGGTATGAAGGTCTCCACGCGCGCCGAATATGGCATCCGCGCCCTGATCGACCTGGCCGCGCATTACGGCGAGGGCCCGGTCCAGACGCATACGATCGCCGAACGACAGGGCCTGCCGGAGCCGTACCTGAATCAGTTGATGGCGACGCTGCGGCAGGCCGGACTGGTGACCAGCAAGCGAGGACCCTCCGGTGGACACGCGCTGGCGCGTCCTCCGGCCGAGATCAGCTTGCGCGAGGCCTTCGGCGTTTTGGAGGGCACGACCGCGCCGTGGTGGTGCGTCGAAGTCGAGGATCCGGACTGCGAATACGCGCCCGGATGCGGCCTGCGACCCGTCTGGCTGGCGATCCAGACCGCGACCGAGGGGGTGCTCGACCGGTTGACACTGGCCGACCTGCATCCCGCGTCGCGCGAACGTCAGTCAGCCGCCCGGCGGTAGTGAGACCCCGGCGAGAGCGCAAGAGCGGGATCGGGGAATGTTTGGCAACATCCCCCCGTTCGTGAGGGGGAGCCCATGGGTGCTACTCTTGTGAGTCCTGATCATCCTCAGGTGGCGGTGACCAACGAGGACCGCGCTCGATTCGAAGCGTTGGTCAACGAACACCTCGACAGCCTCTACGGCACCGCGCTGCGGCTCACGCGGAACCGCACGACCGCCGAAGATCTTATCCAGGACACCTTTCTCAAGGCCTGGCGGTCGTTCCATACGTTTCAGGACGGCACCAACGCCCGCGCCTGGCTTTACAAGATCCTGATGAACGCGTACATCGACAGCTACCGCCGGTCCACGCGGGCTCCTGAGATGGTGGACCACGAGGACGTTGGCGACTTTTACCTGTACGCCAAGGCACAGGAGAGTGACCAGTACCGGCGGATGGGCGATCCCGAAGAGATCCTCCTCTCCAAGATTATGGACGCCGACGTAAAGTCGGCGCTGGAGCAAGTGGCCGAGCCGTTCAGGGCCGCAGTGATCCTGGCAGACCTCGAGGATTTCTCCTACCGCGAGATTGCCGAGATCCTCGACATCCCGATCGGGACGGTGATGTCGCGTCTGTATCGAGGACGCCGCCACCTGCAGCGACTGCTGTGGGACTACGCCCGGCGGGCCGGCTACGTGAACGGCGAGAAACCGAACTCGTCCTCGACGCCGGCGTCATGAGCCAACCCGACTGCAACGAAGTCCTGGAGCGCCTGTGGGTCTACCTCGACGGTGAGACCGACGAGGCGGTCTGTCAGGATCTGCAGACCCACATCGAGCTCTGCTTGCGCTGCCGGCATCATGCCGACTTCGAAGTGCGGCTGCGCCAGGTTATCCAGTCCAAGTGCCGGGGCGAGCGCGCCCCACAGCGACTGCGCGAGAACCTGGCCCGGCTGCTGGGCTGGTCCTTCCTGCTGGTCTGCGCCGTCTGGCTGAGTGCGTCTCTCTTGCTGGGCTGGTCCCCCTAGACGTTCGCTCACCCGCCTCTCAAGGAGGTCTCCATGTCCAAGGAAGTTATCCGCAGCGAAGGGGCGCCACTGCCCATCGGTCCGTACTCGCAGGCGATCCGCGCCGGAGGGTTGCTGTTTCTGGCTGGACAAATTCCCCTCGATCCTTCCACCGGACAGCTCACCGGCGGCGACATCAAGGCGCAGGCGCGCCGGGTGCTGCAGAACCTCGCCGCGGTGCTCGACGCCGCCGGGTCCTCGATGGATCGCGTCGTCAAGACTACGATCTTCCTGAAGGACATGAACGATTTCGGGCCGATGAATGAGGAGTATGCGAGCTTCTTTCGTGAACTGCCGCCGGCCCGCTCGACGGTGCAGGTCGCGCGACTGCCGCGCGACGTCCTGATCGAGATCGAGTGCATCGCGTTGGCGTAGGACCGGGGTCCGAAGCAGCGTCACGACCTATCGCGAGATCCTGCACCAGGTCATTGAGAATACTGGCAAGGCCTACTATGGTACCATCAAGCTAGTTAGTCGCCGCGGCACCTTTTCTGAACCATCGCGTTGCCGGATGGAATCAGGGCCTCGTGAAACACTGGGGGGTCGGCTAACGGCAAGCCGGCGGTCTTTGGAACCGCAAATTCAGGTTCGATTCCTGGCCCCCCAGCCAACGGAATACACTTTCGCTGTCCCGTTTTGGGACGATCATCTTCAAGGCTGCGCGCAAGTCCCCGCCGATTTCTGCAGTTCCATTGGGGCGGATGAGGATGTGTGTCCCAAGGGCAGCGAGAATACTCCTGCCCTCGGCGACGTGCTCTTCCGTGAGGAACGTTTCCAAGTCTTCTAAGTATGCCTGTACGCGCTCCGGCAACGGCCAGTACCTTCTCCAGCCTCGCCTGCGTGACAGAGGTGGGGGAGCCTCCTGG
>JBQTJG010000236.1:0-13405 GCA_052387355.1 Armatimonadota bacterium | reverse complement strand
AGCCCCCTGCCCGTGAACGAGGCTTCCGATTCAGGTCGGCGGGTCAGTCGGGCTGGTAGAGCGCCATTGAGGCCACCCGCCATATATGGCATCATAGAAACGTGCAAAAGACGACACTCTATTTTCCCGCAGAACTTTTTCGGGCCCTAAGGGAGGCTTCCCGACGCGCACAGAGGTCGCAGGCTGACATGGTCCGCGAGGCCGTCGAGCAGTACCTCCGCAAGCTGGGAAAGCCACGGCTGAAATCGTTGGGCGCGGGCGCCGATGGAAAGCTCCGGGGGGCCGAGGTGGAGGAGTGGCTTGAGCGAGAGTGGGGCAAAGGTGATCACGATTGACACCTCGGCGTTGTACGGTTTGCTTGACCGCTTGAACCGAGACTACGTCCGGGCGAAAACCGCACTTCTGGAAGATCCTGGCCCATATCTCATCCCCGTCGCGATTCTGAGCGAAATCGCGCACCTGACGGAGCGTCGATTGGGCATTGACGTGCTGGTGTCGTTGCTCGACGATGTGACCTCTGGTGGATACGCGCTCGACTGCGGTGAGCGCGACATGAAGCGGGTCAAGGAGCTCGTGCTGCGCTACCGGGACCTGCCGCTTGGTCTGGCCGATGCGACGGTAGTCGCCTGCGCCGAGCGTAATGGAGGATCAGTGCTCACCTTCGACTCACGTCACTTTGGTGTGGTCGCTCGGGATGCGAGAATTCGCGTCCTCCCGGCATAGGGAACAAGCGACATAGCTGAGCGCGTTTTGCTACCGGGGACGCTCGTTCCAAACATCGCCTATAATAGGACCGTTGGCCAGCGTCTCCCAAGGTTCTGATCGCTGAGGTGTCAGATGCGCGGACTGCTGGGCCGGCTGCTGGGCGATTCGAGCGAGCGCGAGGTTGCACGCCTGCGCCCCGTGGTCGACGAGATCAACGGCTTCGAGCCGGAGTTTCAGAAGCTCACCGACGACGAGCTGCGTGAGCGCGTCGCCGGCTGGCGGACGTATGTCCGGGACGCTATCGTCGATCTGGAAGCCGGCGAGCGCAAGGCGACGCTGCAGGCGACGTTGGACGAGCTACTCCCCGAGGTGTTTGCCGCCGTACGCGAAGCCAGCCAACGTACCATCGGCCAGCGTCACTTCGACGTCCAGATGATCGGCGGCGCGGTGCTGCACCGCGGCCGGATCGCCGAGATGAAAACCGGCGAAGGCAAGACCCTCGTGGCCACCTTGCCAATCGCCCTCAACGCGCTTGCCGGCCGGGGTGTGCACCTCATTACCGTAAACGACTACCTCAGCCGGCGCGACGCCGGGTGGATGGGCCCAATCTACCATGCCCTGGGGTTTTCCGTCGCGGCCATCGGGCATGAGTTCTCGGGGCTGTACGATCCAGCATACACCGACCCTAAACCGCATCACGACGACCGCCTCAACCACTTCCGTCAGATCAGCCGCCGCGAGGCGTATGCGGCCGACATCACGTACGGGACGAACAACGAGTTTGGTTTTGACTACTTGCGCGACAACATGGCGCTGCGCCTCGAGGATCTGACGCAGCGCGATCTCTATTTTGCCATCGTCGACGAGGTCGACTTCATCCTGATCGATGAGGCCCGCACACCGTTGATCATCTCCGGCGTGGTGGAAGGCGGCGTCGAGCGCTATGATCGCTACGCCCGCGTGGTACCGCGGCTGCAGGCTGGTACCGACTACACTGTTGAGGAAAAAATCAAGAACGCGATTCTGACTGATGAAGGCGTCACCCACGCCGAGCGGCTGCTCGGCGTCGCCGACCTGTCGGACCCTGAGCACGGCGACCTGATGCACCACCTGCACCAGGCGCTGCGGGCCCACGCCGTCTACAAGAAAGACGTCGACTACGTCGTCAAGGACGGACAGGTCATCATTGTGGACGAGTTCACCGGCCGCCTGATGTTCGGGCGCCGGTACTCCGACGGCCTCCACCAGGCGATCGAGGCGAACGAGGGTGTCAAGGTCGAGCGCGAGAGCCAGACCCTCGCGACCATTACCTTTCAGAACTATTTCCGCATGTACGAGAAGCTAGGCGGAATGACCGGCACGGCCAAGACCGAGGAAGAGGAGCTCTCAAAGATCTACAATCTGCCGGTCGTCGTCATCCCGACCCACCGGCCCATGGTTCGCAAGGATCACCCAGACTTGATCTACAAGACCGCGCGCGGCAAGTGGAAGGCCGTGGTGGACGAGATCGCCGAATGGCATAAGCAGGGCAGGCCGATGCTGGTTGGCACGCGTTCCATCGAGAAAAATGAATACCTCTCTGAGCTGCTGAGGCGCCGTGGCGTCCGTCACGAGGTGCTGAACGCCAAGCAGCACGAGCGGGAGGCCGAGATCATCGCACAGGCCGGCCGCGTGGGCGCGGTCACGATTGCAACCAACATGGCCGGCCGGGGCGTCGACATCATCCTGGGCGGGAATCCGCCGGATCCGGTCGAGGCGGAGAAGGTCCGAGGGTTGGGCGGGCTCCACGTGATCGGCACGGAGCGGCATGAAGCGCGCCGGATCGACAACCAGCTCCGCGGCCGGTCGGGCCGACAGGGCGACACCGGGGCGAGCCGGTTCTACATCGGTCTTGATGATGAGTTGATGCGCATCTTCGCGGGCGAGCGCATTGCCGGCCTGATGGACCGGCTGGGGCTCGACGAAGACACCCCAATCGAGCACGCCCTGGTCACCCGGCAGATTGAATCCGCGCAGAAGAAGGTCGAGCAGTACCACTTCGATATGCGCAAGCACGTGCTCGAGTACGACGACGTGATGAACGTACAGCGCAAGGTGATCTACGGCGAGCGTCACAAGGTGCTCGAGGGGCAGGCCATTCGCGACAATGTCCTCGACATGATCGATCGGTTGGTGGCGGCGCAGGTCGAAGCCTTCTGCGTCAAAGGCGTTCATCCCGACGAGTGGGATCTCGACGGACTCGTCGATGGGCTCGGCCAGCTTGTCCCCGCCCTGGGTGAGACGCCGCCCGAGTCGCTGCGGGGCCTGCTGGCCGATGACGTGGCCGAGCGCCTGGCAGGGGCTGCGGTCGAGGCGTACGAGAAGAAGGAAGCCGAACTCGGCGCTGACACGATGCGCGAGATCGAACGCCTGGTGCTCCTCCAGACCATGGACCGCAAGTGGATCGACCATTTGCACAACATGGACGCCCTGAGGGAAGGGATCGGTTTGCGCGCGTACGCTCAGGTCAGCCCCCTGATTGAGTACCAACGAGAAGGCTACGACCACTTCCAGGCCACGCTCCAGGCGATCCAAGAAGATACCGTGCGGATTCTGTTCCGCATGCAGGTCGTGCCAGAGGAACGACCGGTCGCCCGGCCTGCGGCGCCGGCGCGTGAGCCAGCCGCGGTCGGCGCGAGATCCAAGAGCGGCCCGAACGGGCAGCGCAAAGTCGGCCGTAACGATCCGTGCTGGTGCGGAAGCGGAAAGAAATTCAAGAAGTGCCACGGCCGGGAGGCGTGAGAGGGGACGCACGTCTGCCGCGCGCCTGCGGCGCCCTCACCAGCGGATTTCTGCTCGTCCTGGTGTTTCCCGGTCCCGACCTCGGGTGGATCGCGTGGATCGCCCTCGTGCCTCTCCTGCTGGCCGTCCGCGGCGTCACGCCCTCCCAGGCGTTTCGCCTCGGCTTCCTGTCCGGGCTAGTCGCCTACGGCGGGCTGATGGATTGGATCCGGCTCTTCGGGACGCCGGCCTGGATCATGCTTGCTGTGGGCATGGCCGGGTTCATGGGTGCCTTCGCCGCCGGCTCCTGCTGGCTCGTCGGACGATATCAACGATCGGCCCTCGACCCCTGGCTGTGGGCCGCGCCGCTGACCTGGACCGCCGTCGAGGTGGTCCGGTCCGTCGGCCCGCTCGCATTTCCGTGGGGACTACTGGGGCTGACGCAGCACCGCGCGTCGGCCATCCTCCCATTGGCCTCGGTCGTCGGCGTGTTTGGGATTGGGACGGTGATCGCTTTGGCCAATGTCGTGCTCGCGAAGATTGCGGCCGAGCGCCGGGTGAGCCTGACGTCGGCTGCAGCAGGAGCGATTGTTGTCGCGGTCCTGGCGGCGGTTCACGCGCGCCCCGTCCATCGATCCGACGATGTGCGGGTGGTCGCGGTGATCCAACCGAACGTCGACCCCCGGCGGGGAGGCGATGCCACGCAGGCAATGGAATCGCTCGCCGGATTGCTCGAGCAGGCCGGAGAGGCGAAGGCGCAGGGCGCCGAGATGATCGTCTTCCCCGAGACGGCCCTCCCCAGCGATCTCGGTGAAGTCCACCAGTGGCGATTCGCGATCACGCATGCGGCCGGCGACGCCGTCGTGGTGGCAGGTACATTTTTCTCGGGTCCTCGGAACGGCGTGTTGGTATTGGATACCGGCGGCAAAGAGATCGGACGGTACGCCAAGCGGCGCCTCGTTCCCTTCGGCGAAGCCGGCGTGGTGTCGGGTGCCGCGGCCGATCCGATCGGAACGAGGCGGGGGATCGTCGCCCCGGCGGTGTGCTACGAGTCGGCGTTTCCCGACCTCATCCGCCCCCTGGTCGCGGCCGGCGCCGACCTGATCACTATTCTCACGAACGACGGCTGGTTCGGGAGGTCGGCGGGCCCGGCGCAGCACGCGGCGCACTCTGTGCTCCGTGCGGCCGAGACCGGTCGGAGCGTCGCACGCGCGGCGAACACCGGGACATCGATGCTGATCCGGCCCGATGGAACGATTGTGGGATCGATCCCGCTCGGGAGGCCAGGCGTCCTGGCGGCCTCGCTGCCCATCGGTGGGCCCCTCACGCCGTACGTGCAGTGGGGATGGTTGTTGGGGCCGCTGGCCGTGGCTGGCTGGCTGGCCGCTGCGGCGCCATCCGTCCGCGACGCCCTTCGCCAGCGTCGGGCAGCGAGCGCGCGGTTGCTGGCGGCGATTGTCTTCCCCGGCGCTGTCGTCCTGGGAGGACGGGTGCTGTCCCTTGACGACGGTATCCTTCCTCTGCCCGTGTCGATCATCGCGCTGGTTGTGTGCGCCGCGGTCGCCCCCAAGCACTTGCTCAACCGTAGAGGGGTATGGGCGTCCGTGTTCGTGTCCCTTGTCGCGACCGGCGCCCTCGTCCTGGCCATGCGCGCCGCCTACATGGGCTACGGGTTCGATCTCCGCATCGGTCCGCCTGATGGTATGCGGATACTGTGGCTCGCTCGATACCTGCTCCATGGGGTCGCCATCGAGGTCTGGCTGCGTGGGGCGGTGTTCGCTGAGGCCGTCGAGGCCGGTGGATGGCCGCTGGCCATCGCCCTGTCAACCGCCCTCGGCGTCGCGCTGCAGCATGGCGGCCGGCAGGAGATGGCTTTCTGGTACCTGTTCAGTGGAGTCGGGTACGGGGCGATCCGCGCCTGGACCAGAGACGCCGCCGGGTTGGGACCGGCGCGCGGGCTGGGCGATGTCGCCGTGCGCGCGCTGGCAGGCCTGAGGTAGTGTTATAATGCAGTCGCCATGATTGGACTTGAGGATCTGCACGCACAACTGAGTGAAAGCCGCCGCCGTCTCCAGGACCTGCGGGGGCATCTTTGACCTGCCCGCCAAGCACGCCCGCATTGCCGAACTCGAAGAAGCGATGCAGCAACCCACCCTGTGGGCTGATCCCGACCGGGCGCGCGCCGCAGGGCAAGAGTTGAGCACCCTGCGCACGATCGTCGAGACCGTGTCCGGTATCGAGCAACGTCTGGAGGATCTTGGCGTCCTGTTGGAACTGGCCGCCGAGAGCCCCGACGACCTTGGTTCCAATGGCCTGGACGCGGCGGAACTCGACGCTGAATCCCGGGCGGTGACCGAGGGTCTCGACCGTCTTGAGACCCAGGCCCTGCTCTCTGGGCCGCACGACGCATCGAACGCGATCCTTTCTATTCACGCCGGCGCCGGCGGCACGGAGTCGCAGGACTGGACTGAGATGCTCCTCCGCATGTACCTGCGCTGGGCCGAACGCCGGGGGTACGCCACCGAGATCGCCGATCTCTCGCCCGGTGAGGAAGCCGGCGTCAAGAGTGTGACCGTGATCGCCAGCGGCCCGCATGCCTACGGCTATCTCCGTACGGAGCGAGGCGTCCATCGGCTTGTGCGTCTCTCGCCGTTCGATGCTGCGCACCGCCGCCACACGTCGTTCGCTCTCGTCGACGTCATCCCCGAAGTCGAGGAGGCCGAGGTCGAGATTCGTGATGACGAGATCCGCATCGAGACCTACCGGGCAGGAGGCGCCGGCGGCCAGAATGTCAACAAGGTCGAGACGGCTGTACGGATCACGCACCTGCCCACCGGGATCGTGGTGCAGTGTCAGAACGAACGATCCCAACATGCCAACAAACTCACCGCCATGCGCATTCTCAAGGCGCGTCTGGTCGAAGCGGCCGAGGTCACGCAGCGGGAACGCATCGCCGAAATCCGGGGAGAGCACCGTGAGGCGGCGTGGGGAAACCAGATCCGGTCGTACGTGCTGCATCCCTACCAGCTCGTGAAGGATCACCGCACCGGCGTCGAGACCGGCGCCACCGGCGGGGTGCTCGACGGCGACCTTGATCCATTCATCGAGGCCGCACTGCGCGCCCGGTAGGCCGTGATGCGGCGCGCGATCTGGATTCTGGTCGGCATCGCCGCGCTGATCGCGCTGCTGGTCGCACTGTGGACATGGATCCCGTCGATCATCGTCCAGCAGCAGGTCGCCTCGGCGCTGCGCGCCCGGCTGCAGCCGGCCGGGACGGTCGTGGTGCGCGCGCGGACCAACGCCCTGATGTTCATCCGTGGTCAGGTGGACCGCCTGACGATCGACGCGTCCGGCGTCCGGCTTGGCGACATCACCGCCGAACGGCTGACGGCCAGACTGCGTGGTGCGATCCTCCGGTCCGGAGCCCGTGATGGGGACGTCTTCGTGAGCGTCGAGTCAGGGTCGGCACGGGTAGAGATCAGTCAGGCCGGTATAGAGCAGTTTCTCCGCACACGAGGAGTAGAGAACCCTTCTGTCACCATCGATGAAACCGGTGTGACGGCGACCGGTGGCGTGCGCGTGGGACCGCTGCTCGCCGCCGCACGGCTCCGCGGACAGTTCCAAGCCGCCAACGCCACCGACATCTACTTCCGCGTCACGTCCCTCGATCTGAGCGGTGTGAACGTGTCAGGTTCGCTGACCACCACTGCGCTCAACCTGGCGTCGCAACCCGTGGTGTCGCTGCGCGGGCTCCCGGTGCCGGTCACCATCGATCGCATCGTGTCCCGCCCTGGCCGCATTGAAGTGCGTGCGCGCGCCGGGCGCTCCTCGCCTTGACACGCCGGATCCTGATCGTCCTCGTGATCCTGGGCGTGGCCGCCGCGGCCGTCGTATTGTCCATGCGGATCCGTCTCGAAGCCCGAAACCGTGCGGTGGAGATTGTGCTCGATGCTGACGACTGGATCGGCCTCAGTCGACGAGAGGGTCGTGATCCCGCAGCGGTGTTTCGCGCACTCCGGCAGCGTGGCGCGTCGTCGGTCGCGCTGAGCGACAATACGCTCAGGCGTCTGGCCGAGGAGGGCAAGATCAGCTACGCGAGCGGGGGGAACTTGGCATCGCTCGGCCGGGTCAGCGCGCTGCAGGAGCCGTTCCGGCGGTTGCAGGTCGCAGGGACGCTGCGGTCTGACACCGTCTACATCACGGGGTCCGATGAGCATCTCACCTTTGTCGCCAGCCGTCTGCGCGCGCTGCTCGACCCGTCACGGGTGAGGACGCTCAATGGCGCGGTCGAAGTCCTCGGCGCTCAGGTGGATCTGGAGGAGATCGGTCTGGGGTTCCGCAGGTCTGACGCCGAGCCGTTCCGCGCCGCGGAGCTTGGCGTCGTCCTGCGGCCGCGCAACTATCGGGGACTTTCCACGAGGGGCCTCAATACGCTGGTGGATGGCTATGCTGAGACGGCGCCTGCGCCCACATTGATTTTCGCGCTCACCGAGGTGCAAGGGTATGAAGGGCTGATCGAGGATGCCGCGACCGCGTACCAGCGGGTCGGCGCGCGTGTTGGGCGCATCGAGGTATTCACGGCGCGCCGCAAGCAGCGAGGGGAGGACCGGATGACCGCCTTGATGCGGCCGTCCGTCATCCGCGTATTCAGCGTGACGCCCGAGGAGCTGCTGGTGCTCAAGCCCGGTGACGTCGCGGATCGCTTCGTGCGCGCGGCACAGGAGCGCAACCTCCGCCTACTGTATGTTCGACCGCTGCTTGGAACGCCGGCCGGAGCCAGTCCCATGGACGCGAACCTCGAATTGGTGGAGCTGATTGCGCGGAATCTGCGCGAGTTCGGATTCAGTCCCGAGCGTGCGCGGCCCTTGCCTCCGCTGGCGGTCCCGGGACCGCTGCTCTGGCTTGTCGCACTCGGCAGTGCGGCGCTCTCAGCGCTGGTTCTGGACGACCTGGCCCGTGCGCTGGGCGTTCCGCTTCCCCACGTGTTGCTCTGGGGCATCGTCGGCGGCGTGGTGGCGGGCAGCGTGGCCGTCGGCCTCACCCGGTTCGGTGACCTGTGGAGTCAACTGCTGGCGCTCGCCACGGCCATCGCCGGCGCGGCCGGCGCGACCGTGTGGGCGCTTCCCCGGAAGACCCGAACAGGCGCCGCAGTCGTGGCCATCGGGTGGATCACCTTGATGCGCGCGATCGGCCTGGCGGTCATCGCCGGGGTGTTTGTCGCCGCCCTGCTCAGCCGATGGCCGTTCATGCTGGCGTTCTCGACATTCCTGGGCGTGAAGGCGGCACATGTTGTTCCAGTGGTCCTCGTCGGCCTGTGGCTCGCATTCGCCGATCGGGCGCACCGGGACTGGCGAACGACCCTGCGTGACCTGCGCGCGTGGATCAACCAACCTCTCCGGCTTGGGATGGCGCTCGCGGTGCTGGTTGGAGGCCTGGCGGCCGTGATGCTGCTTGCCCGCACCGGCAACGTGAGCCTGCCGCTCGTGGGGCCCGAAGCGCAACTGCGCGCACGACTTGAGGATTTGCTCGTCGCCCGGCCGCGTACGAAGGAGTTTCTGATCGGGTACCCTGCGCTCGTCCTGGCCGGGACGGCAGCGGGCCTCGGCTGGAGGCGCTCGGCGGAGGCGTTCGCCGTGGCGGGGACCATAGGGACCGCCGGTGCGATCAACTCGTTTTCACATCTGCATACACCATTCCTCTACACTGTCTGGCGGACTGGGAACGCTCTCGTCCTTGGTGCGGCGCTCGCCATTCCCGGCGTCCTGGTGCTGCTCTGGCTCGCGCGTCGACCGCCCCGGTCCTGATCAGCGGCTACTACGGCTTCGGGAATCTCGGTGACGAAGCCGTCCTCGCCGGTCTTCTGGCGGAGCTTCGCGTCCAGGCGCCCCAGGCGCGGTACGTGGTGCTGTCCGGCGATCCCGCGGCAACGAGCGGCATGCACGGAGTCGAGGCCAGGCCACGATCGCCTGGAGACGTATGGAAGGCCCTCGCGCGCGCGCGGCTGCTGATCAGCGGAGGCGGCTCGTTGGTCCAGGATGTCACGAGCGCTCGCAGCGCCGTGTATTATCTGGGGACGATGCTTGCCGCCTCGGTGAGGGGCGTGCCGGTGGCGGTCGTGGGACAGGGCGTCGGGCCGATCCGGCGTCCGTGGGTGAGGAGGCTGGCCGCCCGGGCATTTGACCGCGCGTCCAGTATCAGCGTGCGGGATCAGGAATCCGTGCGCACGCTGCAGCAGATCGGCGTCAGTCGGATCGTCCACCAGGGCGCGGACCTCGCAGTGCTCACCCCGGCTGCTCGACCCGAACGCGTGTCTGCGCTGCTTGCGCAGGCCGGCCTGGACGGCATCGGCCCGAGGATAGGCGTATCCATCAGGCCCTGGCCGGGGTTGCCGGACGCCGGTGCTCTCGGCCGGGTGATCGGGGAGTTTGCGCGGGACCGAGGAGCAGCCGTCGCGGTGCTCGTCTTCGACCGGGTCCGTGATCGCGCGATCAGCGACGCGCTGGCCGCATCGAGCGGTGGCAAGGTGGTCGCGGCTGAGTCCCCCCATGACCTGCTTGGAGTCGTCGGGGTCCTGGATCTGGTCGTAGGTGTTCGGCTGCATGCGCTGATCTTTTCGGCCGCTGTGGGAACGCCTGCAATTGGGCTGGCCTACGATCCCAAGGTCTCAGCGTTCATGTCTGAGCGGGGCCTGTCGAGTGTTCTGCCGGTTGATGCGCCGACTGAGGCGCTCGCTGGAACGCTCGGACGCACCTGGGAAACGCGGGCTGAGCTGCGCGCGCATCTGCTGGGGACGCTGCCGGACCTGAAACGTGTAGCCGCTTCAGGCGTCGCGGAGGTCTCTCGCCTGCTGTCGTCGGCCCACGCGCCGCTCTGAGAGACGTAGACTCTGCAGGAGTTCCGGCGCGCCAAAAGAAATAGCCACTGTCGAACCCCCCTGTCGTCGCTGCATTCGAGGAGGCAGCCATCGTGATGCCGGAGGTGCTGAAGGTCTCCGCCGACTCGAAACCCAAAGCGGTGGCGGGCGCCGTGGCAGCCGTCGTACGGGAGAAGGGTTCGGTAGAGCTTCAAGCCGTCGGCGCCGGGGCGGTCAACCAGGCTGTCAAGGCTATCGCCATCAGTCGCGGATTCGTGGCGCCCAACGGCATCGACTTGGTGACCATTCCCGCATTTACGAAAGTCGAGATCGATGGGCAGGAACGGACCGCCATCAAGTTTCTCGTTGTGGCGCGTTAACCCGCGCCCATGATCGGCACCCCCTACGGTGAGCTGAAGCTCTTCTGCGGCAGCTCGATCCCCGACCTCGGCCGCGAAATGGCGGAATACCTGCACACGCCGCTGGGTCGCGTCACGTTGCTGCGCTTCGCCGACGGCGAGATCTACTGCCGGTACGAAGAGAACACGCGCGGAGAAGACTCGTTCGTCATCCAGTCGACGTGCGATCCCGTCAACGAGCATCTGATGGAGCTGCTCATCATGGTTGATGCGCTCCGGCGCGCGTCGGCCGGACGGATCACGGCGGTCATTCCTTATTACGGCTATGGACGCAAGGACAAGAAGGACGCGCCGCGCGAACCGATCACCGGCCGGCTGGTGGCGGATCTGCTCACCACGGCCGGGGTGAACCGAGTGCTGACCCTTGATCTCCATGCGGGGCAGATCGAAGGCTTCTTCAACATCCCCGTCGATCACCTGAGAGCGCTGCCGCTGTTCGCGGACTACCTGGCCCGCAGGGGGCTGGCGAACGGCGTGGTGGTGGCCCCGGACGATGGTGCGGTGCGCCGGAGCAAGCAGCTCGCAGATCGGCTCGACCTGCCGCTTGCGATCATCTTCCAGCGCCGCGTCGGCACTGATATGAAGGAGCCGATCCAGGTGGTCGGGGAGGTTCAGGGGCGAACGCCGATTCTCATCGAGGACATCATCGACACCGCCGGGACCGTCATGCGCGCGGCCGACGTGCTGTTGGCACAGGGGTGCATCCCTGAGATCTATGTGTGCTCGACGCACCCGGTGGTCGCCGGACCTGCGTTCGACCGACTGGCCCGGCCGGAGATTCGCGAAGTCATCGTGACGGACACGATCCCAGTCCCGATGGACCGTAAGCCGGCAAAGGTCACGGTGCTCTCGTCGGCGCCGCTGCTGGCCGAGGCGATCCGGCGCATCCACCTGAACCAGTCGGTCAGCCTCCTGTTCACGTAAGATACCGCGCGCTATGGACCCGGACTCCGCGTCTGTTGGAACACCGCCACCCATGGTACGCGCGCGCTTCGCGCCCTCTCCCACCGGCTACCTGCACGTCGGGGGCGCCTGGACGGCGTTCTTCAACTGGCTGCACAGCCGGCATGCGGACGGGGTGTTCATCCTCAGGATCGAGGACACGGATCGATCACGTTCAACCGAGGCCTACGAGGCCGCCGTCCTCGAGGACTTCAAGTGGCTGGGGATCACGTGGGACGAGGGCCCGGACACGGGAGGACCCGTCGGCCCGTACCGGCAGACCGAGCGCAGCCACCTGTACGCGCAGTACGCTCGCGAGCTTGTAGATCGAGGCGCGGCGTACCCGTGCTATTGCACGCCTGAGGAGCTGGAGGCGGAGCGCCGGCACGCCGAGGCGCAGCACCGATCCTACCGCTACTCGGGCCGCTGCCGGAATCTGTCGCCAGAGCAGCGCACCGCGTTTGAGGCTGAGGGGCGCCGGCCGTCGCTACGGCTGCGCGTGACTACCCTCACCGAGTCGATCGTCGTCGACGACATCGTGCGCGGCCGAGTCG
This sequence comes from Armatimonadota bacterium, assembly GCA_052387355.1. Taxonomy (GTDB): domain Bacteria; phylum Sysuimicrobiota; class Sysuimicrobiia; order Sysuimicrobiales; family Humicultoraceae; genus JBQTJG01. The sequence goes on along the minus strand of JBQTJG010000236.1, from coordinate 1,172 downwards.
TGTTCGAGCCCGAACACCTGGACGATTACATCATCGTCCGCTCGGATGGCACGCCGCTGTACAACTTTGCGAACGTCGTGGACGATCACCTGATGAACGTGACGGTGGTCATCCGCGCGAGCGAGCATCTGTCCAACACGCCGAAGCAGTTTGTGATGTATCAGGCCCTGGGATGGGCGCCGCCGGCCGTCGCGCACCTGCCGGTGATCCTGGGCGCGGACCGCAAGAAACTGAGCAAGCGGCATGGGGACACCGCCGTGCGTGACTATCGCGACCAGGGCTATCTGTCTGAGGCGATCCTGAACTTCTTCGCCCTGATGGCCTGGCACCTTGAGGCCGAGCGCGAGGTCTATTCGCTGGACGAACTGATTCAGGGCTTCCGGCTGGAAGAAGTCGGCCGCGCCTCGCCGATCTTCGACCTCGATAAACTCACCTGGCTCAACGGCGTGTACATGCGGCGCCTGATGGAGACCGACGCCGACCGCGTGGTGGATCTCTGCGCGGGGATCCTGCAGCGGGAAGGGGTGCTGGCGGGCCCGCTGACGCCTCCGCAGCGCGTGTATCTTGCAAGGGTACTCGAGGTGGTGGGGGACCGTCTGAAGATTGGTCGAGATATCATGGCCCACGGCGACTTCTTCTTCCGTGATGTGATCTACGACGAGGCCGCGGTGGCCCGGTACCTGACGATGGGCGCGGCGCCGCTGCTCTCCGCGTACGCCGATGCCCTGGCCGGGCTGGATCCCTTCGAGCGGGAGGGCATCGAGCGCGCGCTGCGCGACGTCTGCGCACACGTCGGCGTGGACGCCCGCGAGCTGGTCCACCCCGCGCGGGTAGCGCTCACCGGGAAGACGGCTGGGCCAGGCCTGTACGAGCTTGCGGAGTTACTCGGACGGGAGCGGGCCATCGACCGGCTGCGGCGGGCGGCCACGCTCGCAGCCGCACAGGTTGCGCACTGAACAGCCGACGAACGACCGTGTCGAGTTCCTACAGTCGCAGTACGTGACCCGCTAGCTGCCAGGGACCTCGGCCAACTTGCGCGCGATGAGGTCCCGCACGAGCTGAGGGTTGGCCCGGCCGTGGGTTTCCCGCATCACCTGCCCGACGAAGAAGCCCGCGAGAGCCGTCTTGCCGTCTCGAAATGCCCGGACCTTGTCGGGGTTCTCAGCGAAGAG
>JBQTJG010000235.1:0-9696 GCA_052387355.1 Armatimonadota bacterium | reverse complement strand
TGGTATTCACCGGGCGCTTGATCTGGTCTTGGGTACGCCGGTAGCCGGCTCTCGCCTCGCTGACCCGCGATTTTGTCGGCCTAACACCATGCGCTTCAAGACAGGAGTCTTCAACTCACAAGACTCTGCTACTGCTGAAGCCTCAGCCAAGAAAGTCGTTGACTACCTCGGTGACCACAATCAGCCGATGATGGTGATCTCGGTGCGGGAGCGCGCCCGGGAGATCGGAGTGCGCCGGGCCGTCGGCGCGCGGCGCAAAGACATCCTGCTGCAGTTCCTACTGGAAGCCACGGCCCTCAGCCTGGTCGGCGGCGTTCTCGGGATCTTCATCGGCATCGCGGGAGGGATCATCCTGTCGGTGATCACCGGCTGGCCGACCGCCGTTTCTCCCCTTGCTGCTGCGGTGGCCGCCGGTGTCTCGGCGGCCATTGGAATCATCTTTGGCACGTATCCCGCCCGGCGGGCCGCCTACCTGAACCCCGTGGTCGCGCTCCGGGCGGAGTAGAGGACTCATGCAGAGGCCGCCATGCGGATCCGTGGACTCGTCGCTGACGTCGTGGTCGCCGCGGTTCTGGTCCAGGCCGCACCGGTGCGAGCGCAGACGCCGAGTAGACTGCGGGCCCAGGATCGCGCTCTTCTCGAGCGGCGTGGCTGATCTCCCCACGCAACACGGCGACTTCCAAGTGCCGGGCTTCCGCTTCGGTCCAACCACGCACCCACCGCGTTTGCCTTCTCGTTGCCTTAACTGAGGCAAAGCATACGGACGGAGACCAAACGAACCGAAGCCAAGCAAAAGGTGCTTCGAGGGCCGAAAGCAGGACAGGGCGCCAGTTTTGGCGTCCTGTCTGCATTCCCGCGGTCCTGCTCGCTGAAGCCTAAGGCTTCATGGGGTTCAGGAGGTCCCCGGTTCAAATCCGGGCGGCCCGACCAAAAACACAACTAGGACGCGGGTTTCAGCGATCTCTGGGGCCGCGTTGTTCATCGGGTCGGGTTTTGGTGCCTTAGTGGTGCCTTGATCGCGGGCTGCAGCCGGAGGCCATGATGGATCTTGCCCAGAGAGCCGCCATCTATCTCGCCGGTTACGCCTTTTCACTGCTTGGTGGACAGCTTGGATCTCCAATCGACCTTGAAATCGTAATACGTGCCTGCATTGTAACCCTGTGGGCGTCCCAAGTTCAACCGCCGGTACTGAACCATGAAGGACGTGATGGATGATCGACGCCCAGGGAGATGTGCTCGCACCGGAGGCCTCGAAAGACTACTACTCGACGATAAACGACGTGACGAACGCCGAGCCACTCGTATGCCCAAGCCGAACCGTCCGATTGTGGACGTGGGCGTCCCTTGCGAGCGAGAAGTACATGCCGTGCAGCAGACGGTTCTTGGCGTTGTCCGGCTGCGTCGGATAGCTCCAGAGGAGCATGTAGGTTGGCGTTCCGGTGGTCTTGAGGACCCTGACGCAGCAGAAGCTCTCGAAGAGGTTGATCTCTTCTATCCTTCCCGTTGTCGTCGCCACAGCTTATCCCACCCCTTGATCTACTCGAGATCTCGTTCCCCGCCCCGGGAGGCGGCCTTCGCAAACAGCCGTTTGCCGAATCCCAGATCGCCGTGGACTTCCAGCCTGCCCGTCAAGAACGCGTCGATGGGCGAGAGATCGCCTTTCGCCATCTCCATCCAGGTTTCCGCGGAGGCCCTGACAGCGAAGTCAGCGGCGCCGGCGTTCACCTTGCTGACCGTCCCTTTGCCGCCGACGAACTCCAGGCGATAGGCCGTCTCTCTCAGGCCGCCGACGATGTACACCTCGGCGCTCCCGGATTCCCTCGCCCCGCCTAGCCTCCTCACCAGCGCATCCATGGACTGGTCCAGGTTGAGATCTCTCACCGACTTCACGGTGGAGGGATTCTTAAAGAGAGGATTCAATCGCGCATACCGCTTCATGACCGCACCTCCACGAGCTCAGCGCTACCGCGCGCTTACCGCTACGGGCCGTTGATCGACGAGAGCAATCTTAGCTGAGCAATGTACAGCAGGAGCGCTTCCTGGACGGCAGCCGCTACATTCACGCGCCCGTACCCGTACCACTGGCTGAACTCTGGCACGCCGTCTCCGTCGTTGTCTACGTACTGTCCGATCGGATCCGTATTGGCGGAGTCGATCTTGACCGCCGTCCTCCGGAGGACATCCCGCGCCTCGTCCCACCACAAGAGCGGGTTGGCGGACAGGGTCAACGCCGCGGTGCCGGCGATGCTCGGGGACGCGTGACTCGTTCCGCCGAACGACGTTGCGTAGTCGTTGCAGACCGGTGCGCCGGGGCACCCGTCGAGCGTCCCGTTGCCGACCCGGACCGTCGAGGTGATCGGATCGACGAGCGCTCCGCCGGAGTAGGCCGTGTGGCTGGGCGCGACAATGTCCATCTCGGGGCCGTAGGGATTGTACAGCGTCCGGGTGTCGACCACGACGGCGAGGTTGTTCGTATTCCCATTGGGATCGGGTTGATCGCTGTTCACCGGCGACGTGGGGTTGGTATTGATGCTGGCCCCGACCGCGATGTTGCGGTTGTACGCCGCAAAGGTACGCAGGTTGCTGAACTGCACGTATCCCAGATTGCCTGTGGAGAAGGTGACAACACACCCGTTCCCCCGGCGACCTTCGTCCGTCAACCGGTCGAACGCATTTTGGAGCGCGGATGACAGCGCCGCGCCGGTTACTCCCCACGAGTTGGAGATCACGTCGGCGGGCTGCGAGGGAAAGGCGGGAAAGTTGGGATCCGCGCTGCCGTTGTTGATACCGGCCGCCCAGAGAAAGGCATCGGCCATGGCCACACCCGTGGTCGTGCCGGGAATCCTGGCCCCGATCAGGCGGCAGTTGGGCGCGACGCCGCACGTGCCCTGGTTGTTGTCGAACGCCGCCGTGGTGCTCCCCGCGCACTGGGTGCCGTGATCGCCTCCGAGGCCGCCGACGGACTGGGCGCTCATGGACATGAAGTTGAATGAAGTGATCAGTTTGCCGCTCCCATCGGTAACGTTCGGCGTCAGATCAGGGTGGTTAGGGGTGACGCCCTGTGGGTCGAACACCGCGATGCAGACACCCGGGCTGCCCCCTCTGAGGTCTACGTCGTAGTCGCCGAGGATCTCCCAGGCGTCGTCACAGTCGATCAGGGGAAGATGGTTGAGCAGGTTGAAAAGAGGGTCGTTCGGCGTGTACTGGTCGATCTCGACCTGGAAGAGCAGCTCCGGCTCGGCGAAGATGACGGGATGCTTTTCCTGCAACTCGCGCGCGGTGTCGAGGAGAGTGTAGGACGGCATCCACCCGGTGGTCAGCACGTACGCGTTGCCCGAGGTCAGGACCCGCCGCTTGACCTTCAGACCGTATCGCGCGGCGATCCGCGAGACCTCGCGCTCCGATACCCCGTCCTCGAACTTCACGACCAGTTCGTTTGTCAGGCCCTGCAACGGCGTGTCGCCCCTCCTCACGATTAGGGCAGGGGTCACACGCAGCCCGCGCCGCCTCAACTCTCTGACGGAGTCCTCCATCGCCCTGGCGCCCGGCCCCGCATCGCGCTGCCTGGCGGTGCGCTGTGCGGTGCGGCGCGGCTTCGGGCCCGGCCTGCCTGCGCCAGGCAGGTCCACGCGCACGAACGCCATGTCCTCCGCCCGCCCGGCTCCCGCACTCGGAGTGAACGCGCTCGAGCTCTTCAGTTCGCGCCTCGCCAGTGCGTTGGAGGTCAACTCGCGGGCGTTCTTCCCTTCGGCCGAAATAAGGAACTGATCCCGGACGGGTTCGAAGTACACCTTCCGCCGGTTCGCGTAGAAGTAAGGCTGCCCTCGCTTACCGAGCACCACGGTGGTGGCGTTGCGCCCCGGCCCGACGTTGATGACGTAGGCTTCTTTCAGATACCCGCGCCTGGACACCCGCAGCGTGTAAGAGCCGGGTTCAAGATTGTGCACTTCATACTGGCCGGAGGCCGTTGGCTTGAGGTTGACAGGGGCTTTCCGCGGGCCGCGCCGCACTGTGACAGATGCAGCCGTCACGGGGCCGCACGCGTGATCCTCAACGAACACGGTCAGCGTGGACGTGTTCATGAATGGGTCACAGAGGATAGAGAATCTACCGGCTCGAGTCTCCGCCAGGTCAAGGCATTATCACTCGGCGTTCCACGCTGTGTCAAATGCGGACAGCCGCCAGAGCGTTTTGTTACTTTCCCGACATCCAGGCTGACCTCATCATAGCTGTAGCCTCCTTAGCCGCGCAAGAAGATCTTGTTTAGCACTCCCTCCAAAACGGCATACATCGACTGGCATCTATGGTGTCAGCAACCAACATCTTCCAGAGATCTATCCCATCGCATAGCTTGCACCTTAAGGAAGCTCTTGGCATTGATGGTAGTACGAGGGACCTCGAATCACAACACGAGTTGACCTCATTCAATGGCGAGCGTATCATGCGACTGCGCAGCAGCTCGGCATGGCCCCATTACCGTCAGGCGGTGGGTCCTGATCTGGGGTCCTGATAGCGTCGCCCAGGTATTTGTGCTTCCTCTAACGCGTCACGTTGATGACGCCGCGCATCCCGAGGTCCCGATGGAGCTTGCCGCGGTATTTCTCGGCGCACCAGAAACGGAAGGTCCCCGTGCGCGTTGGGGTCAGCCGCACCGTCACGGTTGCGTCCCGGGCAACGTGTACCTCACCTTCCTCGAATTCCCCGCCGGAGACGGCGACACTGAGCGCCCCACGGAACAAATCGGGCGAGATGAATTCGTGCTCCATGGTACCCTGGTTGGTAAGCCGCAGCGCGACCGGCTGACCCACCTTGAGGGTAATGGCATTCGGTACGAACTTGAACTCCCGGAGGACAATGGCAACCGTCCGGACTTTCGCGGAGGCCTTGGTCGCTGGCTGGGAGGGCTGCGCCGGGGCAGCCGGTGAAGGGTACGATTGGGCCATGGCGGCCGGCGACAAGAACAGAGCGGTGAGCAGCACCATCGCGGCTACTCGTTGCAGCATCACGACGCACCTCCGGAGGGCCATGTTGTCATACGCACGATATTTTGCCCCGCGTCTTGTCACGTTAACGTAACAGCGCTGAACTTGACTAAGGATTGCGGGTCGCGTTAGGGAGAATTATTGCCGGGGTAAAATGCATTTGAGGTGGAACCCATGGCAAAGACCATCATTCGTGGCAGAATCATTCAGAACCCACCGCTGACCCGGTTTCTCTTCGGCAACCCGGTCATGGGCTGGGTCTGGCTTGTGCCGCGTGTCTGGCTAGGCCAGGCGTGGATCAAGTCAGCCTGGAGCAAGGTCACGGATCCGGCCTGGGTCGAGACCGGAGCCGCCCTGAAGAGGTTTTGGGAGCGCGCGGTTGTCATACCGGACAAGGGGCGGCCAGCAATTGCCTTCGATTGGTATCGGGATTTCGTTCAATACTTGCTGGACACTCAGAGTTACACTTGGTTCGGCAAGCTGGTTGCCTACGGCGAACTGGTAGTTGGCGTGGCCCTCGTCGTGGGCGCCCTCGTCGGCGTCTCCGCTCTTTTCGCGGCTCTTATGAACTGGAACTACATGATGGCAGGTTCCGCCAGCGTCAACCCGGTCTTCTTCACGCTGGCGATCTTGCTGATGCTGGCCTGGAAGGTGGCTGGGTATATCGGGCTAGATTACTACATACTTCCCTTTCTGGGCACGCCCTGGAAACCTGGGCGGGCCTTCCGGCGCCAGATTGCGTCTCCGTCTCCACCAGTCAGCAGAGAGCCAACAGGCTGAGGGGCGCTTCGGCAGAGAAAATCACGCGGGCAGGAAGTCCTCGACCCGCGCTGAAGACATCGGCCTGTAATCCTCTGTAGCTGCATCGCTCTTTACCCTCATTCCCTGAAGTGGTCGACAGCAACGCGCACGATTCCAAGTGGAGGGGGAGTCGGGATGCTAAGCGGAGTGGCGCTCGTGGAATTCGACGAAGGGCGGAGAGACCGGGACCAGTCCGTTCTCCAATCGAAGATCGACAAGATCGGGCACCTGCCGAATTCGAAGGCGGGAAAGGGATGGCCGCAGGGGGCGTCTATCGGGACGATCCGTGAAGTGAGACGCATCATGGGCGGGAAGCACGCTCCGAAGTTCAACGTGTTTGTCGACGTGACCGCAAACAACGAAGATGACCTGAAAACGATCTTCGGATTCATCGAAGAACACTGCCACGTCGAAGGGTATGCCTAAGCAGTCCCGGCGGTCAGCGCATACTCAATGGCCTGCTCAAGCGTCATCGCCCGACCCTGGTCCCATGCCGCCGCGAATGCAGTGTCACCCAAAGAGGCCCTCGCGACTTCGAGCTGCCGGTTATAGTCGGAGCGGTCAGACGGTGGCAGTCGAGCGCCCACAGCCTCGCGGAGGGCCGCTGCGGCCCCCACGAGCCGTGCCGCACGCTCCGGGTCGCGCGCGATCCTGGCCAACGCCTCCAGAGACTCGGCGGTCCCCACCCTGGTCCCGAGTGTCCTTCGGATGACCAGGCTCTCCTGAAGGAGCTCGGTCGCCCTGGTGTCATCCCCCTGGCGCCACGCGGCAAGTCCCAGGCTGCGGAGCGAGGCCGCGATGCCGTGCTTGTCCCCCAACTCGCGACGTATGGCCAGACTCTCTTCATACCGGGCCCGCGCCGCGGCAACGTCGCCTTGCTCACGCGCCACAAGCCCCAGGTTGCTCAGCGAACCCGCGATGCCCCGTTTGTCTCCCATCTCGCGACGTATGGCCAGACTCTCCTCATACCGGGTCCGCGCCGCGACATAATCGCCCTGGTCGCTGGCCAGGATCCCCAGCATGTTGAGTGCGAAGGCGCTGCCGCGTTTGTCGTCCACTTCACGGAACAGGGCCAGGCTCTCCTCGCAGAATCCCGCCGCCAGTTCGTAGTCGCCCTCATGATCCGCCACAGCCGCCAGGTTGACGAGTGAGGCCGCGACGGCGTGCCTGTCCCCGACCTCGCGTCCACATGCGAGGCTCTCTTCATGGAATTTGCGCGCCGCTCGGTAGTTGCCCTTTTCGTACATGACGTTCCCCAGGATATTGAGCGAGGCGGCGATGCCTTGCTTGTCCCCCCGTTCCTGTTGCGAGGCAAGACTCTCCTCCGCCAGCGCTACCGCACGCTCATAGTCGCCCTGGTATTGGGCCAGAGCCGCTGCCGCGGTGAGCGCCTTCGCACGCAGCGCCTTCCCACACGGCGCATGGACCGAATCGGAAGCGGCGGCCAGCATCGCCTCCAGCCACTGCCGCCCTTCGGTCCAGAATCCACGCACCTGCCAGAACCGCCAAAGCGCGCCGGCCAGGCGGAGGCCCGCGTCTGCATCGCTATTCCCCAGCGACAATTCGAGTGCCGCCCGCAGGTTGTCGTGCTCGATCTCCAGTCGATCCATCCACGCCTCGCCGGCCCCAAGCAGCGTCGGTTCCGCCTGGACTGCCAACCCGAGATACCAGTCTCGATGCTTCTGACGCACGCCTGCCGCCTCGCTGGATTCCACCAGCTTGCCAAGGCCGTATTGCCGCACCGTCTCTAACAGTCGGTATCGCCCGCCATACTCATCCATGATTACCAGCGACTTGTTCACCAGATGGGTCAGCAGATCCAGGACTCCGGGTTCCTCAACGCCACCCCCGGCACAGATCGCCTCGGTCGCCTCCAGGGTGAATCCACCTACAAAAACGGACAGCCTGCGCAGCAGGGCCTGCTCTTCCCTCGATAGCAGCTCGTAACTCCAGTCCATGGTGGCCCGCAGCGTCTGTTGTCGGGGAAGAGCGGTTCGACTGCCCCGTGTCAGCAGCCGGAAGCGGTCGTTCAATCGGGCGGCGATCTGATCCACGGGCAAGACTCTCACCCGCGCCGCCGCGAGCTCGATGGCTAGTGGGATTCCGTCCAGTTGACGGCAGATTTCTACCACCGACGGCACGTTGGACGTCGATATCGCGAAGTCCGGCGCCGCGGCCACAGCTCTCTCGAAGAAGAGCCGTCCCGCTTCGGATAGCAGCAGCGTTTCCGGCTGAGACTGGGGCTGAGGATCGGGCAGGGTCAGGGGAGGCACACCCCAGGCGATCTCGCCTGCGATGCCCAGGCCCTCGCGACTCGTGGCCAGGATCCGGAGACTCGGACAGGCGCGGAGAAGCGTGTGCGTCAGGGTCGCACAGGCTGCGACCACATGTTCGCAGTTGTCGAGGACCAATAGCAGTTGCTTGAGTTGGAGATAGTCCACCAGCGATGCCAGCAGCGGACGCCCAGACTGCTCGGGCACTCCCAGGGATAAGGCCACCCACTGGTGGACAAGACCGGCGTCTGACAGGGCCGCTAGTTCCACCAGCCATACTCCGTCTTCAAACTCCTCCAGCACCTCGGCGGCGACCTGCAGTGCCAGGCGGGATTTTCCTGACCCACCCGATCCCGTGAGCGTGAGGAGACGGGCTGCGCCTAGCAGTCGCTTGATCTCCGCGATTTCTCGCTCGCGGCCAACAAAGCTGGACAACTGGACGGGGAGGTTATTCGTCAGCGCGTCGAGGGTCTTGAGAGGCGCGAAGTCGGCTGTAAGCTCAGGGTGCAGAAGCTGGAAGACTTTCTCCGGACGCCGCAGGTCCTTGAGCCGGTGCAATCCCAGGTCGCGCAGCCGCGCGTCCCCTGGCAGTTCATGCTCGATCAGGTTGCGCGTGCTTTGCGACAGGAGGATTTGTCCGCCGTGGCCCGCCGAGCAGATTCGTTGCGCGCGATGGACGTCCAGGCCCACGTACCCTCCACCGGCACTGATGGGCTCACCTGTGTGCAGCCCCATGCGCACGCGCAGCATCGCGCCGTCCGGCCAGGGATGGGTCTTGAGAGCCAGTTGGGCGAAGACGGCAGTCGCAACGGCCTCCCGCGCGCCCTGGAAGGCGACGAGGAACCCATCGCCCTGCGTCTCAATCTCGCGGCCGTCTCCCGCGTCAAAGGCGGCGCGCAGCAGCCGCCGATGCTCTGCAAGCACCCGCGCGTAGCCAGCGTCGCCGACCTCTTGGAGGAGGCGCGTGGATCCCTCCATGTCGGTGAAGAGGAAGGTGACGGTCCCGGTTGGCAGGCCCGGCATAGGCGCGACCTCGTTTGATCCTGCCTAAATCATAGGCGACTTTCGAGGCGGAATTTTCCTGCTCCTCTGCGCGGCAAGGCAGAAGGCTTCTCGACGTCTAGCAAGAATTCTTGACAGGTAGTAATCGAACCACTAACATCTGCATGGGAGGTAGACCAATGAAGCGTAAGGTTGGAACGACACTGGATGCAGGTCTCTACAGAAGGGCCCAAGAAGCGGCCCGGCAGCAAGGACGCAGCCTGAGCGACATGCTCGAAGAGGCGCTAGAACGGTTCTTGAGCAGCCAGATGTCCAGAGCCTCGGTGGTCAGCGATACCAAAGGAACGTTCAAGGTGTCCGCCAAGATGCTCCGTGCCGTTCTGGAAGAAGACCCGTATGACGCTCGCTGACATTGCGCAGCAGAGTTCAGTTTTTGTCGACGCGAATATCCTAATCTATCACTTTGCCGGTCAGTCTGATGAGTGCTCCGCCTTCCTGACGAGAGTCGAGACCGGCGATCTCAGGGGCTTCACCGGCCAGACGGTGATCCTGGAGGTCACTCATCGTCTCATGATATTGGAAGCAATCGAGCAGGGTTTGAGCGCCGGAACAAACCCGGCTGCTCGCCTGGCCCGGCG
>JBQTJG010000234.1:0-13349 GCA_052387355.1 Armatimonadota bacterium | reverse complement strand
CAATACCAGCGCGGGGGTATCGTTCACCCCGTCCCCGACCATCGCAACGACCTCGCCCTGACCCTGGAGGGCTCTGATCACCTCGAGCTTCTGCTCGGGCAGCAAACCGGCCCGGACTTCGGTGATCCCTGCCTCGCGGGCGATGGCCTGTGCGGTGATTGCGTGGTCACCGGTAAGCATGACAACGCGCTGCACACCCATCGCACGCAGCCGCTCGACGACGGCCGGGACCTGCGGGCGCAGTGCATCCGCGAGTGCGACGACGCCCCACGTGACGCCGTCGACTCGCACGATTAGCGCGGTATGCCCGCGCTGCTCGTGCGCGGCCAGCGCCGCCGACGCGCCGGCGTGCTCCGACTCGTTGGTCACAAGACTGCCCGCCGCCGGATCGTCTGGTGCTGAGCCCATTGCAAGGCCATCCGTCGCAAGCATCCGGTGATTACCCACCTCGATGCGACGTCCGGCCCACAGCGCCTCGACGCCGCGGCCGAACGTCGCGGTGAACCGATCAGGATCTCGCAGTATCAGCCCCGCAGCACGAGCATGCTCGACAATGGCCCGGCCCAGCGGGTGCTCCGAGCGCGCCTCGGCGACTCCCGCCATCTGTAGAACTTCGTGCGGTGAGCGACCGCCGAAAGGCTCGATGCCCACAACCACGGGATGCCCCTGTGTCAACGTTCCGGTTTTGTCGAAGGCGACCGCCGTCACACGGCCGGCCGCTTCCAACGTCACCCCGCCTTTGATGAGCCCGCCGCGGCGGGCGGCGTTGCCCACGCTGGCCACGACGGCGGTCGGCGTCGCCAGGACAAGCGCGCAGGGACACGCGATTACGAAGACGGCCATGACACGAAGCAAGTCGTGCGTCAGCCCCCACACCACGGCGCCGATCGTCAGTATCGCAGGCGTAAAGTATACGGCGAAACGATCGGCGACCCGCTGCGTCGAGCCCTTCTGCTCCTGCGCCGCATGCACGATCTGCACGATGCGGCCGAGGGTGGTCTCCCGGCCGACCCGATCGGTCTGCACGACAATGGCGCCGCTGTGGCTTGTCGTCCCGGCGAAGACACGGGCGCCGGCGGTCTTGTCGACCGGCATCGACTCGCCTGTGATCGAGGCCTCTTGCAACGACGCCTCGCCGGAGAGGATCGTTCCGTCGACCGGGACTCGCTCACCCGGGCGCACGAGCACCCGATCGCCCGGCCGGATCTCCGCCAGGGGTACCTGCGCCCACGTCCCCGCGCGCTCGGCCCAGGCCACGTCCGGCGTGAGCCGGACGAGCTCTCTCACCGCGTTTCGGGTGCGCTCCAGGGTCGCATCCTCGAGAAACTCGCCCGCGAGCATCATGAAGGCGACCACCGCTGCTGCCAGATATTCGCCGACGTAGGCGGAGCCGATGATCGCAATCACCACGAGGGTCCCGGCGGTGAGACGGCGTCGCTCGAGCATGGTGATGATCGTGGGATGCCCGATCGCGACCGCCCCCAGCAGCATCGGCACCATGGCAGCGTCGAATCCCACCAGGCGGTCGATCCCCGGCAGCAGCGCGACACCGATCAAGAACAGCAGGCTCGCAGGAAGCAGCGCGCGGCGCCACATGCGTCGGAGTGCGCGCAGGGGCGTCTCGATCCGCTGAGGCGCGGTGATTGTCGTCGCAATCATGCGCGTGCTAGAAGAATCGCCAGGCAAGAAAGAGCACGACGGCCGCGCCCACGACAAGCGCGGCGACGACACGGTTCGTCCGTCCCCGCCGGTCCTCCTGATGCGCGTGAAGCTTGTGGTTGTGGTCGTGATCGTGGTCGTGGTCGAGGATCGCATGGTCGCCTTCGTGCATCAGAGCACCTCTCGAGGAGCCTCGGGTCGTGCGGCTATCCGAAGTAACCCCCCTGGGGGGATATGTTCATGGTATCGCGGGACGACGTTCGTTGTCAAACGCGCAGGCGCCTGCCCCGCATGCGGGGGTTGAACACTTCCTCCAGGGCAAAGCCGGTGAAGGCGAACCCCAGGGTCGCGGCCGTGATAAGCAGCCCCGGTGGAACCACCCACCACACCCAGGCGCCGCTGAGGAAGGCGTTGCGCACCTGCGCGTAGTACAGCACCGACCCCCAGCTCTTTGCCGTCGGATCGCCCAGGCCGAGGAAGGAGAGCGACGCCTCGATGAGGATCGCGCTGCTGGCGGCCAGGATGAACTGGGCGAGGGCGAGCGGGAGCACCGCGGGCAGAATATGGCGCGCCATCACCCGGCCGGCGCGGCTGCCCAGGGCCAGGGTCGCTTCAACATAGTCAAGGGATTTCACCGAGAGCACCTGGGAGCGGATCACGCGCGCGGGCCGCGCCCAGACCAGGATGCCGATGACGATGATGATGTTCCAGTAGCTGGGGCCCAGGTACGCGGCCAGGAGAATCATCAAGGGGAGAAACGGGACCACGAGCACAAGATCGACCGCACGCATCAGCAGCGTGTCGACCCACCCGCCCAGGAATCCTGCCACGATGCCCACCGTCGTCCCGATGCCCACGGCGATCGAGGCGGCGAGAAATCCGATGGTGAGCGAGATGCGGGCGCCGAAGATCAGCTCGCTCAGGATATCCTGGCCGATGTCGTTCGTGCCCAAAGGGTGCGCCCGGCTGGGTCGCTCAAACGGCTCGCCGACAGTCTCGTCAGGATTGTGGGGGCTTAGCGCCGGCGCAAAGAGCGCGGTCGCCGTCAGGCCGACCAGTAGGGCCAGCCCCATCCAGCCGACCGCTCCGAACGCGGGGCGACGGCGCGGGCTCACGAGAGGGACGGACGGATGCGCGGCCTGGGTGGCGACCGTCATCGGCGGCGGACTCTTGGGTCGAGCAGGGGATAGAGCAGGTCGGCCAGGATGTTTGCCACGATCACGCTCACCGTAATGATGAAGAACGTCCCCTGGATCACTGGGTAGTCGCGATTGAGAACCGCCTCGTAGAGCAGCCGGCCGATCCCAGGATACGAGAACACCGTCTCGACGACAGTGGCGCCGCTGGCGATGAATCCTAGGTTGAGCATGAACACTGTGGCGACGGGCAGCAGCGCATTCCGCACTGCATGCCGGCGAAGGACGAACCGCTCGGCGACACCCTTCGCGCGCGCCGTGGCGATGTACTGCTCACCGAGCACCGAGAGCATCGAGTACCGCATGATGAGAAACGTCCCCGGGATCGTGATCAGCGTCAGGGTCGCCAGCGGCAGGACGAGGTGCCGGACGCGGTCCAGCAGCAGCGCCCACCCTGCCAGGGGGAGACCCGCGGTGGAGGCCCCGAAAATCGGGAACCAGCCAAGGCCGGCCGCGAACACCGCGATGAAGATCATCCCCAGCCAGAACGAGGGCACCGACTCGAAGAACATCGCCACGCCGAGCGTGCCGAGATCGAGCCTGGACCCGCGCCGCCACGCCGCGACCGCGCCCAGCCCGGCGCCGACGAGCGTCGCCAGCGCCAATGAGATGCCCACGAGCAGCAGCGTCCACGGAAGGCGCTCGCCGATGATCGAGGCGATCGGGCGGCCGCGCTGGAACGAGTACCCCAGTTCCCCTCGGACGAGATTCGACACGTAGGTCAGGAACTGTTTCCATTGCGGCTGGTCGAGCCCATACAGCGCGTACAATTGAGCGCGCTGCTCGGCGTCGAGGAATCCCACGTCTTCCCCAGCCAGGAAGATCAGCGGGCTGCCAGGCATCATGCGGGGCAGCATGAAGTTCAGGGCAACGGTCAGGGCCAGGACCAGGACATACTGCGCCCCCTTCCCGGCGAAGAAACCCCACACCGTCGAGTTACCTCATGAATCCAACCCCCGAGCGTCCTCCTAGCGCTTCGGCGGGTTGACGAATGACAGCTTGTTCACGATCCCCTGGCCCTTCTGGTAGACCCAGGCGTCGTGCTTGTCGGCTCGATAGGCGTAGATGCCGTCGACGTAGAACAACGTGTGGACGGGCAGCTCACCGGCGATCGCCTTCTGCATCTGGAACAGGATCTGCTTCTGCTTCGCGGGGTCCACGGTGACGGCCAGGTCGGCCCCGAGCCGGTCGATCTGAGCATTCCTGTACCCGCCGATGTTGATCGTCCCGAACCTGCAGTCGGAGTGGAACAGGTCTCGCAGGGCGGTCGTCCGGTTCATCACCGGCGCCGACCAGCCGAAGACCGCCATGTCGAACTTGCGGCCCTTGCACACGTCGAAGTCGGGCCAGACCTGCGAGATGATGCTGGCGTCTTCCTGGACGACGACACGGACATCCACGCCAACGTCCCGCAGCCACGTGCGAGTCAGGTCGGCCGTCCGGATGCGGACTGGATTGCCGGCCAACGTGAGCAGCGTGAAGCGCAGCGCTGCGCCGTCGGGGGCGTCGCGGATCCCGTCTCGGTCGCGGTCGACATAACCCGCCTCGTTAAGGAGTTGCACGGCTTTCGTCTTGCTCGCGGTGAAGGTGACCTCGGGATTGTAGAGCGGCGAGGCGGGATGGAGATAGCCCGGACTACCTACGACACCGTAGCCAAGCAGGAGCAGCCGGACCATCAGCCGCGTGTTGATCGCGTTGGCGATCGCCTGGCGCAGCTTGACATCTTTCAAGATCGGGTGCTCCATGTTGAACTGGAGAATCGTGCTCGCGTACCCTGCCCCGCGGGCGACCTTCAGGCCGCCCGCCTTCTCGAACTCGGCGACCAGTTCGGGGGAAAGGCTTCGGACGGTCGTGTCGATCTCGCCCACCTTCAGGGCCGTGAAGGTGACTGTGGCGTCCCGGATGATCGGCAATACCAACTCGCGGACCTTGGGCCGCCCGGCGAAGTACGCCTCGTTGGCGACAAGGCGGTAGAACTGACCGTCCCGCATCTCGGCCATGCGGTACGGCCCACTGCCGATCACGTCGTTGAACCGCCGGGGTTCTGTGACGTTCTCCCAGATGTGCCGGGGCAGGATCGGCAAGTCCGCGAGCGGCTGCGCCAGGAAGCCGCTGCTTGCCGCCGACAGGCGAATGGTCAGCGTGGTCGGACCGGAAGTCTCGATGGTTTCGATGGCCCGGACCTGCGCCGTCCAACGCGCGTGGGCGTTCCGACGGACGTACTCGTAGGTGAACTTCACGTCATCGGCCGTGAAGGGCCGGCCGTCGTGCCACTTGACATTGGGGTGCAGGGTCAGGGTCCAGGTCTTGCCATCCGCGCTGACGGTAAACCGCTGGACCAACCACGGCTGAGGGATATTATCTGCATCCGGGTTGAATAACGGCTCATAGATCAGGGTCATCAGGTTCCAGCCGGGATAGCCGGTCTGATAGGTGTAGGGATTCAGGGACCCTTCGTCGCGCGTGATCGCCATGCGCAGCGAGCCCGACTGGCCCCACGTCGGGGCCGTCATCGCGACGACCACAGCCGCTGCCGCGATGATGCGGACTATCGTGCGTGTCATCTCATGTCACCTCCGCCGATGGCGCCCTTCATCTGCGTGCCCCGTCTGCCCACTGTCGCATCTCCGCCGGAGACTTGACGCCACCCCCCCGCTTCGCGAACCGCTCCCGCATCGCTTCCAGAGATCCGGCAGCAGGAGGCGGATTGAAGGTCAGGAGGAAACGCGCCACAGTGTCGCGCGTGTTTCGTACTCCAAGAGACACCCCAGGATCGATGTGGAGCGCATCCCCAGGGGTCACGGTGAACGTATCGTGCTCCAGCGTGACCTCCAGCTCACCATCGAGCTGGAAGAATGACAATTCGTACGGATCCTCCTCGTGTCCGTGCGGTGGCATGTATCCGCCGGGAGGCACCGACGCCAGATAGGTGAACAGGTTCTTGCCAAAGACGAGCGGCTGATACCAATAGTCATCCTGGCCGTGCTGAAACCCATCGACATCACCGACCGTCGACCGTCTGTATCCTTTGTGGATCATGCGACACCTCCTTCGGCGCGCGGGCAAATTCCCCTGGAAGGTCGTTGAGGCGCGATGCTATACTGCCACCAGATTTGGTGGAGGATGGCATGCCGCATACGAAGACGAAGCAGGTCACCAATCGCCTCGCACGCATCGAGGGGCACATTCGCAGCATTCGCGGCATGGTCGCTGACGACCGCCCGTGTCCGGAGGTGCTCATCCAGATCGCGGCGGCCCGGAGCGCCCTCGATCAGGCCGCCCGAGTGCTCCTCGAAGACCATCTCGAGCACTGTGTGGTCGAGGCCAAGACCAGGGGCAACGTCGCCGCAGCAGTGGCCGACCTCAAGGAAGCACTCGACCGCTTCATCGGTTAGGAACTGACCGGTTTCCAGCAGCCGCCACCGGAGCTTCCAGGATGGTACGCATCGAGCGACTCGCGGAAGACCTCACGTTGATCGACACACGCTATGATGAAACGCCGCGGGCCGTCGGCGCCTTCCTGCTGACCGGCGAGCGTCCGGCCCTGATTGAGACCGGCCCGGCGTCGACGGTCGAGACCCTGCTGAGCGGCATCAAAGCTGCAGGGCTTGAGCCCGCCGATCTTCAGGCCATCTTGGTCACGCACATCCATCTGGACCACGCCGGCGCGGCCGGAACGCTGGCCGCGCAGTTCCCGCACCTCGAGGTCTACGTCCATCCCATCGGCGCCCCACATCTCATCGACCCGTCTCGTCTGCTGTCCAGCGCCCGGCGCCTCTACGGCGATGAGCTGGAAAGCCTCTTCGGCGCGGTGCTCCCTGTTCCCGCCGCGCGGGTTCACGTCCTGAACGACGGCGCGCAGGTTCTGGCCGGGTCTCGCCGCCTGGTAGCGCTCGATACACCCGGCCATGCGCGGCATCACCATGCATTCTATGACGAGGCGAATGGCGATCTCTTCACCGGCGACGCGGCCGGGGTGGCGCTGCCTGGATCTCGATACGTGCGCCCTCCCACCCCACCGCCGGAACTGGACGTGCCTGCCTGGGACGCCACGATCGCGCGCCTGCGGGCGCTCGGCGCCCGGCAGCTGCTGCTGACGCACTTCGGCCCCCACGCCTGGGTCGACAAGCTGCTCGATCAGTTGCAGGAACGCCTGCACGCCGCGGTCGCGCTGGTGCGGACCGCCCTCGAGGACGGCGCGAGCG
Source organism: Armatimonadota bacterium (assembly GCA_052387355.1). GTDB lineage: Bacteria > Sysuimicrobiota > Sysuimicrobiia > Sysuimicrobiales > Humicultoraceae > JBQTJG01. The sequence continues at coordinate 6,289 of JBQTJG010000234.1, read as the reverse complement.
ACGATGCCGTCACCGCCCGCCTGCGCGACGGCGTGACGGCTGACGTGACAAGACTCGACGGACCGGAGAGCGCCGGCCGCTTCGAGGTGATCATGTCTACCCACCAGAGCGCGCTGGGCCTGATCCGGTACGTCAAGAAGGCACGTTGACATCCTGTCAAACCTGCTTGCGCCTGCTGGGAGGAAACGATCCGGACGGCCGCGTAGCAGCACGAAGCAGAGAGAGGAGGTCAAGCGCGCCATGACTCCTGCCGACGTCAAGTCCCTCTGGTACCGGCATGCCGTCGCCGAGAACGCGCGGAAGCTCGAGGAGCTGGTTGCCACCCTGAGCGAAGACTGCGTCTACGACGTCATACCCTGGGGACTAAGCTATGCGGGCAAGGACGAGGCGCGGCGCTTCTATCGCGAGTTGTGGTCCGCGCTTCCCGACGTGAAGCTTACGCTGTTGCGTCACGTGATCGACGAGCACTGCCTGGTCGAAGAATCCATCGTCTACGGCACCCATCAGGGCGCCTGGCATGGACTGCCCCCATCGGGCAATGTGGTCGAGTTCCCGCTGGTCATCTTCTTTCCCGTCCGCGACGGCCTGTTCACAGGTGAGCGCCTGTACTTCGACGGCGCCAGCCTGCTTCGACAGTTGAACGCGCCCGAGGCGATGGTCTTGCGCGGTCGTCCCTCCACTCCCACCTCGCCGATCTAGGCAGCCTTGAAGCCAAAGATCGCGGTCGTCGGGAGCCTGAACTCCGACCAGGTGGTCAAGGCGTTCAAACTTCCCGCCGCCGGAGAGACTGTCTTTGGCGGAGAGTTCTCGGTCTTCCGCGGCGGTAAGGGAGCCAATCAGGCAGTCGCGGCGGCCAGGCTGGGCGCGAGCGTGACCATAGTGGGCTGCGTCGGAGGCGACCCGGTCGGGGCGGCGCTTCGAGACGGCCTGGCTGCTGAGGGGATCGATGTCAGGCATGTCCGCACGGACGACAGCGCGGCGACGGGCGTGGCGTTCATCACTGTCGACGCCTCGGGACACAATACCATCGTCGTCGCCGCGGGCGCCAACACCCGCCTGTCGGTGGCGGACGTCGAGACCGCTCGGGACGCCATCAGCGCGAGCCAGGCGCTGCTGCTGCAGCTTGAGGTGCCGCTCGACGTGGTGCTGCAGGCTGCGCGGCTCGCGCACTCCAGCGGGCGTCTGGTCGTTCTCGATCCCGCCCCGGCGCAGCCCCTGCCCCCCGATTTGTATCGGTACGTGTCGGCCATCACCCCCAATGAAGTCGAGGCCAGGGTGCTCACAGGCATCCCCGTCAAGGACGAGCGCTCGGCAGCCAAAGCGGCGGCGTGGTTTGTGGAGCGGGGCTGCAATATGGCCGTCATCAAACGGGGAGCAAATGGCGCCTTCCTGGCAACGGGAGCGATACGAGAATCAGTGACCGGGGTCCCTGTCGATGTCGTGGATTCGACGGCGGCCGGCGATGCGTTCGCCGGCGCGCTGGGCGTCGCGCTCGCCGAGGGTAAGGGACCCGTTGACGGCGTTCGGTTTGCGAACGTGGTCGGTGCGCTCTCGGTCACCAGGATGGGAGCGCAGCCCTCGATGCCCAGGCGCGACGAGGTCCGGGCCTTCGCCAACACGCGGGGGCTCGCGATCTAGATCGCCGGGCCCGATTCTCATCCGGGTCTCGCGCTCGCGTATCTCTGGTGGGCCTCACGTACCAGCCTCCATGCCTCCGTCGCGCCGGCCCAGCCATAGATCTCGACAGCCTTCTGCTCGAGCGTCTTGTAGACCTCGAAGAAGTGCTGAACCTCCTTCAGGAAGTGTGGCGGCACGTGATCGAGTTCGGTGACTCCGTCGAACCGTGGATCGCCCACAGGCACGGCCAGGATCTTCTGGTCCCGGCCCTTCTCGTCGCGCATGTCCAGGTCGCCGATTGGACGTGCGTCTACCAGACACCCCGGGAATGTCGGCTCGTAGGTGAAGATCAACACGTCGAGGTGATCGCCATCCTCGGCCAGCGTCCGCTCCACGAATCCGTAATCAGCGGGATAGTGCAGGGGTGAATAGAGGACGCGGTCGAGACGAATGCCGCCGCTCGCCGGATCGATTTCGTACTTGTTCCGGCTCCCGCGCGGCACCTCGACGCAGGCTCGCACAGACGCCGGCCGCTCGCTCATAGCTCTTCTCCAGTCAGATCCCGACGGACATGGGTGAACACGGTGCCCATGTCCTCGAAGGGATCCAGGCGAAACACTCCTGAGCAGCGCCCCCTGCCCTAGAGCTTGTTGGCTTGCACAAAGAGGCGCAGGCGTTGGAGAAGTTCGTTGCGCGTACGCCGGAACGCTTCCAATTGCTCCTCCGGTGGTATGGCAGCCGGGTCGGCGAACGTCCAGTGGACCATTCGCGCGCCTGGCCACTGCGGACACGCCTCCTGCGCTTCGTTGCAGGTGGTAATGACGAAGTCGAACGTTTGGCCCCCGAACTCCTCCAGGGACTTCGATCTGCCGTCGTGGTGAATCCCGCTCTGCTGCAGGACCTCGATCGTATGCGAATTCACGTCGCGCGGTTCGGTGCCGGCGCTGTAGACGTCCACCCGTCCCTTGGTGAGATCTCGGAGCAACGCCTCGGCCATTTGTGACCGCGCACTATTGTGTGTGCACAGGAAGAGCACGCGCATGCCGCACCACCCCACGCGGAATTCTCATCGACGCACGGACGACCGAGAGCTCGCTGCCCGGTTCGCCGCGAACGATGCGGTGGCGGGCTTCAAAGCGCAAGAGAAAGGGCCAGAACAGCATGTCAGACGAACAGGACGCGACGCATGATCTTCCCCCAGAACGCGGCGTTCCTAGACGTTCAACTCGCGCAATTCGCCTGTCACTATGTAGACGACACGCTCACCCATATTCGTGATATGATCGGCCGCCCGCTCAAGGTGCTGAGCCACCAGCAGCAGTTCCAGTGCCTGTGGGACGCTTCCCGGATCGCTGATCATGTAGGTCAGCAACTCGCGGAAGACCTGGCTGCGCAGCGCGTCGACCTCGTCATCCTTTCTCGCCATCGCCTCGGCCCGGGCGGCGTCGCGGCTGAGAAACGCATCCATCGCGTCGCGCAGCATCTCCTCCACCAACGATTCCATGCGCGGGATGTCGATGAGGGGTTTCAGCAGCGGCTGACCGGCAAGCCTCTTCACTGCCTTCGAGATGCCCTCGGCGTGGTCGGCCATTCGCTCCAGGTCGATGGTGATGGCGAAGACCGCGGCGATCGTCCGCAGGTCCGAGGCCATGGGCTGCTGCCGGGCCAGCAGACGCATGCACCGGTTTTCCAGGTCCAGATGGAGCGCGTCGATCCGGTCGTCCTCCTGGATGATACGCTCGGCCCGCGCAACATCTCGGTCACGGAGCGCCTCGACCGAGGCCGCAATAGCCTCCCCGGCCATGGTGGCCATCCGCAGGACGTCGGCCTGCAGCATCTCCAGCTCTTTGACGAAGAGTTCCCGCGTCACCGGGCCACCTCCCTACCCGAATCTACCCGTAATATAATCTTCGGTTCGGCGGTCGCGCGGCCTGGTGAAGATCTGATCGGTCAAGCCGAACTCGATCAGCTCCCCGTCGAGGAAGAAGCCTGTGAAGTCGGATACCCGAGCGGCCTGCTGCATGTTGTGCGTGACGATGACGATCGTGATCTGCCCGGCCAGCACGCGGGCCAATTCTTCGATGCGCAGCGTCGCCGCCGGATCGAGGGCCGAGCAGGGCTCGTCCATGAGCAGGACCTTCGGCGAGACGGCCAGGGCCCGGGCAATGCAGAGCCGCTGCTGCTGGCCGCCCGAGAGGCTCATACCTGGCTTACTCAGCCGGTCTTTCACTTCGTCCCACAAGACCGCGGCGCGCAGGCTGCGCTCGACAGTCTCGTCCACGCGGCGCCGATCGCGCTCGCCGGCCAGCCTGAGCCCGGCGGCGACGTTGCCGTAGATGCTCATCGTCGGGAACGGGTTAGGCTTCTGGAAGACCATCCCGATGCGGCGGCGAACGAGCACCGGATCCATCCCCGGCGCATAGATATCCTGGCCGTCAAGCAGCACGTGGCCGGTGGAACGCGCGCCGGGGACCAGCTCGTGCATCCGATTCAGACACCTGAGGAAGGTCGATTTTCCGCATCCTGAGGGCCCGATGATGGCGGTCACGCGCTGCTCGGCCATCTTCAACGTGATCCCGCGGAGGACGTGGTGCCGGTCGAACCACGCGTGGACGTCCTGGGCCTCGATGCCGCCGGCGTCGTCAATGAGGGCCACGGCCTCCCGGCCGGAAGCCTGACTCACCTCCATCACCTGTTCCATGTTGCCTCCTTGAAGGGCCCTTGCATAGGACTATCGCAGCATCGTCTGCCGGCTTGCGACGTACCGCGCGGTGATATTGATGACCAGGACGATCGTGACCAGTACGAGCGCGCCGGCCCAGGCCTGGCGGTGCCAGTCGTCAAAGGGCGAGATGGCATAGGCGAAAATCTGCAGCGGCAGAGCGGCGATTGGCTGCCTCAGGTCCGTATTCCAGAAGCGGTTGCCAAACGCGGTGAAGAGCAGAGGCGCTGTTTCCCCCGCGATGCGGGCGAGCCCGACCATTATGCCGGTTACGATGCCGCCAGCGGCGGCGGGAAGAACGACTCGCAGCAGCGTCTTCCATTGCGGAATCCCCAACGCCAGCGATGCTTCGCGGATGCTCTGCGGCACGAGCCGCACGATCTCTTCGGTCGTGCGCATCACCGTCGGGATCAGCATCACGCCCAACGCGACGCCGCCGGCGAGGGCGCTGAAGTGCCGTAGCGGCAGCACCAGGACGGTGTAGGCGAACAGTCCCATGACGATACTGGGGATGCCGTTCATCACGTCGGCGAAGAGGCGGACCATCTGTCCGAAGCGGCTGTTGGGAAACTCCGCCAGGAACGTTCCCCCGAGCACGCCGATTGGAATTCCGAGCAACCCGGCCAGGCCGATTAATACCAGCGTCCCCACAATGGCGTTGGCCATGCCGCCCCCGGGCTCGCCGGCCGCACCCGGCACCTGCGTGAAGAAATCCAGGTCGAGGGCGCCAAGCCCGGTGCGCGCCAGGAAGAACAGGATGAAGAATAGTGGAGCGAGCACCGCCACCGTACAGACGAACGACACCACGATCATCGCCCTATTCGTCCATTTGCGCCGCAGGTACGCCAGGTCCATCGCGGCTACTCCCGGATCAGGGCCGGCCCGCTGGCCGCCCGGGCAACGAGCAGACGGGCCAGGATATTGACGACGACCGTCACGAGGAAGAGGACCAGGCCGACGTAGATCAGGGCCCCCAGATAGAGGTCGTCGGTCGCCTCGGTGAATTCGTTGGCGATGACCGCGGCAATCGTGTAGGCCGGCGCCAGCAGCGACGTTTTGATCTGGGGGACATTGCCGATGACCATCGTAACGGCCATGGTCTCGCCCAGCGCCCTGGCGAGCGCGAGGAAGATGGCGCCCATGATGCCGGATCGGGCATAGGGGAGCACCGCGGTCCGGGTCGTCTCCCACACAGTGGCCCCGAGTGAAAGTGCGGCCTCGCGCTGTGACCGGGGAACGGCGCGCATGACCTCCGCGCTCACCGCGACGATGAACGGCACAACCATGACCGCGAGAATGAGCCCGGCGGTCAGCATGCCGACGCCCAGGGGTGGGCCCTGAAACAGCGGCAGGAAGCCGAGGGTCGTCTTGAGCGACGGCTCCAGGGACGCGCGCACCCATGGCACCAGCACGAAGATTCCCCACAAGCCGTAGACGACACTCGGAATGGCCGCCAGCAGCTCGACCAGGAATCCGATGGGGGCGCGCAGCCAGCCCGGAGTCAACTCTGAAAGAAAGATAGCGACACCCAGGCCCAGGGGAATCGCCAGCGACAGCGCGACGGCTGACGAGACGAGGGTTCCGTACGCGAAGGGCAGCGCGCCGAATTCGCCTGCCACCGGATCCCACGTCGAGGTGATGAAGAACGCGAGACCGAACCGCCTGATCGCAGGCCACGCGGCGATGGTGAGCGCGATCAGCATGGCGCCCATGATGACGAGCACCGTGCCCGCCATTGTCGCGAGCAGTCGCTGAAACAACCGGTCACCCGCCTGGAAGGCCGTACGCGCAGGCGCCCCGATGCGGTCAACAGCCTCGGCCATTCAGTCCCCTCCCACATGACGGCGCGCACCCCAACCCAAACCCCCGCCGGGGAAGCAGCGGTGGTGCGGGGGGGAAGCCCGAATATAGGGCCACAGTGCCATTTACAGAGACCAGAGCGGATTGAAA
>JBQTJG010000233.1:0-4045 GCA_052387355.1 Armatimonadota bacterium | reverse complement strand
AGAACCGTCCGACCCGGATGCCGAGATCGCAGGCCCGCGCTCGGCCGCCCGGCGGGATGGATGAGGGGTCAGATGTGGTGTCCATAAAGTCTCCCTCAGTGCACCTGAGGAGATCGCCGGTGGACTGCCCCATTGTCCTCTTCAGAATCCAAACGGCATTTTGAACGTCGGCGGCGTCGCGTGGTGCATCACTCGTTCAGGCGCCGGCCGGGTGCGAAACCAGCGGACCAGCTCCACGAGCCGTGTCACTGCATACTCAAAGGCGAGCCGTCCCTTCTCGGGGGTGGCCTTCTCCGGTTCGCCGAACGATCCCGTCTCGGTGTAGGTCGAGGTCCACTCGATCAGCGTGATCGGGCCGTTGGGGGCAGTGAGATCGGTGTAGTGCCACTTCGCGGCGCCGGGCAGCCGGATGTAGTCGGCCGGCTTGCCCTTGATCCGGTCGCTGCGCACCTGGCTGCCGTCCACATGCATGTACATCGAGGTTTCGAGCTCGCACGCGTGTGCGCACCCGCCCGGGATCACCGAGGTGCGGACCTCTTTGTTCCAGTACTGGGCAACCAGTTGCCACCAGCTCAACGTCAGGCACAGCGCATCGGTTTGAAGGCACGTCTGCCGGCCGGCCTGCTCCACGAGGGGATGGTTGGAGCCGTGGCCATTCACGATGATGATGCGTTTGAAGCCGTGGTAGGCAGCAGAGCGGGTGATGTCGAGCAGGAACCGCACGAACGTCTCGGGCTCGATGTTGATGGTGCCGGGAAAGTCCATCACGTGATGGGTATAACCGTAGGCCACCGGAGGCAGGATCAGGAACTCGTCGGGCGAGCGCCGGCCTGCCTCGTAGCAGACCGACGAGGCGAGCCGGGCGTCGGTGTCGAGCGGAAGGTGATGGCCGTGCTGCTCCGTCGACCCCACGGGGAGGACCACGACCTTGTTGAGGGCGACCGCTTCATTGATCTCGGGCCAGGTCAGGAGTTCGTACCGGTACTGCTTCGCGACTGCCGATCGTCCGGCTTCGGTCATGGGAGCCCTCCTTACGAAAGTTCCTGGCCGACGACCGCGACCACGTCGCCTTGAGACGTCTGCGCGCGGAAGCGTCGGACCAGGAGGTATCCATCCAAGTTGGCGGCGATCTCGACTGCGGGTTCGTCGATGCGTTCGAAGTCGTGGATGCGGGCGACAGGCTGGCCCTGCTTCACGAAGGTCCCCAGCGGGACGAGGGGTTCGCTGATGCCGCTGACAGGCGCGGTCTGCCACATTTCGAGGTCGGCCGACGAGACGAAACGCTGCCGATCATACTCAGGGGGCAGCAGCGGCTCGATGGACCCGCGCAGGAGGCCGTGGAGGCGCATGATATTCAGCACGCCGTGATGAGCCCACCGCACGCCCTGCAGATCCGTAGATGCGCCGTAGCCAAACTCGCCGCCGATCGTGATCTTGCCCAGCGACTCCGCGTGCTCGGTGAGGAGCCCGGACCCCATGCCCCTGGGATAGATCCAGATCCAGGGCATGCCGAATGCAAATCCGGTCTCACGCATCGCCTGGAACTGCGCCGTATCATCCACAAGGTGGAACGAGGCGCACCGGGCGATCTCGTAGGTGTCACCCGCCGCATGAATGTCGATGACCACGTCGGCGCGCGGCAGTACCTCGTCGCTCATGAACCGCGCGATCCGGCTGGTGATGGTGCCGTCGGCCCGGCCGGGGAAGGCGCGATTCATGTTGCCGCCATCGAGCGGCGACTCCCGCCGCGCGGCCTGGAAGGCTGGGACGTTGAGCACGGGAATGACGACCAGCCTCCCAGCGATCAACGCGTTCCCGTCGAGATCGGCGACCAGGCGCCTGAGGCCGACGGGGCCCTCATATTCATTGCCGTGGGTCCCGCCGATGGCGACGACTGTCTTGCCCGGCCTGCCCGCGCCGATGACGCACAGGGGCACACGGACCCGGCCCCAGGTTCCGTCCAGGGTAAAAGGGATCGCGTACAGCCGCTTGCCTGGGGAGTCCCAGTCGATCTGGGAAATTGGGGTCGTATGAAAGATCATCCCGTCACCTCGCAGTCGCAACACCCTGCGTTCACAGGAAGGGCCGGAGGCCCGAATGCCCCCGGCCCTGACCATCAAGTGATGAGACTACTTATCCAGCCAGACGTCCGTGAAGAACAGCCGTTGCTGCGGATGAATGGTGAAGCCCTTCACGTACTTGTAGGAGGCGTGCATGAAGACCTTGCCGCCCACGATGATCGCGGGCTGGTCTTCGGCGATGATCCGCTGCAGCTCCTGGATGGCCGTCTTGAACTGGTCGGGATTAGCGATCCCGCGGGCCGCCTGCAGCTTGTCGTAGAACCCCTGGTTCGCCCGGGCGTATTGAAGCGCCTGCCCATTGATCTTGCCGTATGGATGGTTGAGCTGGTCGTACGGGTTGGGTTTCGGCACGATCCACGTCAGGCCGCCCTGGAACCGGAACGGTGGGGTCAGGACCTGGGCCACGTACTGTCCGATCTCGATGGGCCTCAGGTTGACGCGGAACCCCACGTCCTTCAGGGACTGCTCGACGGCCTGGGCGATGATGTCCTCGGCGAAGCCGGTGTGGTAGACCAGATCGAACTCGGGGCTCGGGTTGCCGGCCTCGGCCAGAAGCTGTCGTGCCCGCTCTTGGTTCCGGCGGCTGTAGTCAGGGACCCCCGACGCGTAGAACGGGTTCGTCCTGGGGATGGCGGTGCCGCGCGCGTCGTGCAGCCCGAACAGGAGGGTCTTGATCTTGGCGCGGTCGATTGCCAGGCTGGCCGCCTGGCGGATGCGCTTGTCGTTGAACGGCGGGTTCGCGTTGCTCAGACAGAAGTACACGAGGGCGACGGCCTTGTCGCCGCGCACCTCGTAGACCTGCAGGTCGCGGTTCATCTTGAACTGCGCCACGTTGGCGATCGGGAAGACGTCGATGAAGTCCAACTGCTGGTTGGACATCTGGAGCTGCCGGACCGTGTCGTCGGGAATGATGCGATACACCAGACGATCGAGATAGGGCTTTCCCTGGACGTGATAGTCAGGGTTCCGCTCGAACTGGAACCCCTGGGCCCGGTCCCACCGGACCAGCTTAAACGGCCCGGTGCCATTGGGACGCGTCGCCAGATCAGAGTCCGGCGTATCTTTCTTGGCGAGCCAGACGTCGACCAGCGTATCTGTGAAGATGCCGTCCGGACTCTTCATGATGACCCTGACGGTCCGGTTGTCAGCCACCTCGACCCGGTCCATTAGCGTCAGCAGCGCGAACGTGCGGCCTGAGGTCGGCTGCGCCGCCTTCTCGAGCGACCACTTGAGATCTTCAGCCGCCGCCGGGCTGCCGTCGTGGAACTTCATGTTGGGCCACAGCCGCAGCGTGTAGGTCAGCCCGTCGCGCGAGACCTGCCAGGATTCAAGCGCGGCGGTGTTAGCGAGCTCGAAGGTCTGCAGATTGTAGTTGACGAGCGTCTCGTGCGTCATGTGCAGCACATTTCGCTCGACGTTGAAGCGGAAGACGAACGGGTTGAGCGTGGCCGCATCGGCATTGATGCCGACAGTCAGCGTGCCGCCTCGCTTCGGCTGGACAGCCGGCGCGGACGGCGAGGGGAGGGCAGGCACGAGGGTCAGGGCAATCAGCAGAGCCAGTGCCCACAGGACTCGAAGGCTCCGTTCCATAGCTGTCACTCCTCTAATACGTCTGGTATGTCTAGTACGTCTGAGATTCGCAGGGTGCTTCGACGATCCGCGGGGTCATCCTGCCCTGTGGGTCCAGCGGTTGACCGCTGGTCACGCCTTGACACCGCGAGCTATACCAGCGAGGTCCGTTAGGATCTTCCATAGCGCGACTCCCGAATGGACCTTTGCTCGTGGGCGAGAGCGACAACACCCATGTGCGGGCCGTCAAGTACCGGCTTTTAGTAGATTGTGGTTGTCGCCTTAGATCTGCTTTGTCGAAGCGAATCACCTCCCCAGGCTGCGTGCAAGAACAGACGGGAAGCGGCAAGCGGAGTTGGTCTCGCAGACACCCATTCGGGCCTCCCGAGGGAGGA
>JBQTJG010000232.1:0-3552 GCA_052387355.1 Armatimonadota bacterium | reverse complement strand
CGACGGCGCCCGCCTCACCCGCACCAATGATGATGGCATCGAAGGTTTCCGACATGTCTGCGTCCTGTAGGACAGGTAGAGTGGCTCCGTGGGGATTTTACCCTATCGCGAGCACCTGGATTGTAAGCACGCTTACATTCGGAAGGCCCGTTGGCTCCAGGGGACTTCGGGAAGGCTCGCCTCCATCGGCTTTCACCCTCGGGCACAAACCAAGGGCTGCCACGTCATCCAATCGAGACGAGCGCGTGTCGATCAAACTGACAGATGCGCCAGAACCGCGCACCGCTTATGTCGAGCGCCCGCAAAGCTATGCGGTAGTCAGGGGCTTTGATTCGCGGAGGCTGTCCAATCCCAAGGGTATGGCCGGCTCTCCCGGTTGCCCCCGCCATCTATCAGGTTCCTCAATAGGGAACTCCGCCACGAATGCCGCAACGACAGCGGGAGAAAACTGCGTTCCTGCGTGGCGCTGGATCTCCCTGACCGCATCTGCATGACCGATCGCCGGCCGATAGGGCCGATCGGTTGTCATGGCGCTGTAGGCATCGACGAGGGCCACGATACGGGCTCCCAAGGGGATGGCGTCACCAGGGAGGCGCGAGGGATACCCCGTGCCGTCATGACGCTCGTGATGATGGCGGATGACGGTCGCAACCTCTCGCAGAAAAGGGATGCCACCGATGAGATGAGCGCCCATTTCCGGATGACTCTGAACCAATTGCCTCTCTTCGGACGTGAGGGGACCTTCCTTATGGAGGATTCGGTCGGGGATGCCAATCTTGCCAATATCGTGCAGGATCGCCGCTAGGCGCACGATCTCCACTTGGTCCTCTTGGAGAGCCATCCGCCGGGCAACCCGGGTAGCGAGTTCGGCTGCTCCCATGGCGTGCCGCCGCGTATGAGGATCTCGGGCTTCGACTGCGTCTGCCAGCGCCATCAGTGTTGCGACGTTGGTCTCACGGAGATTGGTCAGAGTTTGTTGGAGATGCTGGGCTGTGGCCAGTAGAGCCTCCTCCCGTGCCAGGACCAGGAGGCCGAAAATCACCGTCAAGACGGTCCCAATGGAGCCGAGCACGATCACCCCCATCGTGATCTGCGCCCAGCCAAAATGGACCCCGGGTGACAGGATGGGGACCAGAACCGTGTGCCGGCCAACCTCCCATGCGATTGCGGCGGCCCAGACGCACCCTAACGCAGCGACGAGCGCACGAAGAGTCGGGTTACGGGCATCAAGAACCCTGGGTACGATGGAGGCGGACGGAGCACGCATGAACGCACCCTTTGCCGAGCAGGATTCTGCCAATAGCATGCCCGCCACAACTCCGCCCTAGTCTCCCGGCAACCGCCTATCGCAAACCGTCGGTGCCAGCATCGACTCCCACCGGCGCCGCGGTATCAAAGTCGTGTCTCACCCGAAGGCTGCCCGGTACTCCCTAACGGCTTTCGGACCATTCCGCTCCAGCGCCCCGTAGAAGGCCTCTCGGTCCTGCTTGCGGAAGTCGAGGCGCTCCACGTGGAACGGCGCGAGGCGTTCGCCAGCCCTGCGCCGGACGAGGCCGTCGAGGAAATACTCGATGGCGTTGGCGATACTGGCGGGATCCGTCCAGTCGGACTTATAGACAGGGATGCCGGACACGGTGAAGATCCAGCTCATGTTCGGCATCGATCCGTAGGCGCGGTGGCAGGCGCCGTCGAGCGCATCGACCAAGATCGGACGCGTGACGCCAAGCCTGTCGCGCAATTCGCGGGCGTGCCGCAGCTTCTGTGCCATGGAGGTGTGGTGGGGATAGTACTCGCCCGGATGCGCCTCGTGCGTGTACAGGAAGATCGACCCCAGGCCCTGCGGCGCGAACTGCTGCGCCATGGCGTTCATGGATGGCGCCGCCATCCCGCAATAGGGTCAGGTGAAGCTCCCGAATTCCACGACCGTGTAGGCATGGCGGGTCCAGATGGCAGACAGGCGTGTCTCACTCCCGTCCAAATCCCACAGCGTGAAATCGGGCGCCGTCTCGCCGAGCGGCGGGCTGGCGGTGAAGTTGAGCCAGGGTCTGAACTTCTCGGGGATGAACTCATCGTAGTTGTACCGGGCCAGTAGATCTGGATTGCTCATCGCATCCTCCCTTAATCATTGCATGCCTGACGCCCTGAAGAGTTCAGCGGCGTGCGTCTGCATCTGCTCACGGGTGAGGAACCCGACGTGCTTCCTAAGGATCATCCCTTATGGTGTAATGAACACCGTCGTGGGATACCCGTGATTCGGTAGGCCTGCACTGGAGACTTGCCAGCGGCAATGCCGGCGGGAACCTGTGGGACTCTGTATGGATTTTCCACCTCTGTCCCAGGAAGCATTTTCGCAATCTCGCCCGAAGCAAAGGAGCATAGGAGGAGTCCGACGATGCCTAGAGCCATTATCTTCGATGTGAACGAGACGTTGCTCGACCTGCGGGCGCTGGATCCGCACTTCGAGCGCGTCTTCGGCGACGCCGACGTGCGGCGGGAGTGGTTTCAACAGTTCGTGCAGAACTTCCTCGTCACGATCGTCCTGGGCAAATACGTCGAGTTTGGGGCTATCGGGCGCGGCGCGCTTGACATGGTGGCGGAACGGCTCGGGAGGCGCCTTACCGACGGCGACCGCAGGCAAATCCTCGGTACGATTCGTGAGCTTCCACCGTACCCTGAAGTACGCGAGAGTCTTGAGCATTTGAAAGCCGCGGGATTCCGGCTTGGAACATTAACGAACTCAACAAAGCAAGTCGCCGAGGCGCAGATGCGGAACGCAGGCTTGGTCGACCTATTCGAGCACGTTCTCTCCGCTGACGAGGTGAAGCGCTTGAAGCCGGGGGCTGAGCCTTACCGCATGGCGGCGGAACGCTTTGGCGTGTCGATCAGCGAGCTCCGACTCGTGGCCGCGCATGCCTGGGACGTCGCCGGCGCGCTCAATGCGGGTTGCAAGGCGGCTTTTGTGGCTCGTCCCGGGATCGTGCTCGATCCGATCCATGAGCCGCCCGACATCGTCGGCCGGGACCTCCGCGAGATCGCGGCCAAGATCATGACGATGGAGACGCGTGCGTAGCGCTTCCCAAGCACTGTCCGACTTTTGAGGGCGCGCCCGACCAAAACCTCACGCGTCCCGAACTCCGGACCCGGTCGTCACGCTTCACACTGCTGATGCGCAACTCCGAATTCGAATCTCGTCGTGGAGTCTACCACCACTTTCCGGCTGATCGTCACGCGAGCCGGACGGGGTCGCCGATCTGTAGCAACCCAGTCGGCCGTAGGAAACCCGTAGAAGCCCCGCCTGGAAACCGCGTCCTGACCGCGTTTCCGGTGCGACTTGCGGCCTCCGGAGCCGTAGGTCGGGGGTTCAAGTCCCTCCGGGCGCGCCACAAACCCCGCATCGCCTCGATAAATTCAGCCGGTACCGCCTAGCGCCTTTTTTACACAACGTACGGACGCCCCACGGATGAGTCCAAGCGACCAGGAGCGACGTGGCGACTCAGATGCGCATGCACGAGGTGCATCATCGCGCGCAGGTCATGGCCATGTTGCGGCAGT
>JBQTJG010000231.1:0-10096 GCA_052387355.1 Armatimonadota bacterium | reverse complement strand
CCGGCATCACGTGCTCCCCGTCGTCTCGGGACTCGGCGTACGCTCCAGGGACCGGGCCGGCGCCCACCGCCCTCGATAGGAGAGGAGGCGCTCACTGCCGATCAGGAAGAACAGGATCAGGCCGTTGAACACGTCGGTCACCCTGGCCGGCATCTGCAGCGCGACCTTCATCACATCGCCGGTCGTGTAGATGAGACCCAGCAGCAGCGCGGTGACGACAGCCACCAGCGGGCTGCCTCGCGCCAGCCAGGCGACGATAATGGCGGCGTAACCATACCCGAGCGAGACCTGTTCGGGCGCCAGCAACTTATGGTGAATCCCGGCGACCTCGCCGACGCCGGCGAGCCCGGCCGCGCCCCCGGAGATGATCATGACGAGCAGAGTCGTCCGCAGCGGGTCCATGCCCGCGTAGCGAGCGGCGGCCGGATTATGACCCAGCGCCCGAATCTCGAAGCCCACGCGGGTTCGCGACAGCAGGAAGGCCAATCCGCACGCCCCGGCGACGCCGATGGCCAGGATCGGCCAGTGCACGCGCGTTCCCGGAATGAGCGCCAGACTGGCCGCATCGCGGAACGTGTCGGTGTAGGCGAATCCGAACGCGGTCTGTCCCTTCCAGGGGCCGTGGACCAGTCCTTCCACCGCGAACAGCGCGATGTAGTTCATCATCAGGGTGGTGATCACTTCATTGACGTCCAGCTTGAACTTCAGGATCGCAGGCAGCAGCCCCCACAGGGCGCCGCAGGCGAACCCCCCGACAACCATCGCAGGGATGACCCACGGATCGCCAATCGGTATGAACAGGGCCACCCCGGTCGCCCCCACGGCCCCGGCGAGGAGTTGTCCCTCCGCGCCGATATTCCAGAATTGGGCGCGGAAGGCCATGACCAATCCCACGCCGGCGAGCAGCAGAGGAATCGCATGCCGCAGAGTCTCCGACGCCGCGCGCCGATCGCCGAGGGCGCCTGTGAACATGATCGCGTACGCTCTCAGCGGATTGATTCCGAACGACAGAAACAACGCGCCGGCCGCGAGCAGCGCCGCCAGCAACGCAAGCGCAGAGACTCCAAGGACGCGGGCTGCGGGCGGCACCGGATCCCATTCGAGCAGAAACGGACCGAATCGCTTCACACCTGCTGCCCCATCATCATCAGGCCGATGCGCTGGTAGGCGGCCTCGGCCGACGCGACGATGCCCACCAGCTCGCCGGAGAAGAGCACCCCGACACGGTCGGACAGCGCCAGGATCTCATCGAGATCCTCCGACACGAGAAGAATCGCCGCGCCCTGCTGCCGGCGTTGAAGGAGCAGGGTGTGGATCGCCTCTGTCGCGCTGACATCCAATCCCGATGTGGGATGGGCCGCGACCACCAGCTCGGGATGCATGGAGAGCTCCCGGCTGAGAATGAGCTTTTGAATGTTGCCGCCTGAGAGCAGGCGGGCTTCGGTGTGGGGTCCGGGTGTGGCAATCGCATATTCGACGATCGCCTGGCGCGCGAACTGCAGGATGGCCCGCCGGTTGAGCACGAACCCGCGCGAGAAGGGTCGATGCCGGTAGCGTTTGAGCACGAGATTCTCTGCAACCGACATTGCCGGGACGATCCCCATTCGCATGCGGTCCTCGGGGATATGAGCAACCCCGGCGTCGTCGAACGCGCGGGCGGAACGGTTGGTCACGTCGCGGCCGAGGACATGAATGCCGCCGCGATGGACCTGACGCAGCCCTGTGATGCATTCCACCAGCTCACGCTGTCCATTGCCCGCCACCCCTGCCAGGCCCAGAATCTCCCCTCGCCGTACGGAAAACGAGACCCCGCGGAACGCAGGAAGACCCCGATCATTGAGCGCCGCCAGGCCGCCGACGACGAGCACGTCATCTCCAGGGGGCTGAGCATCCCTCCGCGCCGTGAACGCGACCGGGCGGCCCACCATCATCAACGCCAGCGCGCGCTTGTCGGTTTCTGTTGCCGGCAGCGTGGCGACCACCCGACCCCGGCGCAACACGGTGACGCGGTCGGCGATCTCGGTGACCTCATCCAGCTTGTGCGAGATGAAGATGACCGCGCAGCCCTCCGCCTTCATACGCGCGAGGACCGCGAACAGCCCTCGTGTCTCTTGCGGCGTGAGCACGCTCGTTGGCTCATCGAGGATCAGGATCCGGGCGCCGCGGAGCATGGTCTTGAGGATCTCCACGCGCTGCTGCTCGCTTGGCGACAGTTGCCAGATCTGAGCCCGCGGCTCCACCGCGAGCCCGTACAGACTGGCAAGCTTCCGAATCCGGGGCTCGATGCGCCTGGCGGGGAAGAGCATGCCTTCACCGGGCAGGCCCAGGGCAATGTTCTCAGCCACGGTGTGGCGGCGGATCAGGAGGAAGTGCTGCGGAACCATGCCGATACCCAGTGCGATGGCGTCACGGGGCGAATGCAGGCGGACCTGTTGGTTCCGCACCCAGATCTCTCCGCCGTCCGGCTGGTAGATTCCGTACAGAATGCTCATCAGGGTGGTCTTGCCGGCGCCGTTCTCGCCCAGGAGCGCGTGCACCTCGCCCGCCCGCACCTCGAGTGTCACCCTGTCATTGGCCACGACTCCGGGGAAGGTTTTCGTGATGTTTCGGAGAGCGAGCAGGGTGTGAGAACCGCCATCGGGGGGAACGGCGGAAGCCTGGTGCGACGGGGCCAGCGTCATCGTCCTATCGCGCAGTCGATCCCTGAAGCAGGGGATTCTCCCTGAGCACCCCAACATACGGAAGGTTCCGGAAAAACTGGCGATAGTCCAGGCCGTACCCGACGAGAAACTCGTCGGGTACCTCAAAGCCGCGATAGCGGAGCGGGAGCGCGTCGACGATCCGGCGGGCGGTCTTGTCGAGCAGCGCGCAGATGGCCAGATCGGCGGGATCGCGCGCGCGTAGCGAGCGGACGAGATACGATGCGGTCAGCCCGGTGTCGATGATGTCTTCCACCAGCAAGACAGACCGGCCGGTGATCTCCTCGTCAAGGTCCTTGATCAGGCGCACGGCGCCGCTCGGTCCCTTGCCGCCGCGGTAGGAGCTGATAGCCATGAAGTCGATCGCCAGCGGCACGGCGATCGCCCGGCTCAGGTCGGCAAGGAAGTACATCCCGCCCTTCAGCACGGTCACCAACAAAAGGTCGCGGCCCGCGTAGTCGCGACTGATCTCCGCGGCCAGCTCGCGCACCCGCACACGGATCTGCTCCTCGGTGAGGAGCACGTCTTTGATGGGTGGGACCGCCATCAACCCGTGGCGGCGGGATGCAGGTCGTACTTGGCGAGCAGGTTTCGGAAATCCCGGCCGTAGAAGATCTTCACGCGTACATCCGGATAGAGCGCACGCATCCGGCGGAGCTTGCGGTTCTTTCGGGTGACCAGGCTCTGCTTGAGCGTCGTCAACTCGATGTAGAGATTGAAGTCGGGCAGGTAGAAGTCCGGGCTGAAGCTTTCGACAACACGACCGTCCTCGGACCACTCCAACGGAAACGACCGAGGTTCGTACTCCCAGCGGATGCCGTAAAAATCGAGGATCCGCGCAAGTTCCGCCTCGCTGGGATGGGCGAAGCGGGCGGACATCGCCTCCACCATTACGATTCAGTATAGGGAGTGACCGACGGGGATGCAACCTGGCCTGCTGTCCTCTAGCGTATCCAGCGTGCTGTTGCCCTCCGGCGGCAGGACAATGGCCGAACGCTGCAAAATGGTGCATAATTGGGCCACACGGGATTCTAGGGAGGCCTTAAGGCTTCCCCCCATTCCTCGGGCGAGCAGGTGCTCCAGCCACGGAGGCCTGCGACGCCGCCCCGGGCCGGGTCCGTTTGCGGCGCAACAGGAGGACCGTCGATGCCGGAGGCCGCCAAGGCTGACGAGCTGCAGCGCTACCTGCGCCAACTCGAGAGCCATGACGTGACGGTACGGAGCGACGCGGCCCACGCGCTCGGAAAACTGGGCGACGAGGCGGCGGTGGCGGCGCTTGCGCGGGCGCTTCAAGACGCGGACGAATACGTTCGCAAGAGTGCGGTCATGGCTCTACGGCGCATCAGTGGATCCACTGCGGGCGAGGCCTTGCGCGCGGCCCTGGCCGACCGCAGCGAACAGGTGGTGCTGCAGGCGGTGAACGGCCTGCGCGACATCCGTGACCGTGGAGCGGTTGAGCCGCTCATCCGCGTGTTGAACCGGCGCGAGCGGTCCCTCCAACTGGCGGCCACGGAGGCCCTGGTCCGGATCGGCCCCGATGCGGTCGCGCCGCTGATGGCGACCTTCGAAGACAAGGGACTGCGTCGCAAGATCGGCACGCAGGTCATGAAAATCCTCGTCGACATCGGTTCCCGGGCGATCGACGCCTTGCTGGAAGCGTTGAGTCAGGATAGCCAGGTCATTCAGGTCACAGCGCTGTCAGTGTTAGGGCGTGTCGGCGACCACCGCATTGTCAGGCCGCTGGTCGATCTCTTCCTGCGTGATCCTCGCATGCAGGAGGCGGTGGTGGCCACCCTGGCGCGTCTCGAAGAACGTGGGATCCTTGACGGGACCGAGGCGGTGCACATCGATCGAGAAATCCAGCCGCCCAAGATGGTCATCGAGGCATTCACCGGACGGCCGCGGGGCGAGATCGTCGAGCAGCTCCGCGTCGCGCTCGAGAACCCGATGCCGAAGGTCCGGAGATTCGCGCTGCGTGTACTGTTCGCGCTCTTCGGCGACGGGGCATCGGAGCAGTTCATCACCTCCCTGGAAGACGAGGACGTCGAAGTCAAACGACTGGCGATTCGCATCCTCGGCAAGCTGCGCAACAAGCGTGTCATCGAGCCGCTCGTGGCGCTGGTGCAGAGAGAAGGCGGCGAGCACGTCGAAGAGGCGGTCTGGAATACGCTGAAGGTCCTGACCGACCTGCGGGAGTTCGAGCAACTCCGTGCGCGTGTGGCCAAAGAACGGGCAGGAGCGCGACCCACCGTGCGCAGGGTTCGACCGGAACGAGATCTTTCCCCTGACTGGTGGCGGGAGCAGGATTAGAGCGTGGGGGCTCGCCCTCTGGAGTCTTTGCCGGAGCCCCTCGCGGTACTGGTGACGGCCAGCAGTGCCGATGAAGCGTTATGCATCGCGCGGGCGCTGGTCGATGAACGCCTGGCCGCTTGTGTGAATGTGGTGCCAGGGCTCCAGTCGATCTATCGCTGGCAGGGGCAAGTGGAGCAGGCCGACGAGGTCCTGCTTGTGGTGAAGACTGTCCGCCATCTTCTCCAGGCCGTGGTGGAGCGCGTCTTGACGCTCCATTCGTACACCGTTCCCGAGGTGATTGCGCTCCCCGTGCAAGGAGGGTCCGCCGCATACCTGGCGTGGGTGGGCGACTCTGTGCGCTCGGATCCGTGCGAGTCCTGCTGACCAACGACGACGGGGTCAACTCGCCGGGCCTGCGTGCCCTGGCCGATGCCTTCGCCGCCGACCACGAAACCATCGTCGTGGCGCCCGAGCACGAGCGCAGCGCGACAGGCCATGCGATCACGCTGCACAAGCCGCTGCGGGCGCGCCGCGCGGTCGGCTATCCGGACGGGGTGGTGGCCTGGTCCACGAACGGGACCCCGGCCGACTGCGTCGTTCTGGGCGTGCTTGAGCTGCTCGATCGGCGCCCCGAGGTTGTCGTCTCCGGTGTGAACGTGGGTGCGAACCTCGGCAGGGATCTCACATATTCCGGTACGGTCTCCGGGGCTATGGAGGGCGCCATCCTGGGGATACCCAGTATCGCCGTATCCGTCGCGGCCTTCGAGGATGTCCGCTTCGACGTCGCCGTCCGCTTCGCCGTGAGGCTGGCCCAACTGCTCGTCGAGCGCCCGCTGCCCGACGATGCTCTGGTGAATGTGAACGTCCCGAACCTGCCGGCCGATCAACTCAAAGGCGTGGCGCTCACGCGTCAGGGCTCGCGGCGATATCTCTCCTCGCTGGAGAAGCGGACCGATCCCAGGGGACACACCTATTACTGGCTGACAGGTCAGCGCGGACAGGCGAACGACGAGAAAGGGACCGACGCGTGGGCGCTCGCCGCCGGACACATCTCCGTGACCCCGATCCACCTCAACATGACCGATGACCGCTTGCTGCACGAACTCCGTACGTGGGACCTGAGGATCCCATAACCGCGCCGGCGCTCGGCACTGTCGCGCGGAAACCTCACCACGACCGTCTGCTCGGTGCAGGAATTCCTCCTGCGCGACGCGAAAGGCAAGACCAACGTCGTAGCATTCGACCGACCTTTCCATCGGAGCAGCGATGATCCACTTTGACGGCGTCGGGAAACGGTACGCCACCGGCGTGGTCGCTCTGCAGAATGTGACGGTAGGAATCGAAGCCGGCGAGTTTGTGTTTCTCGTTGGATCTACCGGCAGCGGCAAGTCCACCTTCCTCAAGCTCATCCAGCGAATCGAGCAGCCCACCACCGGCCGTGTCGTTGTCGACGGTGCCGATGTCGGTGCCCTGCCCGCGGCCCGGGTGCCGTACCTTCGCCGGAGGCTCGGCGTCGTCTTTCAGGAGTTCAAGCTCCTCCAGGATCGCACCGTGACGGACAACGTGGCGTTTGCGCTGCGTGTGACCGACGGCGATCCAGTCGAAATCCGTCCTCGCGTGCAGTGGGCCCTGGAGATCGTGGGGCTTGCCGGCCGGGGACCGGACCTGCCGGCCCGACTGTCGGGAGGCGAGCAACAGCGCGTCTGCCTGGCCCGAGCGATCGTCACGCGTCCTCGCGTGCTCCTCGCCGATGAGCCCACCGGCAACCTGGATCCCGAGGCGGCGTGGGAAATCATGCATCTCTTGAGTGCGATCAACCTGCGCGGCACGACCGTCGTCGTGACGACCCACAACCCCACGCTGGTGGACGTGCTCCGCCGCCGAGTGATCGAGCTTCATGCAGGCCGGGTGATCCGTGATGAGTCCCGAGGTCTCTACCAGACCGCGCACTGAGACCCGGGACGACGTCTCGGGTGTTCCGTCGAGGCGGCCGGGCGCGGCTCGGGCGATCCTCGGCGATGCCGTCGGGGGTCTACGTCGCAACGGACTGATGGCCGCGGCTGCGACGACGACCATTGCGATCGCGCTGGTTGTGGCCGGGGCCGGGTTTCTCGTCTCCTCGAATCTGGCGCATGTGGCGACCATACTGGAGGCGCAAGTGGAAGTGGTCGGATTCCTCCGCAGAGACCTGCCGCGGGCAGAACAGCGCCGGGTCCTCGCGGCGGTTCAGCTCCTTCCCGGCGTTCAGCAGGCCGCGATCGTGGGTCGCGCGCAAGCCTTGCGGCGATTGCAGCGGACCTTCAAGTCGATGGGATCGATCAATGAGCTCTTGCCCGGCAACCCGCTGCCTGATTCCATCGAAGCCCGCGTGACGGACGCCGGTCAGGTGCAGGCCGTGGCCCGAGCGCTGCGAGCGCTCGACGGCATTGAGGAAGTCACGTATGGGGCGACGGTCGTCGACCGGCTCGTGGCGCTCACCCGCGCTGTGCGGATCTCCGGCGCGGCAGTGGTCGTGATGCTGTTCGCCGCCGCGCTGCTGATCATCGTGAACACGATCCGCCTCACCGTCGCCGCCCGCCGTCAGGAGATTGAGATCATGACCCTGGTCGGCGCGACGCCGGGATTCGTCCGCGGGCCCTTCATCGTGGAAGGTGCGCTTCAGGGAATCGGCGCGGCGACTGTGGCGACCGCGGTGATGGCCGCCGGGTACATCGCCCTGGTCTCCCAGGCTGCCACGACGCTGCCGTTTCTTCCGGTCCTGGCGCCTGCAGCCGTACTTCCACAGGCCGTCGCAGTGGTCTGGTTCATGGGAGCGGCCGTCGGCATCGCAGGCAGTGAGATCGGGCTACGCAGGTATCTGCGGACGTGATCCCGTCCCGCCACCGCCGATGGTTTCTCGCCGCGACGCTCACGGCGCTCGTCGGCGCAACGCCCGTGCACCTCGCCGCCGCCGGGCCGGCGTTGCTTCCGGCAAAACAAGAGGAGCTGAAGCGCCTGCAGCAGCAGCTTGACGCCCAGCGTCAGCGTCTGGCGCAGACCCGACGGCGCGAGCGTCGGATCTCCGACGATGTGCAGGGACTGGATCGACAGCGCGAGGTCACAGAACGAAGATTGTCCAGGCTATCGGCAGACCTGCGCCGCGTCCGGATGCGGGCGGATGTCGCGGCCGGGGCGTTGGCCCGTGCGGAACTCGCTCTCGCGCGCCGCCGGTCCCTGCTTGCCGACCGTGTCCTCGACGCGCACCGATACGGACGGGCCGGTTACCTGGATGTTGTGCTGGGCGCCACATCGTTCGCGGAGTTTGTGGCGAGGACGCGACTCGTCGGTGCGATCCTACACCACGATGCCCGGCTCATCCAAGCATACACGACGGATCGCAACCAAACCGCGCAGCTTCGTGTACGGCTCGAAGAGCAGCAGGCGCAGGTGCGCACGCTGGTGGGCGAGACCGAGGAACGGCGCGGGGTCCTGACCCGGCACGGCGTAGAGAAGCGCGATACGCTGCGCCGCATCGTCCAGGAACGGACGGCGTCCGAGCGAGCCGTGCGGGAGCTGGAGGAGGATTCGACCAAACTGGAGGCGTTGATCCAGCGCCTCCAGGGACAGGGCTCCTTGACCGGCGGCCGCCGGCTGGCAGCGTTCATTCTGCCGCTGCGAGGAGTCATGACGTCTCGGTTCGGGTTTCGCGTTCATCCCATCTTCAGCCGCCGGCACTTTCACACCGGTGTGGACATTTCCGCCCGGTTCCATGCGCCCGTGCGCGCCGCCTCTGACGGCACCGTGCTGTTTGCCGGCTGGTATGGTGGATACGGCAAGCTCGTGGTGCTCGATCACGGGCAGGGCCTGAGCACGCTCTACGGCCACCTTTCGACGATCCTGGTGCGCCCCGGCCAGCGCATCACGCGCAACCAGGTTGTAGGGCGGGTGGGCAGCACGGGGTATAGCACGGGGCCCCATCTTCACTACGAGGTTCGCCAGAACGGCCGCCCTGTCGATCCGCTCAGGTAGTACGCGGATATCACGGCAGCGCTTGTTCCCGCTCTCCGGCCACGGTAAGCTACACCCGCCGGCCCTACGCGGTCGGCTCGGAGGTGATGGTGCGTGTCGATCCGTATCAAGCTGACGACGGCGCTCCTGGTCATCGTGCTCGCTGCAGGGATCTTTGCAGCCGGTTATGGCGCAGGCCAGCGGACTGCAGCGGCCCGGGCCGCCGACGATCAGGGGTTCGCCCTGCTGCGGGAACTGCTGAGCACCGTGCGCAAGGAGTTCCTCAACCCGGTCCCCGACACATCGCGACTGTTCGATGGCGCAGCCCGGGGGATGCTGGATGCGCTCGGTGATCCGTACACGCGCTACATGGAAAGCAAGGCGTTCCGGGAGTTCTCTCAGGACGCGCAGGGGTTCTTCTTCGGCATCGGGATCTTCATCGATATCAGGGATAGCCACCTGATCGTCGTCCAACCCATCGAGGGCACGCCCGCGTTCCGGGCAGGGCTCCGCGCCGGTGACCGCATCCGTCTGATTGATGGGGTGCCGACGGATGGCATGGCGCTGCAGGAGGCGGTGAGCCGCATCCGCGGCGCGGCCGGGACCAAGGTGA
Source organism: Armatimonadota bacterium (assembly GCA_052387355.1). Lineage (GTDB taxonomy): Bacteria > Sysuimicrobiota > Sysuimicrobiia > Sysuimicrobiales > Humicultoraceae > JBQTJG01. The sequence goes on along the minus strand of JBQTJG010000231.1, from coordinate 505 downwards.
AGCTAAGCATCGGACGGACCGACCAGACGTTCAATGCGGAGATCACACGCGCCCGCGTCCAGATCGTCACGGTGCAAGGCGCAGGGATACTCGACGCGGCGATCCAGAAACAGTTGACGGCCGAGAAGATCGGGTACGTAAGGATCCTGACCTTCAATGATCAGACGGCCAAGGAGGTGTCCACCGAGGTGGACCGCCTGCTTGCCGCTGGCACGCGCGGCCTGCTCATCGACCTGCGCAACAACGGCGGGGGACTACTCGACGCCGCGCTGCGGATCGCCGACCGGTTCGTGCCAGCGGGCCGGGCGATCCTACATGTCGTCGGCCGCGACGGCCGCCGGAGCACCGAAAACGCGGGACGAGGGCCGAAGGTCGGCGTTCCGATCGTCGTGATGGCCAACGAGTTCAGCGCCAGCGCGTCCGAAATCCTGGCCGGCGCGCTGAAAGACTCCGCGGGCGCCACGCTCGTCGGCCGCCGGACATTCGGCAAAGGCGTCATCCAGTC
>JBQTJG010000230.1:0-14528 GCA_052387355.1 Armatimonadota bacterium | reverse complement strand
CCCGGCCGATCGGCACCATCATCGAGCGGGTCGAGACCTTCTGGCGTCTCGGCGTGCGGACGATCCAGTTGACCTACAATACCCGCAACTTCCTGGGTGACGGTGCGGCGGAGACGACCGACGCTGGGCTGAGCGCCTGGGGCCGCGAGGTTGTGCGCGAGATGAACCGCGCGGGCATCCTGGTCGATCTCAGCCACGCCGGGCGACGGACCGCGCTCGACGCGATTGAAGTCTCACAGAAGCCCTGCGTGTTCACGCACTCGAACCCGTATGCGCTGGTGCCGGTGGCCCGGAACATTCCCGACGAGCACATCAAGGCGGTCGCGGCAAAGGGCGGAGTAGTGGGGTGCTCGACGTTTCCGCCGCTGGTCTGGCGGGGGAGCGATGAGCCTCCCTCGCTCGATCAGTTCGTCGAGTGCATCGACTACATCGTCAATCTGGTCGGGATCGATCACGTGTCCATCGGTACTGACTCGGAGGCCAGCAAGGGCGCGTACCCCGTGGAGTTGCGCGCGTCGCTGCGGCGGAAGTACGCGGGGACCACAGGAGGATTCGACCAGAAGTTCCCACAGGGCGCGCCCATGAAGGATCTCGAAGAAGGGCTGGGCGACTGGCCCAACATCACCCTGCGGCTCCTGGAGCGCGGCTACAAAGACGATGATGTGCGGAAGATCATCGGCGAAAACTTCCTGCGCGTCGCCCGCGAAGCTTGGAAGGCGTGATCCTGCAGGATCGGGTCATCGCGATGACAGGCGCGAGCGGCGCCATCGGCCGGGTGTTGAGCCGCGCCTTCGCGCGAGAGGGGGCGCGCCTGCTGATCGGATATCGCGCCAACGCGGCCTCGGCGGAGGCGCTTGCCAGCGAGACCCGCGACGCCGGCGGGCAGTCGGCGGCCGTCCAGGTGGATGTGTCCGAACCGGACCAGGCGGCGAGATTCGTCCAGGCCTGCGTCGAGCGCTACGGCCGGCTCGACGTCATGTTCAACAACGCGGGGGGACTCGGCCGCGTTCCATTTCTTGAAACCACTCCTGAGATGTGGCGCCGCGCCCTGGCGCTCAATGCTGACGGCTCTTTCTACTGTACGCAGGCCGCCGCGCGCCAGATGATCGCGCAGGGCGGCGGCGGTAAGATCGTCAACATGAGTAGCGTCGCGGCCGATTCGATCACTACCGACTATGTGCCCTACTGCGCGGCCAAGGCCGCGCTCAACCAGTTGACGCGCGGCAGCGCCGCGGCCCTGGCCTGTCACGGGATTACGGTGAACGCCCTGGCGCCCGGCGTCGTCGAGACCGAGCGCGTGAAAGTCCGCCTGGCCCAGGGCGCCAATCGCGCCCGCCTGCTCGGGCGCACGCCGGCCGGACGCCTGGTGCAACCGGACGACCTGGTCGATGTGGCGGTATTTCTGGTCTCGGCGCGGTCGGATCACCTCACCGGGCAGATTCTCACGATGGACCACGGCTTCTCGCTCGTGGGCATCCAATGGGATCCTGAGCCGCGGTAGATCGCACCGTCAAACGAGGAGGCAGCATGGAACAGCGTCGGCTGGGTGCCGGTCTTGTCGTGTCGGCCATGGGTCTGGGGTGCATGAGCATGTCCGACGCCTATGGTCCGGGGGACCATGACGAGGCGGTCGCCACGCTTCACCGGGCTCGTGAGCTCGGGGTGGCGTTCCTGGACACCGCCGACGTTTACGGGGCGGGCCGCAACGAAGAGCTGGTCGGCAAGGTGGTGCGCGCGTATCGAAGCGAGGTCACGCTTGCCACGAAGTTCGGCGGTGTGCCCGGCACGAGTGGAAAGCCGGGGGGGATCAACGGCCGGCCGGAGTACGTGAAGCAGGCCTGCGAGGCGAGTCTGCGGCGATTGGGTATGGATGTCGTCGACCTGTACTATCAGCACCGGGTCGATCCTGCCACGCCCATCGAGGACACCGTGGGCGCAATGGCCGATCTCGTCCGCGCCGGGAAGGTCAGGTTCCTTGGCCTGTCTGAAGCGGCGCCTGCGACCATCAGGCGCGCGCACGCCGTACATCCGATCGCCGCGCTGCAGACCGAGTACTCACTGTGGACCCGGGATCCAGAGCGCGACGTGCTGGCGACGTGCCGCGAGTTGGGGGTCGGGTTCGTCGCCTACAGCCCGCTTGGGCGCGGCTTCCTGGCGGGGGCGATGCGATCAGCCAACGATCTGGCGCCTGAGGACCGCCGCAGGATTCACCCGCGTTTCGCGCCCGAAAACTTCGATCGCAACCTGGCGCTCGTCGATCGTCTGAGCGCGATGGCGAAAGCGAAAGGCTGCTCGCTGCCGCAACTGGCGCTGGCCTGGGTGCTCGCCCGGGACGAGGACATCGTGCCCATTCCAGGCACGAAGCGGCGGGTCCACTTCGAAGAGAACCTGGGCGCGCTCGCCGTCCAGCTCTCCGCCGCGGACCTGGCCGCTCTCGATGAGATCGCACCGCACGGCGTAGCCGCCGGCACGCGTTACCCCGAGGACGGCATGCGCGCGCTCAATCGCTGACGAGCGCTGCGGGGGAGCCATTGGACACCAGGGACTCCAGGACGGCCAGCGAGCGGCGGGTGGTAACCGTGCTGTTTGCCGATATCGCCGGGTTCACGGCGATGTCGGAGAAGCTCGATCCCGAGACGGTTACCGATGTGATGAACGAGATCTTCGCCGCGCTCGGCGCCGAGGTTGAGGCCGTGGGCGGTCACGTCGACAAGGTCATCGGCGACAGTCTCATGGCGTTGTTTGGGGCGCCCGTTGCCCATGAGGACGACGCCCTGCGGGCAGTGCACGCAGCGCTGGCCATGCTGAAGGCGATCGAAGCGCGCCGCGAGGGGCTGCAGCGCCGGCTCGGCCAGCCGGTGCGGCTGCGCATCGGGATTCACAGCGGCCAGGTCGTGTGGGGCGAGGTAGGTCCTCCTGGTCAGGCGCTCCCCACGGTCATGGGTGACGTCGTGAACCTGGCCTCGCGCCTGCAGCGGGCCGCGCCGGAAGGCGGCGTGCTCGTCTCCGACGTCGTACACCGCCAGGTGCGCGGCGTGTGCCTGTGTACGGCCCGGGAGCCGCTCGTCGTGAAAGGCAAGACCGAACCGGTCGCGGTCTACGAGGTCGTGGGCGAGCGGGAGCGGACCGAGCCGGTCTACCGGCCCCCGTTTGTGGACCGTCAGCAGGATCTCGAGCAGCTCGAGGACCTGTTTGGCCGGATCCGTCGCGGGCGCGCCCAGGTTGTCGTCATCACCGGCGATCCGGGGGTCGGGAAGACCCGTCTCGTCGAGGAATTCACCGCTCGCCTTCCTGAGGACGTCGCGCTTCTTCAGACTGCCTGCCCGCCGTACGGAGGGCAGAGTCTGGGTCCGCTTGCAGAACTCTTCCGCCAGCTCGCGGGCCTGGCGAGCTCCGTTACGGTGGAGGACGTCGAGGCCCGCATCCCGCTGGGCGAGCGCGCCGCGCATGCGGCCGTCATCTTGAGCCGTCTGTTCCGTCTCGCCGACGTGCCGGCGGGTGACCAGGTGACCCACGACATGGCCCTCCTGGTTGCGGCGGAGTCGATCCGGCGCATGATCATGCGGCCGACCGTGGTCTGGATCGAAGATCTGCACTGGGCCGATGCGGGCACGCGTGAACTGCTGCCCTTCATGATGGAGCGGCTGTTGGAGACGCCGCTCCTGTTGATCGCGAACCTGCGCGCGGGGGAGGAACCGGTCGCGTGGGGAAAGCGCACGGCTGTGACGTCCATGCAGCTCGACCCGCTCGGTGAAGACGATGCCCGGGCGCTGCTGCGCGGCATCCTCGGGGACGCCTTGCCAGACCAGGTCGAGCGGGCCCTGATTGCCAAGGGAGGAGGGAATCCCTTCTACCTCGGCGAGATCGTAGCCACCCTCAACAGTCACCGCATTCTCGTCAGGGATGACGAGGGCAAGTGGCGCGTGACCGGATCGGTCGAGACCGTCGTGCCGGATACAATCCACGGAGCCCTGCTGGCACGCCTCGACCGGCTGCCGCCCGATCTGCGGGCGATGGTCCAGCGTGCGGCCGTTGTCGGGTCCTCGTTTCATCAGTCCCTGCTCGCGGCGCTCTTTCCGGAAGCTGATATCGCCGACTCCTTGCGGCAGATGGAAGAGGCCTACCTCGTCCGGCGCCTCGATCCCCTGGCGGGTGACCCCGAGTTCACGTTCACACATCCGCTGCTGCGCGAGGTGGCTTACAATAGTCTGCTACTCAAGCATCAGACCGTGCTGCATGGGCAGATCGCGGAGGCCATTGAGCGACTGTACGCCGACACGGTAGAGGACCAGGCCAAGGCGATCGGCACGCACTATGACCGGGGAGGCCGGCCGCAGAAAGCTGTTCCGTACCTGCTCGAAGCCGGACGCCAGGCTGCTCGCCGATATGCGCTGCGCGAGGCGATCGATCTGCTGGAACGGGCGCGCAAACTGGCCGACGAGAACGGAGAGATCGCGCTTTGCGTCGAGGCCTGCGAACTGCTGGGCGACGTGTATCCTCGCGTGCAGGGACACGGGCCCAAGAAGTGGTTCGACGTCTGGACCTACGTGTTGACTCATGCCGACCCAGGCGCCGAGCCCGCGCGGGTGACGCGGGCGGCAATTCGCGCCGCTGCCGCGAAGGCGACCGACAACGAGCCCAGCGAGGCGCATCGATACCTCGCACAGGCCGAGCCGCTGATTCCGCCCGATGACATGTTGTGGTCGGAATTCAACATCGCCCGGGCGCAGACGCTTATGGTCGAGTCAAAGTACCGTGAGTCGCTTGAGGCCGCTCAGGCAGCGGTGGCCGTGGCGAACCGCCGGGGAACGCTCTCGGACCGCGCCCGAGCCTACAACGTGCTCGCCCACCCGGCCCTCCTGCCGTTGCTCGGCGAGGACGGCAGGCGAATCATGCACGACTGGCTGCTCGACGCGGAGGCAACGGGAGACGCGCGACTCCTGATCGATGCCAGCTTGTCGTTTGGCAGCGAGGTGTGGACCAGGAGCATCGTGACCGAGGATGTCCTCCGCAGGTCGGAGGAATCGATCCGAAACGCCCACGAGTATGGGTGGACGGCTGACGAATCTGAACTGCGCGTGCTCCTGGGGTGGGCGTACTTCCTGCTCGGACGATGGGACGAATCCGGCGCGTGCCTTGGACGGGCGCGCGATCTGATCGAGAGTTACGGTGGCCGGGTTCAGCGGTGGGGGATGGTCATCCTCCTCCCGTACGCCCTGGGGAATCTGTCGATGGGACGCGGGCGCCTCGAGGAAGCAAAGGGCATTTTCGAAGATGGTCTTCGCAGGATCAGATTCCACGCGCCGATTTGGTTGAACCACGACCTGGCCCGGTGCCAGTGGATGCTCGGGGACGCGGCTGCAGCTCGCGCTTCGATGGAACGGTCGTTGGAAGCCCGTGACCAGATCCGCTGCGTGATCTGCGGCTGTCAGGCGAACGGCATCGCGGCCGAGTTCTATGCCGCCCTCGGCGATGCGGTTCGCGCGGAGGCCATCGCGCGCCAGGCCGAGGAGACGGCGGCCGAGATCGGGCACAGCATGACGCTGATCCGCGTTCGGCGCACTCGGGCCCGGCTAGCGCTGGCCGGCCGGCGCCCGCGCGAGGCGGTCGAGGCGACGCGAGAGGCCCTGGCGCTGGGCGACGCGCTGCCGATCCTCCAGCCGTACGAGCGCGGCCAGTCCCTGTTGCTTCTCGGCGAGGCGTGCCTGGCCGACGACCATCGAGCCCAGGCCCTGGGTGCCTGGCAGGAGGCGCGCCAGTTGTTCGAGCATCTCGGCGCGACCTGGTGTCTCGGAAGGGTTGATGACGCGATGAACCGCGCCGGCGTTGCCACTTAGCGGGACCCAGCTACTAGCGGACAGAATTGAGCGGACGTGAGGTGGTTCGTCGAGGTGGCGCGCATTCTTCGCGAGAAGTTCAACCTTTCGCAGCCTTCATCATCGTGGCTGAGTACGTCGCCTGAGACAGCATCACGTCCATCGGTTCCTTCTCCCAGGACAGGAACAGGTTGTTCAGCGCCTCGGCCAGCGTGGGGTGGGCGAAGATCTTATCACGCAGCACCTGATACGGGACACCGCCCGTGATCGCCAACTGCAAGATGCCCATCACTTCGCCGCCCTCGATGCCCAGGACCGCGCAGCCGAGGATCTGGCTCGTGTCCGCGTCCACGACGGCCTTCATGAAGCCGCGAGTCTCATCCATTTCGATGGCGCGCGCGACGTGGCTCATCGGCATCTTGGCGACCTTGATGTTCCGGCACTGGGCGTGTGCTTCGCGCTCGGTAAGACCCACGCGGCCCAACTGCGGGTCGGTGAACAGTGTGTAGGGTATCGGCCGGCCCGTCGTGCTGTCGTCGCGGCCCTGCAGATTGTTGCGGATGACGCGGAAGTCGTCGTACGAGATGTGTGTGAAGGCCGGACCGCCCTTGATGTCGCCGAGGGCATAGATGCCCGGCACTCCGGTCTCGAGTCGGTCGTTCACCTTGATGTAACCGCGGCGATCGGTCTCGACGCCGGCGGCGGAGAGGTTCAGGCTGTCGCTGTTCGGGACGCGGCCTGCCGAGATCAACAAATGCGATCCGCGCAGCACGCGTTCGCCGTCGGGTGACCGGACCGTGAGGTGGATCCGCCCATCGTCGTCACGCGCGACTCGTACGGCGTCGACTTGCAGCAGGATCTCGATGCCGTCTTCCCAGAGGATCTTCGCGATCTCTTCTGACACGTCGTCGTCTTCCTGCGTGAGCAGTTGCGCGCCGCGCTGGATGATCGTGACTGCGCTGCCGAACCGGCGAAACATCTGACCGAACTCCAGTCCGATGTAGCCGCCGCCGAGGACGAGCAGGTGTTCGGGAACCTGGTCGAGTTCCATGATGGATGTGGAGTTCAGCCGGGGCACTCCGTCGAGGCCCTCAAGTGGCGGGTTCGACGGCCGCGCGCCGGCATTGATGAAGATCTTGTCAGCGGAAACCTGCAAGGTGCCGGTATCGACGGTCTGGACTTCGACAATGTTCGGCCCCGTGAATCGCGCCTCGCCCATGATCAGGTCCAGGTTCTCAGTCTTCCTGAGCCGGCGCTCGCTGCCGCCCCGCCAGCTCGCCACAATGTCCCGCTTGCGCTGCCGGACGCGCGCCAAGTCTACGGTAACCGGGCCGGTCCGGACACCGTAGTCGGCGGCGCGCCGGGCCAGATAGGCCACCCGGGCGCTGGCCACCATCGTCTTTGTAGGCGTGCAGCCTTCATTGATGCAGGTGCCGCCGACGTGCTCGCGCTCGATGAGCGCGGTACGCAGCCCGCACTCGACCGCCAGGCATTTGGCGAGCGGCACGCCGGCCTGCCCGGCGCCGATGATGATCGCGTCAAAATGCGTTGGGGTCATGCCGGACACCTCCATACCCTACAGTCTCCGAGCGGGCGTGTTTGTGACGCTCCGCCTCAGGTCTTTGCCTGGTCAAAGATCAGGAATCCGGCCCGCCGGAAGTGCTCGTCGAACGCGAAGGCCGCGTCGAGCCGCAGGAGACGGATCAACTCGAAACTCGTACAGTCCACGAAGCTGAGGCGCGCGTTGTCGAATTTCTCGTACGTCGCCAGGGCAAGCCTTTCGATCTCGTCATTGAGATAGACGATCCGGATAACGCGGCTTGCGTGCAGCCGGCGGCCGAACTCCACAGCCTTCTTCGGGTAGAGGCGGCTTCCAATAAGCGAAATAGTCTCAGCGAGAACGAGGTTGGAAGTCACGAGGACCGGCCGTTCCTCACCGATCCTCCGAAACACCCGGCGAGCGCGATGATGATGGTGATCGTCTCGGTCCTCCAGGGCGAGAAAGGCCGAGGTGTCGACAAATAGCTTCACGTACCGTCCCGGTACAGGTACTTGTTGTGATGCTCTGCCAGATCACCCAACCCAGACCGCCCGGGCTTCTTTCCGACTCCGAACAATGAATCGTTCCGGTATGCGACCGGTGAGAGGAGAGTATACTGTTGCGCGATGAACTCATCGAGCGCCTCCCGGACCAGACGAGAAAGGCTCATTTCCCGCTCGACGGCCAGTCGCTTCAACTGCTTCAACTGCGCTCGCCGCAGCCGGATATTCGTCGCTGCCATTTCTGCCGACGTCTTCACGGGTGGCCCCTCATCTGATCCATTGTTACTATGATACAATTGTAGCATACCGGCTCGTGGCAGCCGATTGCACTGTGGCGCCAGGCCGGGGAGGCATCGCTCGAGACTAGTGGACGCGCTTCGCGTGCCCGACCCAGTACTTCTCGCGCAGGTCGGTTTTGAGGATCTTTCCGGTGCCACCCTTGGGCAGGCTCTCGAAGAACTCCACGGTCTTGGGGGCCTTGAAGTGCGCCAGGCGCTCACGGCAGAAGCGGATCAGTTCCTCCTCGGTTGCGGCCGCCCCGGGCTTGAGGACCACCAGCGCCTTCGGCGCCTCGCCCCACTGCTCGTCGGGCACGGCCAGCACGGCGCACTCGAAGACGGCGGGGTGGGCGTACAGGGTGTTCTCGACTTCCACCGAGGAGATGTTCTCGCCGCCGCTGATGATGATGTCTTTCGCGCGGTCGACGATCAGCACGTAGCCTTCGTCGTCGATGGTCGCCATATCGCCGGTGTAGAACCATCCGTCGCGGATCGCGGTCGTCGTGGCCGAGCGGTCCTTAAAGTAGCCATCCATCACGACGTTGCTCCGGGCGACGATCTCGCCGACTGTCGTGCCGTCGTGCTTCACGTCGCGCTCCTGGGCGTCGACCACGCGCACTTCCACGCCGACGATCTCGTAGCCAGTCTTTGACCGCCGCTCGAGATTGCGATCCGACCCCTCCGCGGCGAGGTGCTGCTTGGGCCGCGCCAGCGTCAGGACCGGCGAGGTCTCCGTAAGGCCGTATCCGACGAAGATCTGGCACCCGAGGTTCTCTTCGATCGCCCTGATGAGCACCTGTGAGGACGGAGCGCCGCCGACAAGGGCGCCCCTGAGGCTGCTCAGGTCGTACTTTGTGCGCTCCGGATGATTGACGAGCGCGTTGTAGATCGTTGGCACGCCGAGCAGGTGCGTGACCCGCTCCTGCTGGATCAGCCGAAAGATCTCCACGGGATCGATCTTCCTGAGCATGACATGCACCCCGCCGGTCGCCGTGACCGTGTGGGGCGATCCCCATCCGTTGACGTGGAACATCGGGACGACGTGCAGCAGCACGGTCTCGTCTGTGCTCTGGTTGGCGATCATCGCGTAGAGGGCATGCAGGTAGAGCGTGCGGTGCGTCAGTACTACACCCTTGGGCTTGCCGGTCGTGCCGCTCGTGTAGAATAGTTCGGCGGTGCTGTTCTCGTCGACCTCGGGGTCGGTGGGCACCGGCGCCGAGGCCCGCAGCAGCGCCTCGTACTCCCGGGCGTTCACCGGCGGGGCAGCGTCGGGCGGAGCGCTGGCGGGCGGAGCGCCGGCGGACTGGGCGTCGTCGAGCTCCATCACGACGAACGCGCGCACGGTCTGGAGCTCTGGCCGCATCGTCTCGACCAATGGCGCGAAATCCCGATGGAAGAACAGCGCGCGGCACTCCGAGTGGTTGAGGATATATGCGATCTCCTGGGGATTCAGACGGATGTTGATGGGATTGAGCACGGCGCTCGCCTGGAGCACCCCGTAGTATGCTTCCAGCAGATGGTGGGTATTGTAGGTGATGAACGAGACGACCTCGCCCGGCCGGATGCCGAGTCCCGAAAGCGCACCCGCCAGCCGCCGCGAGCGCTCGCCAAACTCCGCATACGTGAATCGCTTCAGCCCATCGATCATCCCGATCTTCCGCGCGTAGATCCTCTCGGCTCGGCGGCGGAACTCGAGTGGTGTCAGCGGAACGATCATGGGGCGGTCCCCCTCCGCAAGTCTCTACGTGCTGAGCAGGAGCGGCAATGTGAGCGCGATCACGACGACCAGCGCCCACAGCGCCGGGGCCGAGGTCAGCAGTTGTTCCTTGCGGCGCGCCACCCGTATCGCCTCCGCGCGGGTCAGCGGAAGCCACCATGGGTTGTGGTGCGCCTCGAGTAAGTGGAAGACCACTCCGAGCGCAGCGCCATAGGCCAGATGCCCGATCAGGCTGCCGAAGAGCGCTGCCGCAGCCTGCACCGTCCACTGTGGCGGACCGCCGAGGAGTACCGGCATCAGCGTGAGCGGTCCCAGGATCCACCAGAAGAATCCATAGGAGACGCCCCAGCCAAGCGCGGAACCTAGATCGAAGCTCTGCCTGCGGAAGAGCAGGCCGTAGCCGGCGCCGATCGCACCGGCGATCACGAGATGAACGATCAGGCCCGCCATCGCCGATCGCATGCCGACCAGTCGGGCGACGATGGGCAAGATGCCGAGTTGGACCATGACCAGTGTGAAGATCGCGCCGCCGGCCAGGCCGGCGAGTACGCCCCACCCCATGGCGCGCAGACCCTCGGTGCCCACGCCTTCCTGGTCGGTCCCGCTCTTGATGTCGGAGAAGAGCGCGCGTGTGAGGCCGTCGAGCCATTGAACGCTCACCGCCAGTGCGACACCGAAGAGCATATAGCCAGGCAGGATGACGAAGCCCGCGCGGGCCTTGTCCAGCGCCCATGCGAGTCCGGCGCCCTGGACGAGGGGAAGCAGGGTCAGCGGCCAGACGATCCACCAGACGAAGCCGTAGACCATCCCGCGAATCAACGCTGGACCGGTGCCGTCAGGTGGCCGAGGGTAGAGGAGGGCGAAACTCACACCGCCCAGTAGGCCGACCCAGAAGATTCCCACCGCTCCTGGCTGTCCACCGATCATCCGTGCGAGCAGCCAGGCGCCGATCGACCCTGCGATGGCGCCCCGCACGAGGGCGCCGCTCAGCCGGTCTGAAGATGCGGCCCCCGGCTGCGGCGACCGTCTCCTGAGTGCTGCCAGCGCCAGACCGGTGGCAGCGCCGTACAGCAGGTGTGCGACCAGACTCTCGAAGGTTTCCTGCGCCGAGTGAACATCCCAGGTGACGACGCCAATCTGCAGCACCGGCATGAGCGTGAGCGGTCCGATGAACCACCACAGCGTCCCATAGGTCAGACCCCAGAAGAGCGTTTCCCCGGCGCCGGACCGCTGCTGCCAGACCAGAACGCCGAAGCCGGCGCCCAGCACCATTGCGACCATCAGATGGACGGCGAAGCCCACTTCAGTCGAGCCGAGCCGCACGAGCGACGCGGTTGACGGCAGCGTGCCGATCTGTAGGAGCGCCGCGCCCGAGACGACGCCGCCAAACAGGCCGGCCAGCGCGCCCGGCCGCGCGCCGCCCTGCAGCAGATCCCGCCGGGTCATGAATCCGACCTTGAAGTCCGAGGCCCGGCGCCGATCATCTGGGGCAGCGTAGGGGTCGGCGCGGTCATCGTCAACACGATGTCGCGCGGGAAGAACAGATCCAGCATCCAGTCGAGCGCGACCCGCACCTTCTTTTCGAGGCCGGGCAGTTTGCTGAGGTATACGGTGCGCCACATGAACCAGGCCAGAAAGCCCGAGAACTTGAACCCACGGATCTCGGCGACTGCCGTGCGATGCCCCAGCGCCACCAGCATGCCGATGGCGCGAAACCGGAATGGCTGAAGCGGCCTGCCCTGCAGCGCCGCCGCGATATTTTCGCCGACGATCTTGCCCTGGCGCAGCGCGTGCTGCGCCGTGGGCGGGCACGACTTCCCCTGATTGTTCAGGTCGGGGATCTGCGCGCAGTCACCGATTCCCCAGAGGTTCGTGAAGCCCACAATTCGCAGGGTCGGCTCGGCGACCACGGCGCCGGATCGGTTGCGCTCGCACGGCAGCGTTCCCAGCAGCGGGTGCGGCTGATTACCCGCCGTCCACACGAGGGTGCGTGTCGGGATGTCGCGGCCCTCGCCCAGCAGGACAGCATCGGCCCTCGCGCCGGATACACGTGTCTTCAGGACGAACTCGATGCCGCGGGCCTGCAGCTTGCGCAGCGCGTATCCCGCGAGCCCCGAACTGATCTCTGGAAGGATCCGCTCGCCGGAGTGGACCAGTGCAAAGCGAGGCTCACCAGGCTGGATCGTCGGATAGTAGCGCAGGACACTGTAGACCAGGTCGAACAGCTCGGCGATCATCTCGGTGCCGGCGAACCCACCGCCGGCGACGACGAACGTCAACTGGCGCCGTCGCTCGTCCGGGTCGGATTCTGCATCCGCTCGTTCGAGTTGCGTGATGACGTGATTCCGCAATCCTGTGGCGTCCTGCAGCGTCTTGAGCGTGAACGCATGCATCTCCATGCCAGGCAAGCCAAAATAGTGCGGCACCGCGCCGAGCGCCAGGATCAAGTGGTCGTAGGGGAGCGTCTCGATCGGAGCCGATGGACTGGTGCGGAGGCTGACGATCTGCGCGGCAGTGTCGATCGCCGCGGCTTCGGCGCGTCGAAAACGCGTCCTCGACAGCGCCGCACGCACGGGCGCGCTGATGTGTTGTGCCTCAAGACCGCTCGCGGCCACCTCGGCCAGCATCGGCGTGAACAGCAGGTAGTTGCTGTGGCTGACCAGCGTGATCTCCAGGCCCGGATCGCGCGCGAAGAGTTGCTCGAGACGTTGGGCCGCACTCACGCCTCCGAACCCGCCGCCCAGGATGACCACGCGACGAACCGGTGCAGCAGCCGGGCTGAGAGCGTCAGCCGCTGACTCGGGCCACCGGCGAACGTAGAGCGATACAAGTACATAGAAGCAGAGACCTGTCAGTGCGCCGTACACCAGGTGGCCGACCAGATTGGGCAAGACGGCTGCGGCGGCCCCAGCCGTCCAGGTCGGGCCGCGACCCTGCACGAGCGGGACCAGCGTGAGCACGCCGGCGATCCACCACAGCAGCGCGTACAACACGCCGCTGGTGATCGTGGCGGCATAGCCGAGCGACTGGTAGCGGAAGATGGCGCCGAACGTGGCGCCGACGAGCACCGCGGCGGTCACGTGGACCGCCAGCCCTGCGCCGAACGACGCCAGACCGATCAATCCAGCGACCGAGGACAGCAGGCCCTGGGCCTGCATCGCCCACCCAGAGGCCAGGCCGCCGATCAGTCCCGCGATTCCGCCTGCGACAATGTCGCGGCGCAGAGCATGCGACACAGCACCCTACACTTCGCCGCCCGCGCGCCTATTTCATGTTGTCGGCGATGACGGACAGCAAGGCCCCGACGCCCTTTGCGGCGATCTTCGCCTCGTTCAGATTCTTGCTCTTCGTGCCCGCGGCCGCGAGCGCGTCAGCCTGCTCGGCCACGAGGGTGAAGTCGCCACCGCCGGGCGCCGCCTTCAGGTCTGTGAGGATGCCGTTGCCCTGTCCCTGGCACACGTTCCCCCATCTCTGGTTGAAGTTCTTTCCCCTCGGTCCCTCGAGGCAGTTGAGGGCGTGGCCCAGGTGCTGCTCGATGTACCCCTGCGCGCTGCCTCCGGCGGCAAATCCCGCGTGTGTAATGGCGGTCCGCAATTGCGCCTTGAGGTCAGGCCCTTGGGCCTGACCTGGTGGCTGGGGGTTGCCATACTCCTGGGCGCTGCTCATCCATGACGCTCCGAGGGCTACGAGTCCTGCCGCGACGATCGCGACTGTCATTCTCATCTTCTGCCGCCTCCCTTCGGCCATCTAAGGGCCGATCTCTCATTCTCAGCATCCTGCTCACCTCTGTCGACGCGTCCCGACGGATGGAAGGTTCTGTCACGTCCGCGAAGGCGATCTTTCCGTCACTCATGTCGGCGATGCGCACCAGAGCCTCGACCGGGACTCCCAGCGGTTTGACCGCATCTCGCCCGCCCTCGAACGTCTTCTCGATGACCACACCGATCCCCACAAGCGTCGCCCCGGCGGCCTGCGCCAGGCGCGCGAGAGCGAGGATCGTTTCGCCGGTCGCCAGGAAATCGTCGATGACCAGGACCCGCTCCCCGCGTCCCAGATACTCGGGCGACACCATCAGCTCAACCTGCCGCGTCTTGGTGTGCGAGGGCGCTACCGTGAGGTAGATCTGATCAGGCATCGTGATGGGGCGCTGCTTGCGCGCATAGACGACCGGCAGGCCGAGCGCCAGGGCGGCGCAGAAGGCCGGCGCGATGCCGGAGATCTCGGCGGTCAACACCTTTGTCGCGCGCGCATGCGCGAACCGGATCGCCAGCTCGCGGCCGCACTCGTTCATGAGCGCCGGATCCACCTGGTGGTTGATGAACGCGTCCACCTTGAGGATGCCGCGCCCCAGGTTCTTCCCGTCGGTGAGGATGCGGCGTCGCAGCGACTCCATGCGTCACAGTTAGGTCTGACGTGCCTTGACCCCTTCACGACGGCCTTTCTATAATCGGTGTACCTTTCGTGCAGACAGGAGGATAACGGGATGCCGCACGACGAGCTGCGTGATGATGACAAGGTGATCCATCCAGAGACGCGGATCGGGCACGTCCATCTCAAGGTTTCTGATCTCGAGCGGGCGATCGCCTTCTACCGCGACGCGCTGGGGTTCGAGCTCTCAACACATTACGGGTCTCAGGCGGCATTTCTCTCCGCAGGCGGTTATCATCATCACAT
>JBQTJG010000229.1:0-1557 GCA_052387355.1 Armatimonadota bacterium | reverse complement strand
AAAGAAGCGGCAGAAGCGCCGCGATCCCCCAGGCCTCCGCCAATCCGGAGACACCGGCAAGCGCCACGCAGACGGCGGCTCGCCGGCGATGGCCGGCGAGAGCCTCGAAGTATGTGCGGAACATCAGAATTGCTCGTTCGGCAGCTTGTTCGACTTGGAGATGCGGCCCTGGTCTCGCTCAGCTGTGCTGGTGAATGGTTGGACTGGCGCGCGGTGTCTCGAGAACGCACGCATCCCCTGTGAAGCCTGACCTCCCCCTTGTCTCAGTGATCATCCCGACTTATAACCGCGCCGAAGTGGTTACTCGGGCGATCGACTCCGTTCTTGCGCAGGTCTACGAGCCCATCGAGATCGTGGTGATCGATGACGGATCGACGGACGAGACCCGTCAGGCTGTTGCTGCGTACGAGAACCGAGTGGAGTATCGGTACGGGGCCAACCGGGAACGAGGTGCCGCCCGCAACGCCGGGCTCGAGGCGACGAGCGCAGATTTGGTCGCGTTTCTTGACTCCGATGACGAGATGCTCCCAGGGCATCTCGACTCGCTTGTTGGCGCCCTCATCGATCGACCGGATGTCGGCATTGCCTACTCCCGAGCAGAGTTCTTCGACGACGGGTCTGGTGAGCCGTTCGACGTCTTTCCGCGCTCTCCCGTGGAGGGCGACGCCTTCTTGGAGTGCGCCATTGCAAACCGGATGACGATTGGGTCGGTCATCGTCCGACGCGCGCTGCTCGATCGCGTCGGATGGTTCGACGAGGATCGGGAACTCGCGGGAATGGAGGACTGGGAGCTGTGGACACGCTGCCTCGGAGCGAGCGCGGTTGTCTTCATTCCGAGCGTCACCGTGCGCATCCATTTTCATTCCAGAAACACGGTGGGTAACCCCTCTGCCATGGAGAGAGCGATTCGCAGCGCAGCTCGCAAGATCTGGGAACATCCACTCAACCGGCCGCGGCTGATTCCGCACCGGCGACGGCTGTCGGCCGCTCAATGGTCACTTATTGCTCATCACCACATGCTGGCTGGGGACGGACGCACTGCGCGCGCCCGCCTGTGGGAGGGAGCTCGCGGCGACCCACTGATCGCCCTCTCGCCGGCCTGGCTCTCGATGGGAGTAAAGGCCGCCGCCGGCACCCGGGTCGTCGCAGCACTTCGGCGCTTTCGCCGGTCCCTTCACCTGAGGCGGGTCGCCGCAACAGATGTCGCCCAGAAGAGAACCGGCTTGTGACGAACTATCGAGAACTACGGGAGAGGGGTCCAGCGGCATTCGTCGAGGAGACCGGGCGACGCCGTTACTGGGAAGTTCTGGAGGCGGAAAGGGCCGCGCTCCGTGATCCCGACACGGGATCCGTTCGCGACGAGATCGTCGAGAAGGTCGCGTGCGCCGCGTGCGGGCAAGACCGACCGTACGGCGGTTTCGTGAAGGACGGCTTCAGATACGTGCGGTGCGGGAACTGCGGGACGCTCTACATCAACCCCCAGCTCATCGAAGAAGCCATGATGAGGTTCTGGACCACATCGGAGGTTGCCGCGGCTTGGACAGAGGTGCTCCAGCA
>JBQTJG010000228.1:0-1528 GCA_052387355.1 Armatimonadota bacterium | reverse complement strand
GGTACCAGCTCAGGTCTCCGGTGGCCCGGGCCATACCCAGGTACGTCCCCGCCAGTGAGGCGAGATCGAGCCCGCCCTGCGGGTCTCGACGAACACGCTCCTGATAGAACGCGATCTCTTGCTCCAGCGCCCTGGTGACGCTCCCGCGCGATGCCCGCTGGAACCGATACCGATACTCATCGGGCAGTGCGGCGGCTCCAGGATCGCGTGCCGCAAGCCGCAGGGCGCGCGGCCCCAGCCCGAACACGACCATGAGAACGGCGATCGCGAGGAGGATCGCCAGGAAGCCGAAGCGTCGCAGTCTCAAGCGATTGAACCGATCCATGCGCCGTATCACCATGTCAGAGGGATGGAGCGGCGCTCAAAGTCCGTGTCCTTCGAGCGCCGCCCGCAACCTCATGCCTCTAGTGTGGAGCCGGGAGAAACGGAAACGCCGGCAGCAGCGGCGCGTGCGGCGTGCTGGTCGCGATGACGTCGGTGTACGCGACGTTGTCGCTCGTGATCGCACCATTCGTCAGCACGAACAGCGTGGCGTCGATGACGTCGTCGAGCAGCTTGCGCCCGCGCGTAAGCGTTGCCGGGCCATTGAGTCCGGTGAAGCCAGCCGTGTAGCCGCTCGGCTGGGTGGTGTCGATGCGCATGACATCAGGCAGGAACGCCGCCACAATCATGCCGATGCGGGCCGGAGAGTTCCCCAGTGCTGCCAGAAACGCGGCCGCCTCCGCCAGGATCGGCGCGGCGGCTGTCGAGCACGGTGGAATGCCGGCCAGAGCGGCGGCTTCACAGTCAGGCCCGATCATGTTGAGGGTATTGAGATGGGCGTTGGTAATGATCAAGCCTTCGTTGATCGCCGGCCGCGCGAGTCGCTCGAGCTGCGTGCCTCCGACCGAGATGGTCTCCCACACGTCGAAAGTCGTGGCGGAGGTCGACCCCTGCAGGAAGGCTCGCGGCACCCGGACGACGACCGCGTTCACGTTGTAGCCCCAGGTAAAGTCCAATCCCGGGCTGCGGAAGCCGACGGCGGGACCGAAGCCGAGCGCGCCGGCGCGAACGCGAAAGTACTGCTCCACATCAAAGAAGAACGGGTCCTGCCGTAGGCCGGCAAAGACCGAGAAGTCATGCCCCGCGGCCGTAAACCGGTTGATGAGCGGGGACTGGTTGAGTGCCGTCGTCCTGGGCGTCTTCGGTCCCGTCGTACCCACGTGGGTGACCCCGTCGCGGATGGCCGTAAATGTGATCACCTGCTGACCGCGCTGTCCTGCGCTGGGCGCGCCGAACTGGAAGCGGAGGGTAACGTCCTTCACCCCCGTCGGCGTGTCGTTGATGTTCGTCACGCGCGTCACATGAAACTCATACAGTGCGTTGGTGCTGAAGTAGTACTGCTGGCGGGCTACCGATCGTGGATTCGTGTTCATCACGAACACGAGATCCCCCGCGGGTACGCCGCCGGCAGGGCGCATCTGGGCGGAAAGCTGATCGATCTCCCGGAACACGTAGAGATCGGTCAAGTTGAGGGCGCGGCCCTTCA
>JBQTJG010000227.1:0-4373 GCA_052387355.1 Armatimonadota bacterium | reverse complement strand
CAGCGCTGGCCCGGCCATTACGCCGCCCGCGTGGTAGGGCCGCAGCCGCGCGCCGCCCGCGCTCATGCGGAACATCGAATCGCTGATATTCGCCACCGGGATGCTCCAAAACCTCTGCACCCACGCGGCATCGACCTTGCGCTTGCGCTTGAGAACCCTGAACCCCACAGGCATATACCCCTCCGTTCGATCGTGAACGCAGGAGTATGCATTCAGACGAACGCGATGAGGAGTCCGGCGATGATGGCTCCGGCGATAACTGCGGCCAAGGTCCGCTGCTGCGGGTCCGCGAGCCAGCGCTTTAGGCCGGTAGGAGCACGCATCGTCTGCGACGTGGAGGCAGTCTCCTCGGCCCCCGCAAGGCGCTGCAGGGCCAGCGAAGCATCAAAGCGGCGCGACAGCGCGAGCTGGATCGGCTTCATGCCGGCGAGCGCCGTGGCTCCAAGCTTTTGCGTCTTGTCGGCAACGGCCTGCGTCTTCGCAGGCTCGAAGTCCACCACAGTTTTCTGACCGGCAAATTCAGCCCGACAGGCGCGCAGATCGGCCGCCAAGTCGCGCGCATTCTGGTAGCGGCCCTCCGGCAGCTTTTCCAGCGCCTTGGCCGCGATCAGATCGAACATGCCGGGAATGGCGGGGTTCACGGCGCTCGGCGGCCTCGGCGCGGCGCTCGAGAGCTGGAACATCAATTGCGCCAGATCGTCCGCTGAAAACGGCGCTTGCCCGGCGACCATTTCGTAGAGCGTAACGCCGAGCGAAAAAATGTCCGATCGATGGTCCGCGCGCTGTCCGGCCGCTTGTTCGGGCGACATGTACTTCGGCGATCCGAGCATCGAGCCGGCCTGCGTCAACGAGTCCGCAAGTCGCATCCTGGCAATGCCGAAGTCCATGATCTTGGCATGCTCGCCCCGCACGATCATGATGTTGGCCGGCTTGATGTCGCGATGGACCACGCCGTGTTCGTGCGCGAAAGCAAGCCCCTCCGCCACCTGGGCGCCGATGTCGAAGGCGCGAGGGAGCGGTAACGGCCCGCGTTTCATGAGCTCGCGCAGGTCGACGCCATCGAGCAGTTCCATCGCCATGTAAGCGACGTCGCCTTCGCGGCCGATATCGTGGACGGTCACGATATTGGCATGGTTGAGCGCGCCGGCTGCCTTGGCCTCCTGGTCGAAGCGGGCCTCGTATTCCGCGCGCTCCTCGGTGTCCGTGCCAATCAGGATGGTCTTGATGGCCACCGTGCGGTTGAGCGAAGGATCCTCCGCCTTGTACACCACACCCATCGCGCCCCGGCCCAGCTCTGCAAGGATACGGTAGCGGCCGAGCTGGGTGATCGGCGGCGCGGTCATGGGTTACAGACCGAGCCGCTTGCGGACATCGTCGATGAACTTTTCCGCTTTTCCCGCCGGTCGCGTTCTCTTTTCCGTTTTCTTCCCGGTGGCGAACTCGTGCGTCACCCTGATTTCCTCTGCGGGTTTCAGGTTGATGTCGAGTCGAAGGGGAGGATAACCGGCGCTGCGGACCTCGATGGTGTGGGCGCCTGGGCTCACCTCGAGCCGGGCAAGCGGAGGGCTTCTGCCTTTCAGCTCGCCGTCGACGAAGATGTCCCCTTGCGGCGTAATCTGCAAGCCGATGATGGCGGGGCGTTTTGCGCTGCTGCGCGCCACGCGAACCGACACCCCGGCGCCGACCGCAGCAACCACGGCCAGCGCGCCGATCATGATCAAGCGGCGCTGGCGCGCGGTTCGTGCTGCGGGGTTGAGCGTGAAAAGCTCGTGCGTGCGCACATTGTCATCCGTCGCAACTCCCACCGAGCCGAACTCGGATGCGCGGTGGGGCGCGAAAGCGGCGAGCGCTTCGTGAAACGAGCGGGAGATGAGGAAGCGCCCGCGGGTCGCGAGGTTCGCCAGGGTCACGGCCCCGACGATGCCGTCCCCGATGAGAGTCTGGTCACCGCCCGGATCGGCACCAAGCTTGACCGGTCCATAGTTCACGCCGATGCAAAGATGCAGGTCCGCGCCGCCCGCCTGCGCACGTTCGGCGACCTGCAAGGCTTCCTGAGCTCCGCTAAGGACGGTCACTACCAGCCCCGCCGGCGACTCGAGCACGACCCGATCGGCCGCGCCCAGCGGTTCGATGGCAATAGCCGCCAATGCCTCGAGTTGCGCCTTGAGTCTCGCCTGATCCGCGACCGGCCGCCGAGCAAATTCCCTGATGGTGAGGCCGATGACGCTGGCGTCTGCCGCCACCGCGATTGCTTCACTCATGCGCTGTGCACGCTATCGCGATCCCTGCTTGCGCTCGTGACGCTTGCTATTTGCCGAACTGCGCACACATATTGGCGAGCTCGGCCTCGACCTTTTCCTTGATTTGAGGATCCTCCGGGTAGCACAGCACCCAAAGGTCGGGAAACCGACCCTTGATTTCATTTGCGCCGCCGTGCATCACGAGATCGAAAGCCGCGTCCGTCAGCGTGCGCGAATTGGCCACTTTTCCGAGGCCGCGCCAGCGAAACGCCAAGCTGGAATCGCCGCGATAGGACGTGTATTTGACCAGCATCGCAATCAGCTGCCGCCTGATCACCGCCAATCCGCGCGTGCGGCGCTCGAGGATTTTCGGCCCCGGAACTTCCAGGCCGGCCTTGATCTGCCTCACGTACTCGATCTCTTCCGTCATCGCTGCCCTAGCATTTTGCCTTCCTACACCGGCCAAGTCAGGGCCGTGACATAAGTCCGCTTCTGATGCGCGAAATATACATGCGGTTACAGATGTTGCACTTTCTGCGTTCACCGGCGGCGGCCGCGTCCGTCTAATAGGCAAGCCCAATTAGACGGGAGCTTGCCATGACGCTGAGAAAGCTAAGCATCGCGGTACTTGCCAGCAGTGCACTCCTCGGTACCGCACCGGCGTTCGCCGACGACGATGACGATGACGACTGGGAGGAGCATCGGCACTACCACTACAAGAAACAGAAACGCAAGACGGTGATCCATCACTACCACTATTACTACCATCCTCCCCGCGAGGTAATTGTAGAGCGGCCGGTGGTCGTCTACCGCGATCCGCCCCCGCCGCCCGTCGTCTACGAGTACCCGGCGCCCTATTACCGCGCTTCGGACCATTACGGCGCAGGACACGCGGCGCATTCGGGCTGGGGGACTGTTGGCGGCGCTGCGGCCGGCGCGGTGATCGGCAGCCGTTTCGGCAAGGGCGACGGCAGGACCGCCTCGATCGCTGTCGGCACAGTGCTTGGCGCCTATATCGGCGAGCGGCTGGCAACCGGCCGCTAACCGCAAGGGAGCTCGACATGCAGCTAAAAAAGCTGTCGATCGCCGTGCTTGCCGGCACGGCGACCTTGCTCGTCGCCGGTCCGGTCTTGGCTGGCGATGATGACGACGACTGGAAGGAGCACGGGAGGCACGAGCACAAGAGAAAGGGGAAGAGAGAGATCCACCCCCACCATTACTACTATTCACCGCCGGTGGTGATCTATCGCAACGTTCCTCCGGTTCCGCCGGCCGAAAAACCTGCGCACAGAGCGGCTCCGACCTTTCCCATGGAGTCCATGACGGAGCGCTCGCTTGCCAAGGAGCGCCAGCGCGAAATCCTCGAAAAGGAGCTGGCCGCGGAACAGCAACTGCTCGCCGATAGCCGCCTGCAGCAGCACAAGGACAACGTCGAAATGCACGAGAAGAACGTCGAAGCGCTCAAGCGCGAACTCAAAAACCTCAACCGCTGAGCGTTCAGGCCTGCGGCTGCCAAGAGCCGTCGCTTCGGCGGCAAGCCCTTCCCGTTTCCTCCTGCTGGCGGCCGCCGGCGAGCGTGCGGAGCACGTACTTCCTGCATTCGGCTCCTTTTTCCGAGCGGATGGTCTCGATCGGGGTTACGACGTAGGACGTGCCGCGGGCGGCGTTTCTCCAAGCGACCGATTGATTCAAATTCGCATATTCGAGGGCCTGCGCCGTGCAGGCCTGGTCGGCCTCGTCCATGGACCGGCCGATCGCGCCGCCGACGACGACGCCAATGACCGCGCCGCCGACCGTGGTGACGGCCCGATCGCGGCCTTCGCCGACCCGTGACCCCACTTTCGCGCCAATGACGCCTCCGATAATGCTGCCCAGAACTTCGCGGTTGCACACGACGCGGCGCGCCCCCGGGTCGGGGGGTATCGCGCGCGGCGGCGGCTCGCCGTGCGCCACCGGCCGCGCCACCGCGATGCCGCGGCAATCGCCTTTCTGCTCTACCTTCGTCTTGCCGTTTCGGTAGTTGTACTCGTACTTGTACCGGCAATGGCGGTCGCGGTATTCGTACTTGTAGCGCTCCTTGTTGTCTTCGAACTTCACCATCGGTGCGCGCCGCTCGTCCCGATCGTCATCATC
>JBQTJG010000226.1:0-12315 GCA_052387355.1 Armatimonadota bacterium | reverse complement strand
GTCATCGGTCTGGCACGTCATCGCGACATACCGGCGGGTTCGCTCTTCGTCAAGAGCAGCGATCAACTCGCTCGCCGCCTCAAGCCACCGCGCCAGCGCGTCAGCCGACTCGGGCCGGTCGTCGAGCAGGCGCTGGAAGAGCGGCTCGATCTGGGCCAGGTCGCCCATGTCGGCGTCGGCCGGCATGAACCTCCGCGGAAACCTCTCGTAGAGATCAACCGCCACGGCCATGCTGTTCCCCCCTCAGTCCACTCTCACCACTTTGAGAAAGTTCGTGGTTCCGGGCCGGCCGATCGGCACGCCGGCGGTGACCACCACCTGATCGCCGGGCCGAGCGACCCCCAGCTCGACCGCCGACCGCACGCCGCGCGCAACCAGCGCGTCGATGTCGCCCACCGGTCCCACGAGCACGGGCTGCACACCCCAGACCAGCGCAAGCTGGCGCCACGTGGACGCCGTATGCGTGACGGCGACGATGGGACGCCGGGGTCGCAGACGGGACACGCGGCGCGCCGTGCTGCCCGAATCGGTCGCGGCCACGATCGCCGCGGCACCGATCGCCTCCGCGGCTTGGCAGGCCGCGAGCGCGATCGCCTCTCCGGTCTCCTCGTTGCGCTCCCGCGCGCGCTCGCTGAAGATCAGGTGATAGGGAAGCGCCGCCTCGGCCCGCCGGGCAATCGTTGCCATGGTCGCCACCGCCGCAACCGGATGTGCGCCGATGGCGGTCTCGCCGGAGAGCATCAGCGCATCGGTGCCATCGAAGACGGCATTGGCCACATCGGCGGCCTCCGCCCGTGTGGGCCGGGGATGCGTGAGCATGCTCTCGAGCATTTGCGTGGCCGTGATCACGGGTTTGCCCAGGCGGTTGCACAATCCTATGATCGATTTCTGCACCACGGGGACTTCTTCGATGGACGTCTCGACCGCCAGGTCGCCCCTGGCGACCATCACCCCATCGGCGGCAGCGGCGATCTCATCGAGCCGATCGAGCGCACGCCGGCGCTCGATCTTCGCCACGAGCTTGCACGTGCCCCGGCGACCCGCCACGATCTGGCGCACCCGCTCGATCTCATCGGCCCCCTCAACAAACGACAGGCCGACATAGTCCATTTCGTGAGCAATGCCCCAGTCCAGGGCGCGTAGATCGTCATCGGTCACAGCGGGCACGCTCAGTCGCACGCCCGGCAGGTTCAGGCCGGTGTGCTGCCGCAGCAGGCCGCCGGACTCAACGGCGCAGAGCACACGGGGTGACTCGATACGGCGTACCACGAGCGCGAGCTCGCCGTCCTGAAGGAAGATGCGATGGCCCGGCCGGACGTCGTCCGCAAGGCGACGATAGACGACGGGAATGAACCCCTCGCCCTGGCCCGTATCGTTCGCCGTCAGCACGACCTCCTGGCCGTCTTCGAGTGTCATCGAGCCGCCGGGCAGCGACCCGATCCGGAGTTTGGGCCCAGGGAGGTCCTGTAGCACGGCCAGCGGCATGCCGAGAAGATCGGCGGCGCGGCGCATCGCCTCGAGGCGGCGAAGATGATCTGCCGATGTCCCGTGAGAGAAGTTCAGGCGTACGACGTCGGCGCCGGCCTCGAGCATCCGTCGCAAGACGTCGGGTGTCTCGGAGGCCGGGCCAAGAGTGGCGATGATCTTCGTCCGGCCCGCGCTGCCCATCGAATCCCCACGGAGTATATCAGCATGGACAGCCCGACAGAAGGCCCGTCTGTGGCATGAAGCGAATTGATGCCTGAGTCTCTACGTGGAGGTCAACCCGTGGCGCTGCGTGTGGTCGTGTTCGGGAGTGGGGCGATCCTGATGGGGCTGGAAATTGTGGGCAGCCGCCTCATTGCACCCTTCTTCGGTAGTTCGGTCTTTGTGTGGGGTGGCCTGATCAGCATTTTCCTTGGCGCGCTGAGCCTTGGCTATTACCTGGGCGGGACGATGGCCGATCGGTGGCCCCGGGCGACGCTCCTGGCGACGCTCCTCTCGCTCGCAGGCCTGGCGATCCTGGCGCTCACGATCGTGTCACGGCCGGTCCTGCTCGCGTTCGACGCGTGGAATCTCGGCCCCCGGCTCAACCCGCTGCTCGCCTCGATCGTGCTGTTCGCGATCCCCAGCATCTTAATGGGAACGACGTCGCCGTTCGCCATCAAGCTCGTGGCCAAGGACCTGGCGACCGTCGGGACCAGCGCCGGCGTCCTCTACGCCCTTTCCACGGCCGGGAGCATCTTCGGCACGATCGCCACGGCGTTCTTCCTGATTCCTGCGGTCGGCGTGCGCACGATTCTCTACCTGCTCGGCGGCACGCTGCTCGTGCTGGCGGGACTGCTCATCGCCCGACAGGCTCGCGCGTTGAGACCGGCGCTCGGACCGGCGATCCTGCTGTTGAGTGCCCTTGTGGCGACACCGGGCCACAGCGGGCCGATCCGGCTGCCAACCCAACGGGTCGTCTACGAGAAGGACAGCGCCTACCATCAGATCAGCGTCCTCGAGGACGGCCTCAACCGCTACCTGCGATTCAACCGGTCGTTTCAAGGCGGAATGGTGCTGCGCGATCCGTATGAGAGTCCCTTCCTCTACACGTCGTACGCGCACCTGGCGCATCTTTTCCATCCTGCGATCCGGCGCGTGCTGATGATCGGGCTGGGCTCCGGGACCATTCCGAAGCGTTTCACCCGCGACTATCCCGATGTCCTCGTTGACAGCATCGAGCTTGATCCAGCGGTGGTCGATGTCGCCAAGCGGTTCTTCGAGGTCAAAGAAGACACCAGGCAACGCATCGCGGTTCAGGACGGTCGCGTGTACCTTCGGCGCAGCGAGGCGAAGTATGACCTCATCATCCTCGACGCGTACTTTGCCGAAGGCATTCCGTTCCACCTGGCCACGAAGGAATTCCTGGAGCTTGCGCGGGACCATCTCGCGCCCGGCGGCGTCGTGGCCTCGAACATCATCGGCGCGCTCGAGGGCGCAGACAGCCGGCTGTATCGCGCGCTTCACAAGACGCACGGCAGCGTGTTCCCCGGGCTCTATCCCTTTCCGACCGCTTTCGGCCTGGCGCGCAATGCAACCGAGACGCGCACGATCATCCTCATTTCCTCGGGCAAGACCGGACTGAAGGCCGAGGAGATTCTGGCTGCGGCCCGCCGCCTGCGGGCCGAAGGGAAGGTGCGCCTGCCGCTTGATCGCTACGCCCGCGATTACTACGATGGGAAAATATTGACCGACGACGTACCGTTGCTCACCGACAACTACGCGCCGGTGGACATCCTGCCCGTCCACGGCTGGGAGCCCGAGCGCAACCGCTAGCCCGCTTTCTCTCCCGTGAGCATCACGTGGGCGCCGTCCTCGGAGGCAGGTTGCTCTGAAGCCGCTTCGGGCCCGACCACGGGCGCCTCCACCGGTGGAACTTCGCCCGGTGCCGTGCGGCTTGCCGCGCGGTTGTGTTTGCGCGCCAGCTTCCGGGCGCGTTCTTCTTGTTTGCGAATCTCGCGCGCCCGCTTGGCGGCGCCGTAGCGTGGACGAGCCATCGACATCCTCCCTGCAGCGGGATCGTTCGCAGTTACCCCATCCTCTCACGAAGACCCCGAGGAGCGCAAATGCTCGCCCGCGTCTTGCGGTTGCCCGGCGGTCCCCGACGGGGTACGCTGAGGTGACATCATCACGCGCGGCACCACACGCACGACACACTTGACGAAATGCTGGAACACTGGAGGTCCACCATCGACGCGTACACGGCGATCGTCGGCAAACGAGAAGTCCGGCGCTACGAGGATCGCTCAATCCCCGAGGAGGTGCTCACCCGGGTCCTTGAGGCCGGGCGCGCAAGCGGCAGCAGCCGCAACCGGCAACCCTGGCGGTTCGTGGTCGTGACGGATCGGGCCCGCCTCCACGAGCTCGGCGCCTTCGTCAGCCGGCCACAGAATGTCGCGGATTGCGCCGCCGCCCTTGTGGTCGTCCTCACGAATCCGCGCGCGGCCTTCGACGGCGGGCGCACCGCACAGAACATGATGCTGGCCGCGTGGAACCTGGGGATCGGCTCATGTCCGAACACCCCGACGGATGAGGCGGGATTGCGCAAGACGCTGGGACTGGCGGACGACATGTCGATTCCAACAGTCCTCTCGCTAGGCTACCCGGCGCCGGGTGAGCGCCGGCCCCGGCAGAAGGCGGACCCCACGCGCGTGCTCGCGCGCATCAACCGGCTGTCTCTCTCAGAACTCGTGCACCGGGAAACCTACAAGAGATAACGGCAGCGGGAGGCGAATCGCAATGAAGCGTGGTACCTGGGTCGTGCACCTGTCGATCGGCGTGGTGCTGGCGATCTCGTTCATCATTGTAGGAAAGGTCGGGCGGGCCGACGCCCAGACGTGTACACAGAAGGCCAGGGCCGTGCGGAATGCGGCGATGTGGGAAGGCGCCCCGACATTCGTTACGGGCAAAGGCCTGGTCTACGGCCGGCAGGTCAACACGCTCCCCCGCGGGGTCCTCGTCTACATCTGTCAGCGGGTCTCGGTGGGGCTGACATTCTCGAGCCAGACTTGGTACCGCGTCGCGTACTGGAATGGTGCATGGTCATTTGCCTGGGTGCGGGACACCGCCCTCCGCATTGAGAGTTCCTCGGGCGTCACGGCTCCGAGACCGGCCGTACAGCGCGCAGCCGCGGCTTCGGTCGTGGACCTGCGATCCGCAGCTCCAGTGCCGCGGCCCGCGGCGCCGCCGTTCACTCCTACCGAAGCGCCCCCGGGCCCGCCGCCTGAAGGCATGACGCCTCCCCCTCTACCTCCCGCCCCCACTCCCAGGCGGGACGACGCGGCGCTGATCGAATTCTACGCCTTTAGCTTTGTGCTGCTCGTACTGGGGATGGCCGCCAAGACTCTGGTGGATGTCATCGAGCTGCCCGAGCCCGTGCCGCTCAGGGTACACTTCCGCCGCTCGTTGATTCCGCTGCTCGTCTCCCCGATGGTGTTTCTGGGATTCATGCAGAGCGCGCAGTTGGCGGTAGAGACCGCCAGCGGCTTTGTCCTGCTACTCTTGCTCGCGTTCCAAAACGGCTTCTTCTGGCAGACGATCATCAATGCTAAGCGGGCGTAGCCCGGGCCATATGGCGTTTGAACCGCGGGTATCCGGGGAAAACCAACGCGTAGCATGCCTCGGAAGCGACCCGGAAAGACCACCACGCCGCGAGCAGGCGCTGTCTCCGCTCGCGAAAAGGAAAACATCCGGACAGTCAGTGACATTGAGCATGAGTTCTTGCAGCAACGGTCACCCGCCGATGTCACCAGTGACGCGATTGCGAGGTTCGCGGGGAGTCCTGTCTTTATTACCCTCAACGCACTCTGGTTTGCCACCTGGATCGCAATCAACTCAGGCGCGATCCCGGGCATCCGGCCCTTTGATCCGTTTCCATTTACGTTCCTGACGTTGGTCGTCTCGCTCGAGGCCATCTTTCTGTCGACCTTTGTGCTCTCGAGCCAGAGCCGCATGAGCCGACTCTCCGACCAACGATCGCATCTGGACTTGCAATTGAACCTGTTGGCTGAGCAGGAATCAACCCAGGCCTTACGCATGCTGCAGGCGATCTCCGACCATCTGGGCGTGAAAGGCGACGCTCGCGATCATGAGACGGAGGACCTGACCGAGAAAGCCGCACCAGTAACTTTGATGCGCGAGATCGAAAAGAAGCTCCCAAAGATCTAGCGGGACGCCGACCAGCTCAGCGGATACTCAGCGCGCCCCACCAGTTTCCCGGTTCAATGCTGGAGAGGTCGAAGACCATCACGCCATCGGTCAGGCGGACCGCCGCCCGAATGCTCCCCTCCCCCGCCGCACGGCTGCCTTGATACAGATTGAGCCAGACGCTGCCCAGAAGCGGCGTCCCCTGGGTCAGCTCGCGGCTCCGCATGGCGCCACCGACGACACTTGCCAGCAGCGACCTTCCTTGTTGCGCAGCCTCCCATCGCGTGATCGTCCGGTAGTACAGGCCGACCATCAAGTAATCCAGTTCTGAGAGCAGGCTCTGCTCGCTCAAGGCCGGGCTCCAGGCTGAAAAGAGCGGCGGTGTGTCGGCGCGAGTCCAGTTCTGGCCGAATTCGTAGATCGTGGAGTACCATGCGCC
This sequence comes from Armatimonadota bacterium, assembly GCA_052387355.1. GTDB lineage: Bacteria > Sysuimicrobiota > Sysuimicrobiia > Sysuimicrobiales > Humicultoraceae > JBQTJG01. The sequence continues at coordinate 6,206 of JBQTJG010000226.1, read as the reverse complement.
GACGTACATCCCCATGGGGATCCCCGGTCGCACGTGGCGCACCAGCCGGCCCGCGGCTCGGACGTAGGCCTTGATCACGGAGGCGCGCCAGGCCACCCATTCGCGAAAAAGCGGTCCCTGACGTAAACTACCCTCGATAGGCTGCGCAACGTCGTCGGGCCAGCGGCCCACAGACCGACCCAGGAAGGCTTCGAACCGTTCACGGCTGAGATCGGAGAAGTCGGTATCCGGACCGGCGTACCTGGCGCGGTCGAGGATAATGCCGTCGACGTCGTAGCGCGAGACGATCTCCCACAGCACCGCCAGTTCGTAGGCCTGCGCCTCCGGGTGCACCGGATTCACAAAGACAATGGGGCCAATGTTCGAGGATGGGACGAACGCAGGCCGACCGTCCGGACCGGCACGGAGATGCACACTCACCCACTCCGGATGGCGCTCGACGACGCCGATGAGAGGCGATCCGGGTGTCAGCACGAGTCCTTCACCGAAGGCGTTCACCGCGGCATGGACGCGGAGACCACCGGCGTGAGCTTCCTCGATGAGGACCTTGAGAGCGTCGAAGTCCCGAGGATACCAGGTCAACGGCGCCAGATAGCCTGCGCGGGGCAGAGGCGACGTGCGGATGTGAGGCGCAAACTCCGACTCGTAGATGACGAAGCCCCAGGCGTTCTTCGCTTCAGGAATCAGCGTATCGATGCCCGCCGCACGGGCGCGGGCGACGAGCGCGCGGATCGCCTCCCGGCTGCTCAGCATGAGCAGGTTGGCAGAGGTTTCGATCCAGAGCGCACGATGGGGTAGGCGCTGGACGCCTCCAGTGCCCGCAGCCCATCCGGTGACGGCGGAAACAGTGAGGCAGGCGACCGTTAGAATGAGGCCAAGTAGGCGACGCTGCAACATCTCGCGTGTGACGAGTCGGTACCGCTGGCGTCCGGCGTTGACGCTATCCGGCCCCGAGGTTCCAGCCGGGCCCGAGAGCCTCCGCGAACTCGTCGATGTCGGCGCTGGGCTCCTTTCGCTGGGCGGCGTAGCCGGGCGCCACTGCCGCCATGCGCTCCCACAACCCTTCCAGCCGCTCCCAAGACTCGCGCATCTCCCGGACCGCGAGTTCCTGGTCGAAGGGGTCGAACGGGAGCAGATGGCCCTCCTTCTTAGCAACGCCCTCAGGCAGCTCCATCTCCATCGCTTCCCGGACCTCGACCCCGTAACGGCGATAATGCTTGGGCAGGTATGGGAGGAGGCGGATGAAGCGGGCGCCCCGCAACTCGCGGAGCACGTCCTCCTCCTCCTTCAACAGGGAATGAATCTCCTGGCCACGAGGCGGCAGCATCGGCGGCACCACCGCGAGCCAGTACGTGAGCCCCGCGGTCCGGTAGCGTTCCAGCGTCCGTATCATCTCGTTCATGGTGACGTCGGAGCCGGTGTCCAGATAGTTGAAGGGGACTTCGAGGGAGTGGTCCAGCGGCTCAAAGACGCCTTGTCGGACCGCACCTTCGAGGATGAAAGTGGCCATGGAGGCCAGCTCACGCCACCGAGCCATCCGGGCTTGCTCGTCCTCCGTGAGGGTCAGGTTGTATAGCGCACCCAACCGCAGGAAGGCGACCGGTGCCCGCATCCCGACCATCTCTTTGAAGAGCCCGAGAGCCTCTCGCAGGTTCGCCCTGGCCTCGGCAGAAAGGCTCTTTCCAAAATACCCGATGGCCGCCTTGGCATAGGCCCGGCTGGGGGAGAACAGCCCGAGCATCTCCAGTTCGTGGACCGGGCTCGACCGGTACACTGTGTTGATCCGGCCGAAAAGCACCTTGTGGCTCCGAAGGTTGAACGGAGGCCTGTCTTTCATCTCCAGCCACAGGTACTGGGCGAACGGATCGTCCTCGATACGCCGCATGGTCAGGTCCACGAGGTCCTCGACTACTGGGCGGGGCGGGCGGTATGCCGGGGAGCCGTCGAAGGCGATGAGGTTGGCGTGCGGCACGTCCCCCGCGGTCCAGAACAGAGCCGCCAGTTCGGCCCGGAAGTTCGGTTCGTCTTGCCGGGCCGCATTGTAAAGGTCCCACGCCAGGTTGGCCACAGAGTCGCGGACGCGAGTTTCGACGCGGGCCATGACTTGCTGATAGGTCGTGATGACGCGCTGGAGGGTATCGTTCCAGTGAGCGTCCTTGGCGCTCTCGACGAACTCCTTGGCGGTCCTGGCTACCCACCCGGCAGTCCATACGGCGTCGGCCGCCACCAGGTTTCGAGCGAGGGAAAGGGGGAACACGTGCCACCCCGGATGGTGGCCAGTCCAGGGTTGGAGGAACAGGTCGTTGCCGACACCCCCCTGCCACGCGGCCATGGCATACAGCGAGACTATCACGCCGGCCATCGGGTCTTCTGCGGCCAGCCGCTCCGAGGATGTAGCGATCTCCCTCCACTCTTCGAACGACCCCGTCCTCAAGCGTGACTCCGACAGCTCTCGGAGGCGACCGAGAATGGCCTGCCAAGTGTCGTGGGGAAGACCGAGGCTCTCGCCGATCCCTGCGAAGTCGGGCCTCTGCCAGAAGCGGGCGAGGTCCGCTAGGGTCGCTTCGCTTGGACCTGTGTCCTTCGTCTCGGCGAATACCCAGTCGAAGGCGAAGAGTTGCTGGAGGAGGTCGACCAGAAGGCTGGCGGCAGGCAATCGATTCAGAGCCCCAGGAAGTGGCGGATGGCCTGAAGGGCACCACCCTTGGCTTCGTAGAATTCGACCTCCGCGGCGTCCTTGCCGACTCGGACGCGCTTGAGCTTGAGCACCAGGAGGAGGAGCGCCCCCGCCGCGACCAGCCCCGCGTCGACTATCATCAGCTTCTGCCGCTGCCGGTAAGCCGCTTCAATCTCCGCGGCGAGCGTGGGCTGGTTCGAGATCTCCTTCAACAAAGAAATGGCCAGGGGGCGGGAGATCCCCTCCTCCCTGATAATCCGCTCGGCGGTCACCTGGTCGATTTCCAGCCCGGCCTCGCCTAGCAGAGCCTGGATCTCGCGGCTGGCCGGCCCCAGCGGCAGCCCAGCCAACTCGAGGGCAGTCGGGTCCTCTGCCCCCTCCGAGATGACGCTCACTGCCGCAGCGACCAGGGCGTTCAGCTCGTGGTCGGTCAGCCCGTCGACATGGTCCCACACTGAGCCCTCGTCGTCGGTTCCCTCGGTCCTCCCTCTGGTCTCTCCCGTCACAGCCAATCCCCCCTTAATGCTAGCGCTCCCAGCCGTTCTGGGCGGTCTGCGCATTGCCCGCCATACATTGTCCGCATGGCATGCCGGACAGCCAGCGCCTTGGGCTGGCCCAGGTGCATCCAAGCGGTGAAGAAGTGATGGATCCATTCCCTTGTCACCTCGTAATCGCTGTCCCACATGGGGGCGAGGACCGAGGGCGCACCGATGTGCAGGAAGGACTCGGCCAGGCTGGCCGGCTCGTCGCCCTGTAACACCCTCCCCCAGCCAGCGGAGCAGGCCAGGAGGACCACTAGGTGGGTTCGGATGTGCGCGTCGATCTCCAGTTCAGCCGATGTGAGAACCTCGGCGGGGCAAGCGGCGCGGACACTCGTGGGAAAGTCGCGGAGAGGCGGGTCCCGGAAGTCGAAGTACCGGCCACCGTGCAGGGGGATGGCCCGGCGCGTCACGCCGACGTCGTCGCGCTGGATCATCAATCCCGAGAACCGGTGGTTCTGAGGGTCCACGTAACCGTGCGCCACCACACAGAGGACGTCCGGAGGCTCGCCCCGGAAAGCCGCCTTCACGGCGGTCCGGCTGTAGGCGAACCCCTCCTGCCCGAAGACGATGACGTCGCCTCGGAAGAAGGGCGCTAGTGCTCCGGCGAGCTCCAGGAAGGCATTGTGTTGCCCGGTGAGCACGTCTGCGGCGCCGGCCTTCATCGTCGCGGGGAGCGGGTGGGCCTGCGGAGTGCTGTTCCCGTCGAAGGTCCAGAAGTCGGGATTTGCTGCCCGCGCCGGGTTCCGACCGACGCATCGGACGAACAGCGTTTGGCTGCTTGAGTACGTGATCCCGACCGTGCAACAAAGGGGCTCGCCGGCCTGGCCGCACCTCACCAGATGGATGGGGACATCATGCAGCATGGTGTGCGGGACAATCACCAAGACATCGGGCGGGGACTCGGCGACCGGTGGGGGGAGCAGGTCCTTTCCCCAACCCTCTGTGAACTCCCGGAGGCGAGGCACCCGGCCCCGGGCCACCGCCATGGTGTCTCGCATCTCTTCTCGGAGCCCGTCAATCCTCCGGACAATGTCAGAGGTGACTCCGAGTACGTGATGGGAACGAGTGCCTCGGGGATCGATCCACTGGCCGCAAACGGAGGCTCCCGTGACGGTGTAGGAGACCGCGCCCACGCGCAGATCCGAGATCTTCACGGGCACCTCACGTGTCGCCGGTCTCTTGGCTCATGGTGACATCCCTTGCGATAGCGCGCCGCAGGGTGATGGGCGGCACGCGGGGCGTCGGTCGAAGTCCATTCGCCGCACGGCTTTGCGATCTCCTCCTGCGGAGATCACGTCGCCCAGGTACTCAATGGCTCATCCCGACCCTCGGGGGGGGCATAATCATGAGTAGTGTGCTATAGTCATGCTAAGGCATGATTGAGGAGGATTTCGATGGGCAAGAAGGTTCAGGTTGTGTTGGATGACGAGACGTATGACCTCCTCCAGGACCTCGCGGGCCCGCGCGCCGGCAACAAGAGCTTCGTCGTCCGAGAGGCCCTTCGGCATTTTGCCGATCGCGAGCAGCTCGAGCGAATCCTCGACGCCGTGCTCGGCCAGCGCCACGCGAAGGAGGCCATGGAGGCCGGCATTGCTGCACAACGGGCGGGACGCCTCGTGCCGCATGCTGCTGTCATCAAGCGGCTTCGGCGGCGGCCGGGGACCGGGTGAGGATTCTGTGGACCGAGCCTGCGGCATCCACGTTCCGCAGGCTTGCCAGAGCAGTCCAGGATGAACTCCTTGCTCGCATCGATCTTCTGTCGGACTTCCCGGATCTCTACCCTGTCAGGGAGCGGCAGCCATATGCTGGGTTCCGCTACTTCTTCGCTCGCCAGTGGTGTGTGAGCTATGTGACCGCCGGCGGAACGCTCGTCATTCTGGCCGTCTTCCCTGCGCGAAGGGGCGCGTAGAAGCCTGGGTTTCTGATTGCGCTAAACCTCGACCCGGGTGCCCCGCGTCCAGGGTTAACCGCCGGCCATGGCCCCCACGACCAGAAAAGGCTCGGCTCCCATCGCGACCGCGTCGGGTAGCGGGGCATCCGGCAGCTCATGGGACAGATCCTGCTCGCAGGCGAAAAACCTCACGAACGGTCGGCGCCGTTGGGTGACGTGGTCGCGGATCGTCCCGCGCAGCATCGGGTAGCTGGCCTCGAGTGCGTCGAGGACCGACCGCTGCGTAGCCGGACCCTCAACCTGAAGCTCCACCTCTCCGTAGACGCGCGCCAGCGTCCGCAGGTGCGCCGGGAGCGCGACTCGTATCATGGCAGCGTCTGGACCTCGACAGACAGGACGGCCGGAAGATCTCGGACGATGGGAGCCCATCTGTCGCCCGCGTCGGCCGACGCGTACACCTGCCCGCCGCTGGTACCGAAGTACACGCCGCACGAATCGAGCGAGTCGACGGCCATCGCGTCGCGTAACACGTTGACGTAGCAATCGCTTTGCGGCAGACCCTTGGTGAGCGCTTCCCACTCGTTTCCGCCCGTCCGACTGCGGTACACGCGCAACTTCCCGTCGGGCGGGAAGTGCTCGGAGTCACTCTTGATCGGGACGACGTAGATCGTGTCTGGCTCGTGCGCGTGAACGTCGATCGGGAACCCAAAGTCGGTCGGCAAGTTACCGCTAATCTCTTGCCACGACTCGCCAGCGTCGTCGCTGCGCATAACATCCCAGTGCTTCTGCATGAACAGCACGCCCGGACGCGACGGGTGCATCGCGATGCGGTGGACGCAGTGGCCGACCTCGGCGTTCGGGTCGGGGATGCCCTCGGACTGCAGGCCGCGGGTCACCGGGCGCCAGGTCTCGCCGGCGTCGTCGGTCCGGAACACGCCCGCGGCCGAGATGGCGATGAAGATCCGCTTAGGATCGCTCGGATCCAGAACGATCGTGTGCAGGCACAGGCCACCGGCACCTGGCTGCCAGGAGGGCCCTGAGGCGTGGCCGCGCAGCCCGGAAAGTTCGTGCCACGTCTTTCCGCCGTCGGTCGAGC
>JBQTJG010000225.1:0-5124 GCA_052387355.1 Armatimonadota bacterium | reverse complement strand
TCAAGCGTTGTCGAGCGGATGACAGTCGCGCGCCGCGCCACAAAACTCCCCCACGGCGTGATATTCAAGCACGCCTGCGCCTGAAGCAGGTGAGGCAGCAGCAGCACCGCTCCGACGGCGTTCCGATCCTCTGCAACGGCCCACACCTTCAGCGTCCCTTGCTCGACCAGGACCGGTCGATAGCGCCACCGCTGCCGGAACACCTTTGCGTCGCGCCGCGGCATGGGCAGACCGTCGAGGAGCTCGAGTGGGTGCTTTCGATCGTGCTTGAACTTTCGGAGCCCGTACGGAATCAGGATGTCGTTGACGAAGTCCGTGCTCTCGGAATCCACCGGGTGCAGGCCGACCCCGATGTGGAATCCGTCCGGTGTCCCGCGTACGAAGCCGACCCTGCCCTGCGTGCCCATACCGTCGTCAAACCATAGGAACTGCATCCAGATATGAACGGCATCGGCAGCGATGTGCGGCACGAGCAGGCCAGCGCCCTGACTGTGGATGTCGATCAGGACGCCAACGCCTACATTCGCCTGATCGGTCGCGTACCGAACCGGTACCGCCAGCGGGATTCGAGGAAACTTGCGACGTTCGAGGCCTTTGCGGCGGGTCGGTCGCCAGAGCGACGCCATGTTCGTGCCTCCCCTCCGGACCGCTTATGCCCCGATGAGGAGGCAGACAGTCCTTGGGGCCCTGCACGGATCGGGTAGACGGGTTACGAGCCTGAGAGCGTGTCCACACGGCGTCCGGCCTGTATGACGAGCCCGACGCGCTGCAGGCAGGCGATGTCGACGAGCGGATCTCCATCAACACTGATCACATCGGCGAGCTTGCCGGGTTCCAGGCTGCCGACCTCATCCTTCATGCCGATCGCCTCGGCCGCGCGGCACGTGGCAGCCAGGATCGCGTCATGGAGACCGGCGCCCCACTCGACCACCTGGGCGATCTCCCACCACATCAGCCCATGCATCGAGTCGGTGCCGAGCGCCCACTTCACCCCACTTTCGAGAACGGCCGTGAAGTTCCCCCGGGACTTCTCGCGCGCCTCGCGCAGCTTGGCCATGATGGCCGGCACGTGGGCATCGCCCTTCTCGATCCCGTCCGGATGGCCAGAGACGGCGTTGTTCGTCACCAGCCAGATACCCCGCCGGCGCATTTCCACAAGATCGTCGAGCTCGCAGAGCTTGCCATGCTCGATCGTATCCACGCCGGCCTCGATGCAGATGCGCACGCCCGGACCGCCGTGAGCATGGACGGCCACCGGCTTGTCGTTGCGGTGGGCTTCCTCGACCGCGACCTCGACTTCATGACGCGAGTACGCGTACCAGCGCGCGGCGGTGCCCTTGCTCGACACGCCGCCGGTCATGAACAGCTTGATAAGGTCGGCGCCCCTGGCGACGTTCTCCCGAATGTTCCGGCGGATCTCATCCTCGCCGTCGGAAAAGGTGAGCGCGGCGCCATGGCCGTTGCGGGCAGTGATCGGCCGTGTGGCGACCTTGAGGCGCGGGCCCGGAAGGCGCCCCTCGGCAATAGCGGATCTCAGGTCGATATCGATGAAGTGCTCCTCGCCCACGACCCGCAGCGTGGTCACGCCGGACTTCACATCGGTGCGGAGATTCTGCACGGCCCGCAGCACCTGGGGCGCGGGCGGCTGCCGGAGCTGGCCGATCTGGTCGCCCAGGCCCGGGACGATCGAGGCGTGAGAGTGAGCATCTACGAAGCCCGGCAGGACCGTCTGCGTGCCGCAATCGATGACCTCCGCGCCGTCGGGAATCGCCACGTCGGCTCGACGGCCGACGGCCTTGATCCGCTCTCCCTCGATCAACACCACGCCCTGCTCGAGAGGAGCCCGTCCGGTGCCGTCGATGATTCTCGGAGCCTTGATCGCTGTGAACACCTCTCTCACCCCCTTGAGCTTCGGTCACACCAGCATGCTTTCTACATCCTGATCAGGCCTGGGACCTGCCCGGTGGTGGGATATGATGAAGGAGATGAGAAACGTGTCGACCGCTGAGCCAACCGATTTACGTCTCGAACGTCTTACCGTGGCGATCCGGCAGCCACAGGGACCGCTGGTCGTGGTGAACAACGTGACCATGGAGGTTCCTGCAGGGCGGTCGGTCGCCCTGGTGGGGGAATCTGGAGCGGGCAAATCGATGACGGCCTTCGCCATCATCCGGCTCTTCCCCACACAGGCGGCGACCATCACGGAAGGGCGCATTCTCTACGGCGGGGTCGATCTTGTTCGGCTGCCGGAGCGTGAGCTGAACCAATACCGCGGTCGCAGGATCGCCATCGTCTTTCAAGAACCTTCGTCGGCTTTGAACCCCATCATGTCCATAGGCGAACAGGTGATGGAGGGCATCGTCATTCATCACGGCCGACGCGGGGCCCGCGAGCGAGCCGTCGAGGCGCTGCGGCAGGTCGGTCTTGATCCGTCGTCGTTTGGACTCTATCCGCACCAGCTCTCAGGCGGCCAGCGGCAGCGGGTGCTCATCGCGGGGGCGATCGCCCCGAGGCCCTCCCTGTTGATCGCGGACGAGCCGACATCCGGCCTCGACGTCACCATCCAGGCTCAGATCCTCGATCTCCTGGGCCGGATACAGCAAGAGATGAACATCTCTGTGCTCCTCATTACGCACAGTCTCGGCCTGGTCGCTCAGCGAACGGACTACGTCTACGTGATGCGCCGGGGAGAGATCCTCGAGGGTGCCCCGACGGTACACCTCTTCGCTGCGCCGCAGCATCCCTACACGAAGGCGCTGCTCAAGATGGCTACGAGCATCTGACGCCGGCCAAGGAGACGATGGGGTGAATGTGGTATTGCTGGGCATATAGCACACATAGCCACGATGAAACGAGACAGGATGGGACGACCGTTGAAGACCTCGCTCGTTGCAATGTGCGCCTTGCTCCTCCTGATGCCGGTCCTGCCGCCTGCCGCGCAGACGGTGAGGGCGCAATCCCCGCCGGTCAGCCCGGGCATCGACACTCTGCTGGCCGACTCGAGCGTCCTGCAGGGTAGACGGGTGGGACTGGTCACGCACCAGGCCGGCGTCACCGCGGACGGCCGGTTCGCCGCCCTGACCAGTGCACCAGGAGTTCGCCTCACGGCGCTCTTCGCGCCCGAGCACGGCATCGACGGCACATATGATGCGGGCCAGTCCGTGCCGACGATTCCCAGCCGGACTCCCGTGTACAGTCTCTACGGGGGCACGTTCAGACCGACACGGCAAATGCTGGAAAGAGTCGACGTGCTGGCTGTTGATCTTCAGGAAGTTGGAGTCCGTGCCTATACCTATTCGTCCACCATGGCGCTGGTGATGGAGGCCGCGGCCGGGGCCGGCAAACGGGTCGTCATCCTCGACCGGCCGAACCCGATGGGCGGTCTGACGGTCGACGGCCCTGTGCTCGAGCCGCGCTTCCGCTCGTTCATCGGCATGCATCCCATCCCGTACGTGTTCGGCATGACCATCGGCGAGCTGGCGCAGCTCTACAACGATGCCTTCGGGATCGGGGCGAAGCTGACGGTCATTCCTATGCGCGGATGGAGCCGTCGCATGCTGTGGGCCGACACCGGGTTGCCGTGGGTGAACCCGTCTCCCGGCATCACAAGCGCCGATGCCGTCTTCCACTATGCCGCGACTGGCCCCCTCGATGGCACGAATCTATGGAACGGGGTCGCGACGGAGTCCAGGTTCCAGGTCGTGGTGGCGCCGTGGATCGACGGAAAGGTCCTGGCCGAGGCGTTGAACAAGCACAATCTCCCCGGCGTCAGCTTCACGCCATCGGCGATACCGCATCCTCACACACAACGAGTATGGCGGGGCGTTCGGCTACACATCACCGAGCCCGCGAGATTTCAGCCCTCGACGACCATCGTGTATGTCCTGGCGGAGATTCGCCGTCTGTACGGCGGCAAGCTGGTGTTCAAACACCCCCGGAGAGGCCCGCATCTCTTCGACATCGTGTGGGGCACAAAAGATGTGCGCCTGGCGATCACGCGCGGGGAGCCGGCGTCCGCGATCGTCTCGCGGTGGCAGCCGGCCCTTCAGCGGTTTCAAAAGCTTCGAGAACCCTACCTACTCTACCGATAATGTTGTAGCCGGCGCTGTCGCATCAAGAACTGACGGCCTGGATCGACTCCCGAAGAATCTCCACGAGCCGATCCACCTGCGCCTCGGTGACCACGAGCGGAGGGGCTACGCAGATCGTATCGCCTATAGGATAATCGCCGGCCTGGCCGGCGCGGATGCGCGTGATCAGCCCGCGCTTGCGCGCGTCCGCCACCACGCGGCCACCCAGCCCGACCGCCGGTGTCTTGGTGGCTTTGTCCTGCACGAGTTCGATCCCGGCCATCAGGCCCAGCCCTCGGACGTCGCCCACCGGCGGCAGGTCACGCAGGCTCTCGAGTCCTTTGCGGAGCCGCGCGCCCATCGCGGCGGCTCGAGCGACCAGCCCTTCACGTTCAAAGATGTCGAGGTTCCGTAGTCCGACCGCGCAGCAGACCGGGTGCCCCGAATACGTCGCGGCGTGCATGAATCGTTCCGCCGCCGGCGCCTCAAGGATGACCTGGTGGATGCCTTGGGACACCATGACGCCGCCGAGCGGCAGGTACGCGCTGGTCACGCCTTTCGCGAACGTGACGAGGTCGGGCTGCACGCCCCAATGGCCCAACGCGAACATGCGACCTGTCCGGCCGAAGCCTGTGATGATCTCGTCGGCGATGAAGAGCACCTGGCGCCGGTCGCAGATCTCCCGGATCCGTGGGAAGTAGTCGGACGTCGGCGGGATCACGCCGCCCGCGCCGATCACAGGCTCAGCGATGAACGCCGCCACGGTGTCGGGCCCTTCGCGTTTGAGAGCCTCTTCCAGCGCGTCGGCCATCGACCCCGGATACCGGTATGGGTAGGAGGGAAGGATGTGCACGAAGCCGGGCACTGTGGGCGCGAACATCTTGTGGAAGGCCGGAATGCCGGTCGCGCTCATTGCCGCCATCGTCAGACCGTGATAGCCGTGGTAGCGGGCGATGATCTTCGTCTTCGAGGGGGCGCCTTTGCGTTTCCAGTAATAGCGGGCGATCTTGAACGCGCTCTCGTTCGATTCGGCCCCGCCGGTCGTGAAGTACAC
>JBQTJG010000224.1:0-4130 GCA_052387355.1 Armatimonadota bacterium | reverse complement strand
CCGAGCAGTTTCTTGCGGACCTGCGGTCTGAAGCACTGCCGATTCGGATGGCCGATGCCCATGAGCGCCGCGTCTGGCACGCGGCGCGGCTCAAAGCGAAGTATGCGATCGCCTATGCGGATGCATTCGCAGGCGCCCCGTCGCTTCCTCACCGATTTCTCACATCTGAAAGACGCACCGCCACCAGCAATCGCCATCTGGGAGCATTACATCCCATACGGGGTGACGCTCGGGGTCGCGCAGGAGGTGCTGCGGCGGATCGGGGACGACGGCGGATTCAGCGGAGGGGATTCGGGCGGCGGGGGTGGCGGCGGTGGGTCCGGCGGGAGTGCCGGCTAGCAGTCCATCACTTTTGACGCCTGCGCTCAAAACGGCTTGCGTCCAGCCATCCGAGGTTTGTGATCACGCTGCCCTCGACAGCCTTCTCCCCCGCGGTCGGGACCGTTATCGGCCCGCGTAGGCGATTCTCATCGCCGATCAGGAAGGTGACCGTGCCGTCGGCATCTATGGCGAGTACATACAAGACGCCGGGACCCAGGATCATCTCCTCAAAGAGAAGGCCGGGGATGTGTGCGTCCAGCGGGCCGTCGAAGACGACGACCGCAGCCTGGAGGCCACTCTTCGGATCGAAGAGATGGAACGCGGGATCGGCGGGGTGCGCCTTCGGATCACCCCGGCGGATCATCATGCCAAGGATCCGATCCGGCCGAAGCACCCGGTGCTGGAGCCGAAACCCCGTTCCTGCTTCTGACCGCTCCACTGTCGTCCGGAACATGGCCAGGTCGATATGGAAACGCACAATCTCAGGAAAGTAACGAACGACTTCCTGTACCGCCTTGTTCGCCGTGGTCCACGCGGAACTGTACAACGCTGCCGTGTCGGCATTCAGCGGGCCGGGGGGCGTGAACGTGACGTGCACTGCATCACCCGCGACCTGAAACCTCATCATGCGCTCGAATGCCTGCAGATCTGCCCGGACCGACGTTTCTCTCATGGCTGCCAGGCTGCCAAGTTCCAGGCGGCCGCCGTTCATCAGCAAACCCCGGTTGAAGGTCGCCAGTTCCCACACGGGCCGCGCAAAGTCCGCTTCTCCGGCACGGTAGCGCAGGATGTCCCCCTGCTGCATCCGCACAACCAGCGTGAGTTGTGCAGTATCCTTCCGCTTGAGCAGCCCCCTCGCGGACTCCATCGCCTGTTCAAGCGACCGAAGCGCAACATAGGGATTGGCCTGCACCATCGTCAGGCCGTCGAGCTCGATGGTCAGGTGACCTGCCTCGAGCCGGTACGGCACCCCTGGAGAAGGCGCCGGCCGTGGTGCTGGCGGCGCGCACGGGACAGGCGAAGAGCGGGAGATGGTAATTCCCCCGCTACTGGGCGAGACGGGTGGCGGCGGCGCTTGGAGCTTGTCACATGGCAATAAGACCGGCAGACGCTGTTCAGAAGCGCCTGCTTTCTCTGAAGATGGAACCATGTGACCCACGCGCCGGGCCATGTCAACCTCCAGAGGGACGCGATCGTAGGCTTCATAGTACGCATTCGAGGCCGTCAGAAAGAGGATGATGCCCGCGAAGCCGGCAACAATGCCGGTACCCAGCCGCCTGCCGTAGGGCGAACTCCCCATCAGGTTGGGCAGCCGTTCCTCCAGAAGCCACGCGCTCATCGCAACAAACACCGCAGGCCACCAGAATCCAACGAAGTTGTAGACAAGAACCAGTACCCCGCCGAGTTCCCACTGCTCCATGCCTGGGTAGGACCAGACGCGGAACCAGTAAATGGCGGTTGCCACCGTGCCCGCGAGGATGACAGGCCAGATCGGGGCACGGAGGGGACGAGCGGATGCAGGCGTCACCACGTCAGGTGCGGTGGGTGGGGCTGGTTTGGGTCCTCTAGAGTTCCTCGCGGCCCTGATCGAGGCCACCAGCGTGATGACGAGGGTCAGAGGCAGTCCCACCAGCATGCCGGTAAAGGCCGCCTCTGTGGCGGTAGCCCGAGCCACCCAGGCCAACAGGAGGGCCGTGGGGATAAACGCCGTGACAAAGCGCCGGAAATGCTTCATCGATGAGTCTATGCCCACCGGCCTGTCTTCTCTGTCCTCGTGGGGAAAGGCCTTAGCTTTGCAGCCCTCACTTCGCTTCCGAAGTACTCCATACGGTCTTGCCGTCCGCATCGAATACGAAGATTTCCCGAGCTGCCATCTGACCGGACGCGCGACATGACGCGGGTCTTCCGATCCGCGGACGCCTGAGCGAGAAGCGACGTTCCATCGGAGGACACGGAAAGCTCGCAGCGGGGCGTTCCGGTGGTGTCAAGGAGAGTCAGGAATACCCCTCCGTCGGGATTGAGCGCCAGTTTGGCCCGGGTCTTGCCATCTGGGCCCTTGAGGATGAACGCCTCGGCTTCAATGCTCACTGGCGTTTGACGCATGCAACGATCACCTCCATCGGTGGGCGCGGGGAAGGAATTCCTCCGGGCCTTATGAATGTCAGAGCGTAGGCACCATAAAGGCCCTTATCGGGCCTCCCTCCTGGGACAGCGATGATTCCGACCGCTCCTGCCTGTCAGACGCTGCCCCGGCTGGAGGGCCACTCACCATGGTAGCCGCGAGCGAACTCGTTCCGGAACGAGTTGATTGATCGATCGCCCGGCACGGCGGCAACGCTGACTGCCGCGGCGCTGAGCGTGTAGACCGCAGGCTCCTCCCGCACCGCCGTGACCCGCCGGCCGAAGTGGCACTCCGCCTCGTAGCCGTTGTGCGCGCGGCACCGCAGCTCGATGTTGTCGACGGAGGGCCGTCCCCCACTCGCATACGGCACGACGTGGTGGAACTCGAGGAAGCCCTCTTCGGTGCACCGTCGTCCATTGGCGGACACAAAAGCGCATCGTCCACCGTCACGCGTCCAGACGGCTCGCTTCACCGCCGCCGGGATGTGCCGCGAGCCTGCGGCGGAGCTCGGAGCGGCGCCGGACGCGGAACCCAAGCCCGCTTCCCCACTCACACGGGGGCGTTCCGTGGCCGCGAGCTTCTGTTTGCGGAGACTTCTTAGCAGCGCGTCCAACGCCCGATCGAAGATCTTCTCGAGATCGCCGTCCGGAATCTGATGCCGCGAGAGCGCCTGCGCCTCTCGCAGCTTCGCGTGCATTTCCGCGCTGGCCGTGAACTGAACTTTGTAGCGCTCGGGCGCGAGTGGACTGACGACCGCCCGTCGCGGGGACGGCGCAGGAGTCATAACCGGCGCCAGCATCTCACACGGCGCGACGGTAGACATGATCTCGTGAGTGTTGCCATCCTGCGGCGCGCTCGGCGCATCCTGCGACCCGACCAGCAGCGGCTTCTCACTCGCCGAGGTCGTGCGTGTTGAGAGCTTACGGATCACATCCTGGACCGGCGGCTGCGGGCGCAGCCGGGCGACGAGCCCGTCCACCTCGCGCTTGCTCTTGTGTCGCGCCAGGGCAAGCACGTCACCGTGATTCTCGGGGGTCAGATGCGGGGCCAGCAGGCGCACCGTCGAGAGACTCACCAATCCAGCCGCCAGGTGCTCGAGGAGCACCGGGAACCGCCGCACCGCCCGCGCCACCTCGATGCGGTTGCAAGTCGCGTGCTCGGAGAGATGGAGCACGTCCGTGCAGTACTTGAACAGTGATGAATATCCTTCCCCGAGATACAGCCGTCGCTCATCGAGCTCCGCGAGGTGGGCAATTAGGGCGACCGTCGCCTCCCGCTCGCGCTGGGCGAGATCTTTCACCCGTGCGAGCAGGTCATGATCGGAAAGCCGTGCCATTCGAGAAAGCAAGTTCGTGTCCATGCTTCGGTTATATCATGAGGTCTTCGAAGGCCTGAGGAACGTCGTGGAACCGCTCGCGTGCACTCAAACGTTCTCGAAGTGTCGCAACTCATCGTCACGCGGTTCTGCAGGCCTGCAGAACCGCGTCCTGACCTTCTAATAGCGTCTCCCGGGAGTCTCAAGATGCCGTACGTGGACTTGTCAAGCCCTTTCGCGAAATTTCTTTCGATCTCGTGCAGTAGCCTGCACCTCAACTCGTTCCGGAACGAGTTCGCACCTGCCGATCGCGCTGTCCGAGGAGTCCGAGCCCGAGCCTGACGCGGCCGTGGTTCGAGGCGGCATACGCGA
>JBQTJG010000223.1:0-4331 GCA_052387355.1 Armatimonadota bacterium | reverse complement strand
GACGACTCGGACAGGCGCGGCTGCCCCCCGAGCACCCTGCTGGCGCACCGCGCTGTGCTCCGCCACCAGCTGGCCGCCCGCCGCCGGCGTCAGCTTCCGATCGCCTATCGGAGCCTCACCGGGGATGACCCTCTCGCACAAAGCCTCGACCCCAGCGGGTCGGGGAGCTGACGGCAGCGCGCCCGCGATCCCGGTGGGGTCGCGGGCGCGCCTATTCAAGGGCACGGGAGCGAGGTACGCTGCAAAGCGGGTTTGCGGCACCCGTCACAAAATCATGGGCGAGGGCACCGCAACCAGCATGAGCGTGAGGCGCCAAAGATTGATCGAGCGCCCCAGACTCACACGCCTCCTCGACGAGAGCGAAGGCCGTATCAAAATGCTGGTCGCGCCGGCTGGGTACGGGAAGACGACGCTGGCGCGGCAGTGGGTTGGCGGAAGGAAGGCGGTTTGGTACAGCGGCTCAGCGGCGTCGACAGACGTAGCGGCGCTGGCTGCGGGCATCGCACACGCAACGGCCGAGATTGTTCCGGGGGCTGGAGAGGCGCTACTTGAACGTCTCTCGGTCACACCTCGCCCGGAAGAGGAGGCCACTGTTCTGGCGGGCATGATGATCGGCGACCTTGCGGAGTGGCCGGTGGACGCATGGCTCGTCTTCGACGACTACGAGGCCATTGTTGGGTCTCAGCACGCAGAGCGATTCGTGGAGAAGCTCTTGCTCGAGGCGCCTCTGAACGCATTGATCGTGACCCGGCGACGTCCGCTTTGGGCGTCGTCGCGGCGTGTTCTTTACGGTGATCTGTTCGAGGTCGACCGCGAGTCCCTTGCGATGACGACAGACGAGGCGCGCGCGGTGCTAGCGGAACCAGGGAACGATGTGACCGAGCTGATCGCGCTCGCCCGGGGATGGCCAGCCGTGCTCGCCCTCGCATCGGTCTCTGGGGCAACGGCGCCGGAACTGTCTTCGGCGCCTCATCTCTACGGGTTTTTCGCCGACGAGATCTACTCTGGCCTCGGCCGGGCCGTCAGACGAACCTTGTGCGAGTTGGCGTTGTCGGAAGTCCACGGCCGCGGGCTCGCCCCTCACGCAGTTCGGACAGATGCTGCTCAACACGCCATCCGATTCGGCCTCGACCGAGGGTTCGTCATCGAGACCCCAGACGGTCAGCTCGCAATGCATCCTTTAATGCGCACGTTCCTCGAACGGAAGCTTCGAGAAGAGCCTCCACAGATCGTACGCTCGGTCGTGAGTCGTGTCGCGCGAGATCTCATCGCTAACGAGCTCTGGGACGAAGCATTCGCTGTAATCACGCGGTTCGACCAGCATGCCCTCTTGCCTGAGTTGATAGAGGCCGCGGTGGAGCCCCTCCTCAATGCCGGTCGAACGTCGACCTTGAGGGCGTGGACCGATAGTGCCTCAGACGAGGCGCCGGCTGTGCGATATGCGAGTGCAGAGCTCGCGTTCCGGGAGGGGAGATTCTACGAGTCGGAAGTGCTCGCGTCCGAGGCTGCTCGCGAGGCGTTGCCAGGCACTGATCTATGCGCGCGCGCCCACAGCGGAGCTGGTCGCGCTGCTCACGTGTCCTCCCGCCTCGAAGATGCAATTGTTCACTTCCGGCGTGCGAGGGCCGAGTCTCAATCCCGCGAAATTCAGCGCCGGGCTATGTACGGCGAGCTCGCTGCGGTGAACGAGCTTGAATGGCGAGCAGAAGCAGCGGACCTGCTGCAACTGTTAGGGCCGGTAGAGTCGCTGGCGCCATCTGACCAGGTTATCTACGTCGGACGAAAACTCAACCACGAGAGCCATGTTGGCCTCCACCCGAGCCTCGATGACGGCCGACGCGCATTGCAGCTACTGCAGTTCGTCAAAGATCCGGTTGCACGATCAGGGTTCAGAAATGTCCTCGGGTATGCGCTCGCTATGGCAGGCCACTACTCCGAGGCTCTCGCTATCGCCGATGAACAGATCGAAGACGCGGAGCGTTGTCGGCTCAGCTTCGTGGTGCCGTATGGGCTGATCCTTCGAACGGTCGTCCACTGCGGTAGGCGCGAGTACGCGACAGCGGCGAGACTGTTGGGGGAAGCTGATGAGATTGCGCGTGCCCTTGGCGATGACACGCTTCTCTACATCGCTTCCGCGGCCTGGGCGCGCCTTCACAATTCCCAAGGTGCCTTCGATTCCACACTGGCTCGACCACTCCCAAACGATCCATCAGCCGCATGCTGGTTAGTGGCGGAGGTTTCGTCTTGCCATGCCATCGCCTACGCAGCCGTAGGTCAGTCTGAGCGGGCACTCCACCTCGGTGCCGTGGCCGAGGGAATGACGCTGTCTGCGGAAGTCCGAACCAATGCAGCTTGCGCTAGAGCAATCGTCGCACTTCGAAACGGCGACTTGACACAAGGGCTCTCTGAGGCGCGGCTGGCGCTGAGGGCGGCATTGGATTTGGGTGCGCAGACTTGCTTTGCTGCGGCGTATCGCGGTTGCCCCGAGCTGGTAGTCACTCTCTTAGCTGACTCGGATGCGAGCGAGGAACTCACTCACATGATGACGTTGGTAGGGGACACTGACGTACTGCGTAACGCTGAACCGCTGCGCGAAGGCTCTATCTTGAGTCTTTCCCCCCGAGAACGCGAAGTATTCGCCTTGCTTGCGCAGGGCCGATCAAACCGAGAAATTGGTAGGACCCTCTTCATAAGCCCAGCAACCGTGAAGGTTCACGTTCGCCACATATTCGACAAGCTAGGCGTGAAGTCTCGCACCGAAGCGGCGTTACGCGGTGCCCAACTTAGTCGATAGATCATGCAACATCGGCGACGGTTACGGGGAGTTGCTGATGATCACTCTCTTGAGCGAAGAAGTCAAAAGCCGGCGTCTTTCCCACGCGATAGCCATCATCTGCCGTAGCGAGAATCGCCTCGAACGCGGCTACGACTGTCGTGTCGAACTGAGATCCGACCGCTTGTGCCAACCGCATTCGCGCGACTCTCGTTGGCATAGCTTCGCGGTAGGGGCGATCGGAGGTCATTGCGTTATAGGCGTCGGCAACAGCGATGATCTTAGAAAGCACCGGGATCTCGTCTGAGAAGAGTCCGTCGGGATAGCCGTTTCCATCGACACGCTCGTGATGGTGTCTAACCACGGATGCAATTCCTCCGTAGTCATCGACCTTCGCGAGAATCCGCTCGCCGATTTCTGAATGCGCTTGGGTGATGCGCCGCTCCTCGAGGGTGAGAGGGCCTTCCTTCTCGAGTAGTCCGGGGGGAAGTCCGATTTTCCCGATGTCGTGGACGAGCCCGGCCAGGTGCACAGCTCGCTGGTCATCTGGCGGAAGCCCCATCCGTTCGGCAATGTCGCGCGAGTAGATGGCCACTGCGGCAGAATGGCCAGCCGTGTAGCGATCCCGCGCATCCAGCGTTGCGACGAGGGCGGCTGCGAACGAGAGATTTGCTCGCTCGAGGTGTCGGTTGGCTTCAGCGAGGTCTTGCGCCGCGCTCCGCTGCTCCTGGTAGAGGTGGATCACTCTCTGAAGTGCTACGGCAGGAAGCAGGAACGAGAC
This sequence comes from Armatimonadota bacterium, assembly GCA_052387355.1. GTDB lineage: Bacteria > Sysuimicrobiota > Sysuimicrobiia > Sysuimicrobiales > Humicultoraceae > JBQTJG01. The sequence goes on along the minus strand of JBQTJG010000223.1, from coordinate 777 downwards.
GACTGCGAGCATTGAGTACTGCTGGTAGCCGTAGACGAGGAGCGCGATGACAGGGGCGTAGAGTCCGACTGCAACGAGGACGAACGGGCCGACGGTTCTTAGGTACTCGACGGGGGTCGTGGTCCTGCGTACAAGGCCGGTGGCGACGTTGAACCCGGCGTCGACCAGGAAGCTGACTCCTGCTCCAACGAGCGAGGCGACCAGAATCGAGCCGAAGCCCGGCGCAGCGACTGCAAGCACCGCCCAGCCGGAGATAGCACCCGTGAGCGCCCTAATGGGCGTGTAGACGAACCACCGCAGGTAAGGCGCTCTGAGGTCTGCCAGGTGGGCGGCCGCCCCAACGACCAATGCTGCGAAAGGCCCGAACGCGACAGCCGTGAATACGAGCGGCAGGAAAGCACCTGAGACTTCAGTGCTTGTCTCTCCCTGGCTGAAGAGGCGAACACTCTGCCGCTCGCAAACGCCGGCAAGAAGGACAAGACCAACCAGCATCCACCAAGCTGGCAGGGACGCTTCTCGTTGGATCAAGGCAAGTGCCGCACCGATCGCGGCAAACCAAAGGAGGACGCCCCACAAGACCGGTCCTACGGAACCTTTCGAAAGCGTAGGAATCCTCTTGCGTATTACTCCAAAGAGGTATAGCATCGCGGCTGCCGTCAGTTCCCGATGTGTAGGAGGGTTCAAGTGATTCGCCTTAAGGTTCGCGGGCTTGGTTTGCTGAGCGCCCTGAGTGTGGTCGCCATGGTCGCTGGCACCACGAAGACCTGGTAGAGCCGA
>JBQTJG010000222.1:0-4789 GCA_052387355.1 Armatimonadota bacterium | reverse complement strand
ACGCGTATCAGGCGGCGCGGACCTGCGTTAGCGCGCCGATCGTCCAGGCGATGATCCAGACCTACCGGGCGTTCGGGTACGAACCGGAAGTCTGGCCCACCATCGCCAGCTCGATGCCGCTCTACTTGTTCACCGAGGTCCTGGGATTAGGCACAATCAGCGGCGGCCTGGGCCACGGGGGCCGCGCGCACGCCGCCAACGAATATGCCACCGTTGAAGGGATGCGGCTGTTCGAGAAGTCGCTGGTGACGCTACTCTTCGCGCTGGCCGACGAGCTGGACTCGTGTGATAGCAGGAGGACCGGATGATGGAGGCGGCCGTGACCGAGGCCTGGGTGCTCACCGAAGACGAGGCGCTGGAGATCGTGGCCTTCCTGGTGTCCGCGGCCAGGCTGCTCCTCGACGAGCCGGTCGACTACGGCCCGATGCGGCTGCTCTCGGCCGCGCAGCGGCTGTGCGCCGCGGCCACCCCCCGGACTGCCGGCCCCACCCGCGCGCTGCTGGAGGCCTTCGATACGCAGATCCCGGTCTGGATGCGCGAGCGGCTGCGGAACCCCGAGGGCTACACCGCGTTCCTCGACGACCTGGGCGCGCGCGTCGCGCGCGAGCTGGCCCGGCGGGCAGGCCGCGGGGTGCAGGGATGACGGAGTACGCCGAGCCGGTGCTAGCCGCGATCCGCACCCGGCGCGTGGTGCGGTTCTGGGCCGCCGAGCCGCTTGCGCAACGTGAGCTGCGCCGGGTGGTGGAGGCCGCCCGGTGGGCGCCGACCGCTGGCAACCGGCGGGTGCACCACATCGTGGCCGTGCGCGATCCGGTGACCATCCGGCTGATCAAGACCATCAGCCCGGGGATCTCCGGGACGCCCACCGGCATGATCGTCATCGCGATCGATCATGAGCAAGTCGCGCGCGCCGGCGGCCAGGTCCACCACCGCAGCCTGATGATCGATGTGGGCACCGCGGCGCAGACCATGCTGCTGGCCGCGCACGCCTTGGGACTGGGCGCCGGGCCGGTGACCTCGTTCAGCCGCGCCGGCCTGCGTGTGCTGGTGGGGCTGCCGGCGTCGATGAGCCCCGAGATGATCGTGTGTCTCGGCCACCCTGCTCCGAACGTCGTCAACCAGCGCGTGCAGCCCTCGCGGCGGATCAGGCTGCGCGATCTTGTCACCTGGGAACGCTTCAATACGCAGGAATCCGCACCAGACGAAGGAGGAACGCCATGAACCGTCTGCCGTTGAGCCACGGCGCCGCCACAGAGATCGTCCCGCTGTTCCGGGAGATGCTGAAACTCTGCAAGGTTGCCGCCGATGAAACCGTGCTGCTCTACGCGGACACCCACACTCTACCGCACTACCCGGCGGCGTTCCTCGGCGCCGCCCAGGACCTCGGCGCCATCCCGGCCATCATGACCGTGCCGACCACGAGCCCCGCGGTGCAGGCCTGGGCGCCCCATGATAAACCGTCGGCCCGGCCCAAGGTCATTATGGACGCCTGGAAGAACGCCGACCTGGTCATCGACATGACGACGCTGCCGGGCCAGCTCTACACGCCCGTGACCTACGAGGCGCTGAAGTCGGGTACGCGCGTGCTGCGCGTCTCGCTGCCCATCGACGATATGCAGCGGATGTTCCCCACCCCCGAGCTGGTCCGCCGCGTGAAGGCCAGCACCGAGATCCTGAAGCGCGGCAATCGCTGCCGCATGGCCTCCGACGCGGGGACCGACATCACCTTCCACTACGCCGGGCGGCCGGTGGGTCACCAGGACGGCATCGCCGATGAGCCGGGCCACTGGGACATGTGGCCCGCGGGCCAGGTGGCCGTCGCGCCGCTGGAGGACCGCTCCGAGGGCACCTTGGTCATCAAGACCGGCGACATCCTGCTGAACCTGGGCCGCTACGTCGACCGGCCGATCACGTGCGTCATCACGGGCGGCCGGATCACCGAGCTCAAGGGGGACGGCGTGGACGCGTTCCTGCTGCGCGAGTGGATGGCGCAGTGGAAGGATCCGAACGCCTATGTGGTGTCGCACATCGGCTGGGGCTGCCACGACAAGGCGAACTGGCTGCGGATGACGGCGCACTGGGCGGAGCGCGGCGGGCTCATGGACGCCGAGTCGTTCGGCGGCGATGTCCAGATCGCGTTCGGCAACAACCTGGCGTACACGCTTCAGGGGAAGAACGACAGCCGGGCGCACATCGACATCGACTGCCGGGACTGCTCATTCTGGGTGGGCGATGAGCTGGTCGTCGACCAGGGGCGGCTCGTGCATACCGCACTGGCGTAGGGTGAGGGGGCCATGGCGCTGAACGTCGCGCTGGCGTTTGAATCAGGTGGCGACGCCCGGGTGTGCGCCGACATGCTGGCGGCGCTGCGGGCGGCCGGTACGCGGGCGACGATCTTCCTGGACGGCCGGTGGGCCGAGAGCCACCCAACGCTCGTACAAATGATAGCCGCCGACGGCCACGAACTAGGAAATCACGCGTACAGTCATCCCGATCTCACGACGCTGCCGGACGGGCAGATCGCCGATGAGCTTGAGCAGACAGAGGCGCTCGCGGTTCGGATCGCCGGCCGCTCGACGCGGCCCTGGTTCCGCCCGCCGTTCCAGCAACTGGACGATCGCATCAGGCGGATCGCCGCGCAGCACGGCTTCCGGTGCCTCTCGCGCGACGCACTCGATGGCGCGCACTATCCGGGCCCCTCGACGCCCGAGGCGATCATCGAGCGCAGCCTGGCGCGGGGCACCGAGGGCGCGGTGCTGACCTATCATCTGCAGAGTCCCAACACCCTGAAGGCGCTGCCCGACATCCTCGGGGGCCTGCGCGAGCGCGGCGCCGTCGTCTGCCGCGCGTCCGATCTGCCATCGCCACCGCCGGAGCGGGCACCGCTCCATCCGGACTTTGCCGATCTGGACGTGGACTCCGGCTACCTGCGCATGCACCAGGCCGTCGCGCCGCCTCAGATGATCAACCTTCTGGGACTGGGCGCCGATGCCCTGGCGCCCGCAGATCAGGCTCTCGATGTTGGGCGCGCGGATCAGGGGAGGATCGCGCTCTTCGTCTTCAACGGACACGAGGCGGTCGCTCTCCCGCCGGCAACCGGGGAGCGGCACGTGACCTGTCTTGGCGGCCGGGCAGTCCTCCAGGTGACCGACGCCGAAGGGGCGCCGGTCTGCACGGTCTTCGCCGGGCCCGGCGAGGCCGTAGGACTCAGAAACGGATGGCGCGCGACGGCCCACCCTTCGCCGAAGCGCGGACGCGCCATCCTGTTGCTCGTGGAGTGATCGCGATGAGCATGCATGCGGGCGCGCACACCAGCGGCGTCGGTGAGCTGTTGCCCCTGTTTCGGGCCGAGCTCGAACTGTGCCGCCTCCGCGAGGGGGAACGCGTCCTCATCCACAGCGATACGCACACCAGCCCCGACTATCCCGCGGCGTGTCTGGCCGCGGTCCTGGAGGCGGGCGCCGTTCCGATCGAGGTAGTCATGCCGGCTACGATGCCCGAACCCGACAGTGGGCCGGTCGCCCGGCTTTGGCACGACGCCGATCTGGTCGTCGACATGGTCACCACGACGGCGCACGCGTATTCGTCGGCGTTCAACGCCGCGGTCGAAAGCGGCACCCGGATCCTCCGCGTCGCCGAGCCGCCCGACATCCTGGCCCGGCTCTTCCCTGATCCCGAAGTCACGGCGCGGGCCAGACACGGTGCGGCCCTGCTGGGCGCAAACCGGTCGTTTCATGCTACCTCGGCCGCGGGAACTGATCTGCGCATGAGGCTGGGCGAACGTCCCGGCGTCGCCCACTGCGGGTTCGTGGATACACCCGGTCTTTGGGACCACTGGCCGTCGGCGATCTGCATCGTTGTGCCCCACATCGACAGTATCGAAGGCACTCTGGTCCTGGCGCCCGGCGACGCGCTGCTCACGTGGGGGCGGATGATCGGGGAGCCGGTCACCTGCACGATCGAGCATGGACATCTGCAGCGGATCACCGGCGGCCGGGACGCGCGCCTGATCACCGAGGTCCTGGCATCGTATGATGATCCCAGCGCGGACATCCTCTCCATCGTCGGCTGGGGCTGTGACCCACGGGCGCGATGGGACCGCATCATCGATCCCTTCAGCGAGCCCGGGGGCATCATGGACATCGAGAATGCCGCGGGGAATCTGCTATTGGTCTTCGGCAGCAACACGTCGGTGAACTTGCGCGGCACCGTCCGCACGGCCGCGCACCTCAACGTCAACTGCCGGGGCCACACGATCGCACTCGACGGCACGCCTGTCATCAGCGAAGGGCGCCTGGTGTACGTGTGATGCGGCGCTTTCCGCTTTCCTATGGAGCCGCAGCGGAATTGGTGCCGCTGATGCGGGCCGAGCTCGATCTCTGCCGTGTGCGGTCTGGCGATGTCATCGCCATCCATGCCGACTATCAGAGCCATCCGCACTATCCCGCGGCGTTGCTCGGGGCAGCGCTCAGCCTGAGCGCCCAACCTTACCAGCGCTGGACGACCTCGGCCGTGATGCCGGACGACGCCGCGGTGCGGCAGGCATGGGAAGGCTCCGATCTGATCGTCGATCTGCGCACAGGTGCGGGCCTGGGCGCGACGCCGCTCGCCGCGTCGGCGCTGCGGGCGGGTCGCCGGGTACTGGCAATCTCAGAGCCCGTGGATGTCCTGATGCGGCTCATTCCGGACGCCGCGATCGTCGAGCGCACGCGCGCCGCAGCCGCCAGGTTGGCCGCCGGCGGGTCCGTGCACGTGACCTCCGCGCATGGCGCAGATCTACGGTTCTCGA
>JBQTJG010000221.1:0-15875 GCA_052387355.1 Armatimonadota bacterium | reverse complement strand
GCAAGATGGAGAGCCCCGGCAGGACGTCTTCGCCGTCCAGGGCGTCTTGTTCGCGGAGGAGGCGCACCGAGCCGTCAGCACGGTAGACCGTCACCGTCCGGGCGTTCGGAGCGACAAGCCAGACTAGACGCGCACCGGCGTCAAGGTAGTCGCGGACCTTCTGTTGGACGTCAAAGGTGACGTCTGATGGAGAGAGCACTTCAACGGCGAGGTCTGGTGCGCCCATGATGAATTCCTCGGGGAGGCGGCCGTCGGGTAGCCGTCCCCGCGAAATAAAGGCAACGTCAGGAGCGCGCACTCGCTCGGGATCGCCGGGCACGCTGAGGACGAACCCGATGTCGCCGACAACAACCTCGCCGCCGCCGATTCCTTCCACATGCTCATCAAGGAACCGGTAGATTTTCCCGGCAGTCTTTCCGTGTGCTCCTCCGTGGGGCGGCATCTCGATGACACGACCATTGACCAGCTCTCGGCGGGCGTCGTCTCCGCCGAGCCAGAGGAGATCCTGAGCTGTAAGCCGGGCATCGGTTGCCATCGCGCAGCCTCTCTTCTGTAAGTGCCTCTCATTGTAGCAGTGCAGCCGGCGCCCGGGCCAGGATCGCGCTCCTGCTCTGACTATCGGTTGCAGCCAGGGAGATGGACGGGGGGGGACACCATGGACAACATGACGCCTGCTCACTCTACCCGCCCATGCAAAAACCACCCGCGCCGCCGCCGGTCATAGTACACCCACAGCAACTCCCCCTGCCGCGTCTCGACGAAGTAGTAGTCACGGCGCACCTCCCGCACCCACCAGCCGCCGGAGAGGATGTACGGACCGGTCTGATCGGCGACCGCCCCGCGCACCACGCCCGAGATGAGCCAGCCGTCGTCGTGCGTCGAGCGCGGCACCGCGGCCAGCGCGTGCGGTCGTGCGTACACACGGCGGACGAGCGTACGTACATCGACCTGGCGCGGCCGCGGGATCTGCAGCCGCTCCATCCGCTCCCATCCGACGCAGGCTTCGGGCAGGTGACCCTTGCGCAGTACAAGGCGCACCACCGCATCATCGCCAAACTCCGCGCGCAGCCTGGCCAGCGCGCGATTGCCGGGCTCGAGATCGCGCTGCTGGTGCTCAGTGAACAAGAGAATCTGCTCGGGCGTGGCCTGCTCGCCTCCGGCTTCCAGCTCGATCTCGATCACGCCGGCTCCAAGCCCTACCGACTCGAGCCGCAGGCGCACGAGATCGAGGATCTGCACCGCGTCCAGCGTCGGCGCCGCGGGACGAATCCGTTCGCCGTGCCACTCCTGCCTCTCCGGCCGCAGCCACACCTCGAGGGCGGCGAGCGCTTGCCCTCGTGAGGCGAGCGCCGTCAGCATGGGATGCAGCAGCCGTTTGATGAGGAACAGCAGCCCGCTGCTGTCGATCTGTGGATCATCGAGGAGCACGGACCGTTGAATCGGATCGGCCGGAACCTGCGGCTGCAGCGGCGCCCAGAGATCGCCGGCCGCGATCCGATACAGGCGGTGCAGCTCGGACCCGAACCGCTCAAGCAGTCCCTCGGCAGGCAGGCGCAGCAGCGCGCTCACCGACCGCACGCCCAACTGGTGCAGCGCGTCGAGGGTTTCGGGTGGGATCGTTGCGAGGCGAGCAAGCGGCACGCGCCCCGCTTCGTCGCGTTCGTCATCTGAGTCGGCGAACACCCGCACGCTGCGCGCGACCCTGGCCGCCGCGTACGTGCCAAAACGCGTGAACCCCACGACCACGAGCGCGGTGAATCCCACGCCGGCGAGATCGGCGCGCACGGCGCCGGCCCACACGTCGAGGGACTCGTACAGACGGTGCAGCCCCGCGACGTTCGCCCAGAATACGCCTGGCTCATCGGACGACGATTCGACTTCAGGCGAGAACGCACGCAGCCGCGCGGCGATATCGTCCACCGTGCGCGCGACCTGCGACGGCGCGAGCGGAGCCGCGCGCAGATCCGGCACGAGCGAGAGCGCCGACGCGTAACTGAGTCCCGGCGCGACGCCCGATTTCCTGGCGCGGCCGTTAACCCACAAGATGGGACTCTGCGGCCGGTCTTCGGCGACGACCACGACCGGATGCGGCCGCCAGTCCGGATGGCCTTGCAGCACAATCTGCAGCGGCAGGGCCGGGACGCTAACGCATGCCAGGCGCTCCACGGCACACCTCTTCGTGTCCCCAGGTCGGTCCCCGCCGCTTGTCTTTGAGGACCTCGAGCCAGCAGCGGAACCGGTCGGCGGTGACGCGCTGTCGCCGGGCCCGCACGCGCAGGGAGATCAGGGATCCGAGGGAGGATGTGCCGGTGGGCGAGGGTGCGCCGCCCTGCTGCGTCAGGAAGACCAGAGCCGTGTGGGTGCGCTGCGCGAGTGAGGCCAGGCGCGCGAGCAGCGGGGTCGGGATGCGCGGGTCAGGGCCAATGTCGACGACGATGATGCCGAACGATCCCGATCGGAGCAGCTTGTCGGCGGCCCGCGCGCCGGCAGCGGCGCCGGGCACGCGCACGACGACGAGTGAGTCCAGGTCGATGCCGCTCTCGAGGACGTCGGGGGCGAAGAAGAGGCTCTCGGTGGGAATGATCCAGGCTGTCTGCTCGCCCTCTTGCTGGGCGTCGAGGATGAGCCGGGCGGTCAGGGTGAGGGCGGCGGAGTCCTCGGTGCCGGCGACCTCGACAAGGCGCCCGATAGTCACAGCCAGGTTCCAAAGAGAGGGCTGGGGCCTGGGGTCGAGGAGGCGGGAATTACTAAGGGAGGAGATCGCCACGTCAGCCTCTCAGTACCAAAGTCCTTAGGTGTCTCAATTATACGAACATACGTTCGCTAAGTCAATGTTCCAACACCTCACCCTCTGGCACAATCAGCCCAGGAGATTATTTTCCTTGCGTCTGCCCTCGCCGCATCCTACGGGTTGGACCCGAGATCACCACCTCCGGGTTCCCTGTCGCGAGCTCCGCCACGGGGACGACCGTTACTAGATCCGACAGTTCATAACGCAGATCGCCCGGATAGAAGACCGTCAACCGGTCAAGGCGCAGGTCCTCTAGGGCGATGCGCATGGAGGGTGTCAGGCGAGGGGCGTCCTGGAACTTGATTTCGATGCCGTAACGTCGCTCGCCCTTGAAGAAAAGTAGATCCAATTCAGCCCCGTTATGCGTGGCCCAAAAGTACGCGGCATCGGACCGGACCAGTTTCAGGACCTCCTCGATGACGTAGCCCTCCCACGAGGCTCCAACCTTGGGATGTGACAGGATCTCCTGTTCGGTGCGAATCCCCAGGAGTGCGTGCAGGAGGCCACCGTCTCGGATGTAGACTTTGGGGGCCTTCACCTGCCGCTTGTTCAAGTTTTCATGCCAGGGCTGGAGCTGGCGGACCATGTACAGCCCAGTGAGGAGGTCGAGATACCGGCGCACAGTGGGTTGGCTCACGCCCAAGGAGCGTGAGGGCTCGGCGGCGTTCCACACGCCGCCGTGGTAATGGCCAAGCATGGTCCAGAAGCGCAGGAGAGCCGCAGCGGGGATGCTGATGCCGAACTGCGGCAGGTCGCGTTCTAGGACGGTCTGGATGAACTGCTGCCGCCATGTGAAGCTGTCGGCTTCCGTGCGAGCGAGGTAGGCGGGTGGAAACCCTCCGCGCCTCCAGTGCCGCTGGAGAGCGCGGGGACCGAGTTCGTTCAGGCTGAAGCCGGTCAGAGTGAGGATCTCCAGTCTGCCGGCCAGAGTTTCAGATGATTGGCGCAACAGATCTGGCGTGGCGCTTCCCAGAATGAGGAAGCGGGCTCGGAGGGGTCGGCGGTCGACCAGTACGCGCAGTACGGGGAAGAGATCCGGCCTCCGCTGGACTTCATCGATGACGACCGTCCCACGCAGCGGTGCCAGGGCGGTCATCGGCTCGGCCAAGCGCGCCAGGCCTCTCGGGTCCTCGAGATCGAAGTAGGCGGGGGATTCGGGCGAGACGATCTGCCTGGCCAGCGTGGTCTTGCCCGATTGTCGCGGACCGACCAAAGCGGTCACCCGGCTGCGCTTCAGGGCTGTCCGGATTGCGGTCAGCCATCGGGGGCGTTCCACCATGTCATCATTATACCATGAAAATCGAATAGGAAGAGTTCAATTTTCATTGTGTCCAATGCGACAAGGCAGCCCGGCCGGCACGGGGAAGCCTATCGCAGAACATGGGGAAGCCTTATCGCAGAAACCGTTCGATGACGTTCTTCGTGATCCGCGAGATGTGCGCGTCGACCAGCACGCACGACACGTATGTGATCGACCCCACCGAGAACACCGCGCCGCCGGACCGCTCGACTTCGTAGTACACCATCTCCGAACCGCCGTCGTCAGGGTTCGTACCCTTCGCGAGCAGCACCGTCCCAGGCGGCGAGAAGCCCGCGCTCATCTTGTCGGTCTCATGCCCAGACGCGCCGCCATGGACTCGCTCGTGCAGGCTCACGGTTCCAAAGATGTCTCCGCCGCGGAGTCCGGTGCCCTCAAAGACCCAATGCGAGGCCTCCATCACCCGATAGGGCGCCGCGGTCATGATCCCAGTGTCGGTGCAGACGACCCCGAGCAGATTCGCCTCGCACTCGACCGTCCGGTGGAACCGGCTTTCGTAGTACACATTGGGGTTGTTGGGATCGACCATGCCCAACTCACCGCCTGTGCTCAACAACTGACTCTTGCAGCGCATCGTCGCGTCGTCTGTGAACTCGATCTCGCAGTTGATGCCGTTTCCCCCAAGGTACAGCAACCGGCCGCCGCGGTGGTGCACCCAGTCTTTGACCCGCCCGTACATCTGACGCGACCAGTACTCGGGGTGGATGCTGAGGATGAGCACCTTGTACGCGTCGAGATCGAGGACGCCGGTGTGGAGCTGGTGTTCTGAATACAAGTCGTAGGCGTACCCTTCGCGCTCCAACCACCCGAGCAGCCGCCACTCGCCGGGCATCTTGCCGCCCTGCATGCGGCCTTCGACCGGGTCGGTGACCTCTTCATCCTCAGGAATGCTGTTGGCGAGCTCCGGCCGTTCAAACGAAAGAGAGGCGTACTCGTCGTCGGCAAATCCCCACACGTTGAAGGCTCCGCTCTGCTGATAGCGCAGGAGATCCTGCCGCGCGTTCACGATCGGCTCGGGCGGAAGCTGATTGGAGTTGATGTAGTTGCTGCGGCCGCCAAAGTTATTGTACGCGTTCCAGGTGTTGCTGGACGCGAGCACGGCGATGGGCGCGTGCGGCGTCGCGGGGGCCACGATCCAGGGGAATGAGAAGAACGCTCCGGACTCGCCCTTCGCGTGGAAGTAGTGGAGGCCCGAGCGCTCGGGACCCGTCACGAACTGCGTGTGGTGCGGGCTGCCGGACCCGATACTGTTCCACTGCACGCCGGTCTGCGTGTAGTCGCCGTCCGGCGTGATCTGCATGACGGCTCGCGGCCCGTGCTCATCGAACCAGCCAAGCAGGCGTACGAATTCCTTCTTCCATCCGTACCGCCACAAGCTCAACCGGTAGGGTTCGACGGAGTGCACTCGGAACTCAGACCGCTCTCCGGACCTCACCCACTTAGGCCAGGCATATCCCAGCAGGCCATCGGAGAGCAGCCGGAACTGGTGAGGAACGCCGGGCGCGACGTCGATAGTGACGCTCTTCGACCCGAATCCGTCCTTGACCAGCGTCACACGATACTCCCCCGCGGGGATCTCGACATACACGGCGCCACGAGGCGTTGAGCGCACGACGGCGACGCTGCGTCCGGCCTGGTCAAACTCCACTACCACGTCGGCGATCGCCACGTAGCGTTCGTCGCTCACATACCCGACGAGCATTATCGACCTCCCTGCCTGATCTCAGCCCCACCTATGTGATGCCGCGCCGCAGTCGCGGATCGAGCGCGTCCCGCAGCGCGTCGCCGAGCAGGTTCAGCCCGAGTACCGCAAGCGCGATCGCCAGGCCGGGGTACACGGCCACCCACGGGGCGAGCTCCATGAACCGCCGGCCCGACCCGAGCATCGTCCCCCAGGACGGATCGGGCGGCTGCGTCCCCAGTCCCAGGAACGACAGGGTCGCCTCGCTGAGAATGGCGGTGGAGAACGACAGTGTCGTCTGCACGATGACCGGCGCCGCGATGTTAGGCAGGACATAGCGTCCGACGATCCGCAGCCAACCCGCTCCAAACGCCCGGGCGCCCTCAATGTACTGCTGCTGCATCACCACAAGCGTCGGGCCGCGGATGATGCGGGCGAAGATCGGCGAGTAGACGATGCCGATCGCGATCATCGCGGTCGTCATGCTCGGCCCGAGCACCCCGGAGATGGCCACGATGAGGATGACGCTGGGAAACGCGAACATGATGTCGACCAGACGACCGACCAGGCTGTCGACAAATCCCAGATAGTAGGCCGACACCAGCCCGAGCGTCCCACCGACCAGAAGCGCGAGGCCGACCGAGATCACGCCGACCTGGAACGACACCCGGGATCCGTAAATGATCCGGCTCAGCACGTCCCGACCGAACTCATCGGTGCCGAGCAGGTGCTGGCCTCCGGGCGGCAGGAGGCGTTTGGAGGGCTGTGCCAGGGGGTCGAACGGCGAGATGAGCGGCGCCGCGATGGCCAGAACGACGAAGAGGACGACCAGCACGAGGCCAGCCAGGCCGACAGGGTGCCTGGCGAGATCGCGGGCGATCTCAGCGACCCCGCCCCGTGGCCTCCGGCCGACCCACGCGCCGTCCAGCGTCCGCGCCGCGCCACTCGCCATCAGGCTACGCCTGATCAATCATATCGGATCCGCGGGTCCAGATACGCGTACACCAGGTCGACGGCCAGGTTGACGAGCACGAAGGCGACCGCGACGAACAGCACCCCGGCCTGCACCACGGGATAGTCCCGCTGGTAGATGCCGTTCAGAATCAGCCAGCCAATCCCCGGCATGCCGAATATCTGCTCGATCACCACGGCGCCGCCGAGCAGATAGCCCACCTGGATGCCCTGGACGGTGATGACGGGGATGGCGGCATTCTTGAACGCGTGACGGGTCAGCACAACGGTCTCACGGAGACCCTTCGAGCGTGCCGTCCGCACGTAATCCTGCCCAAGGACCTCGAGCATCGACGACCGCATCATTCGCATGACCACGGCCATCAGCACGGCGCTCAGAGAAATTACAGGGAGCAGCATTTGCTCAAGATTGGCCAGGAGATTCTTGAACGGGCTCACCCAGATCAGCTCCGGCTGCCACCCCAGGTACAGCGACGTCACCAGCAGCAGCATGGTGGCGAGCCAGAAGTTCGGCACCGACAGACCCACCAGCCCGACAATGTGCGAGACGAAGTCCAGGGCGCCGTTGCGCCGGACCGCGGAGAGCACCCCCAGCGGGATGGCGAGTACCCAGGAAAGCATCACCGACAGCAGCGCCAGCTCGGCGGTAATGGGGAGACGCTGGAAAATGACGCGCGTCATCTGCTCGCCGGTTCGCAGGGAGACGCCGAGGTTGCCGCGGAGGACTTCCCCCAACCACCTGAGGTAGTGGAGATGGATCGGCGCGTCGAGGCCAAACAGGCGGTACAGCGTCTTGCGCTGCTCGGGACCCAGCGTCGCCTCCGTGCCAATCAGCACGTCGACGGCGTCGCCCGGCAGCAGGCGCATCAGGATCAGGACCAGCGCGGAAATACCTAGCAGGGTGGGGACCACCAGGATCAGCCGGCGGAGGACGTACTTCCCCATTCAGCCTGCCCGGCGTAATCCGGCTATTTCTCCAGCCAGGCGTTCTTCAGACCCCAATCCCTGCGCGTGAACGGGCTCTGCGTGTAGCCCTTCACGTAGGTCTGCAGACCCTCGATGATGTTGTCGACGCCGACCCACAGCATCGGAGACTCTTCGAGCAGCCGCCGCTGGGCCTCATCGTAGAGGAACTTGCGCCGGACAGGATCGATGATCGTGCGGGCCTGCAGCAGCAGGTCATCCATCCTGGGGTTGTTGTACCCGTTCGCAAACGGGTTCTTCGAGTAGAAGCGCGCCCACAGGAACCCGTCCGGATCGTGGCGGGGAGTAAATGCGTTGATTTGGGCATCGTAGTTGAAGTTCCCCGCGGGGCCGGCCTCGCGGGTGAAGACGCCGACCTCGACCTGTCGGATTTTCACATTGATCCCGACCTTGGCGAGCTGATCCTTGAAGACGACCGCGGCCGCGGGGTAGAAGCCCGATCCGCCGAACGACGTCACGAGCAGGTCCATCTCCTGGCCCTCGGGGATGCCGCCCTCCTTGAGCAGGCGCTTTGCCTTGTCCAGATCCTGGCGGTACCACCGGCGCTTGAGCTCCTCGACCGAAATGAACCAGTTACCGAACCCGGTCGCGATCGGCCCGGAGAACGTGCCCGAGCCCGAGAGCGCCTTGTCGATGATCTCCTGCCGGTTGATCGCGATGCTGATCGCCTGCCGCACCCGTACGTCGGTCCAAGGCTTCCGCGTCATGTTGAAGATGAAGCAATATAGGAAAATCCGCGGGGTCTTCGTGACAACGAGGGCGCTCTGGTTCCGAAGGCGCTGCTCGCCGATCGGCGTGAGGAAGGCGTAATCCAGGGTCCGCGAGCGTAACCCGGCGACGCGCGCGTCTTCCTCTTCGAGGACCTTGAACGTCACGCGGTCAATGTGCGGCAGCGGCGCGCCCCAGTAGTTCGGATTCTTCGCCAGTTCCATATGGCTCTTGGGGACGAACTCGACCAGGCGATATGGTCCGGTCCCGATGATCTGCGTGGTCGTGTTGCCGCTATAGGCACCTCGTTTGAGAATCGCCGAACTGCGCAGGATGGCGAAAGCGCCCAGCAGCGGTGGGAAGGGGGTTCGGGTCGAGAACCGGACCGTGTTCCGGTCGATGACTTCCACCCGGTCGACCTGATCGAAGTTGGTCCGCCAGATCGCCGGCCCCGCAGGATCGAGGACGATGTCGAAGGTGTACTTCACGTCATCAGCCGTGAAGTCGGCGCCGTCATGGAACTTGACGCCGCGGCGCAGGTGGAAGATGTAGGTGTTGTCGTCCGGCGTCTCCCAGCGCTCGGCCAGCGCCGGGATGATGCGCATCCTCGAATCGTATCCGGTCAGGCTCTCATAACTGTGCTCGAATCCCTGGGTCGACTGGAAGGCCGAGTTCGTGATGGGGTTGAGGGAGATCGGATCGCTCTCGGCGGCCCAGACGGTAGTACCGCCGGGTCTGGGCCGACCGGCGGGCGTTGCGGCTGGAGCCGGCGCTGCGGCGACGAACGGCGCGCTCGCCGAAAGCAGCCTCTCGATCGCCGACAGGCTCAACCCGAGCGCCGCGGCGCGTTGCAGAAGCTGGCGCCTTGAGACCCGGCCAAACAGCACATCGTCCAGCAGCCTCTGTTCGGGATCCAAACCAGCCATTGCGCGTCACCTTCTCCGTTTTCGAGATTCGCGCAGCGATGGCGTCATTACTTCCCTTCCCCGCACCCGGCCACCTGCAGTTCTTCGGGATGGGGCCCACGCCAGAGACAGTCACAGCAGGAGGCGCTGGGGTCCGCGCCAAACGTATAGGAACACTCTTGGGATCACGAAGGACCATGAAACAGGAGGGAATCCAGATGCGAAGATTGGCGCTGGCAGTATGCCTGCTTCTCGCAAGTCTCCTGGTGACGACGAGCGCCCCAACTCCGGCGCCCGCAGGCCCTGCCGACAGGCCTCTGCGGGTCGCTATCAACGGATCTCCGCCGAGCCTCGACTGGCAGGCGAACAGCAGCTTCCTGTCGATTATCCCGGCGGCCCACATCTGGGAGCAGTTGTTTGCATTCGATGCCAAGAACGAGATCAAGCCGGTGCTGGTCGATACGTACAACATCTCGTCTGATGGCCTGACCTACACGTTCAATCTGCGCAAGGGCGTCAAGTTCCACAACGGCCGGGAGATGACGGTCGACGATGTGCTCGCCTCGATCGACCGCTGGCGTAAAGTGTCGCCCGGCGGCCGGACACAGTGGCAGGTCGTCACCAGCGTCGAGAAGACCGGGACGCACGCGTTCCGGGTCAGACTGAGCCGGCCGTTCGGCGCGCTGCTCGCGTCGCTGGCCAACCAGTCGTTCACGATGGTTGTGCTCCCCGCGGAGCAGGCCCAGATTCCCGCCAACCAGATGCGAGAGTACATCGGGACGGGTCCCTACCGCTTCGTGGAGTGGCGTGCCGATCAGTATGTGCTGGTGGAGCGCTTCGACGGCTACTCGTCCCCCAGCGGGACGAGAAGCGGTTTGGCCGGGAAGCGCGAGGCGCTGGTCAAACAGATCCAGTTCCGTATCATTCCCGAGGCGGGGGTGCGGTCCGCGGCACTGGTCGCCGGCGACGTCGATGTCGCGCTCAACCTCATCAACGACGACTACGCCCGTCTGATCCGCAGCACGGGGCTCACGCTCTGGGTCGTGAAGCCCGATTCCTGGATCGGCCTCTTCTTCAACCACACGATGGCGCCGATGAACAACCTCAAGATGCGCCAGGCCGTTCAGGCCGCGCTCGATCACAATCAGATTATGTTCGCGGCCGCGGGCTCGCAGGCGTTCTACCGCCTCGATCCCAGCATGATGTATAGGGAAACCGTGTGGCACTCGCCCGCCAAGAGGGACCTCTACAATCAGAAAAACCCGGCCAGGGCCCGGCAGTTGCTCACCGAGGCCGGCTACCGCGGCGAGCCCATCAGCCTGATGGCCACTCCGACCTTTCAGCAGTTCTTCAACGCGGGCGTCCCGATCAGGGCGAACCTCGAGGAGGCCGGGATCAACGTCGACCTCCAGACGCCGGACTGGCCGACGCTGGTCCAGCGGCGCGGCCGCCGCGACCAGTGGCATCTGCTGATCACGTCCTGGGGGTCTCTCCCCGATCCATCGATCTTCTCGCAGAACTACCACTCGGCGTCCGGGAACTGGGGATGGTTCGCCAACCCCGAGATGGACCGCTACCTCGACGCGATGAACGCGAGTGCGAACTTCAAGGATCGCTACGAGGCGTTCCAGAACGTGCAGCGCGTATTCTATGAGCAGGTCACCAGCATCAAGCTGGGCGACTACTTCTCGCTGCGCGGCTGGCGCTCGAACGTGAAGGACGTGCAGAAGCACTTCATCCCGGTGTTCTGGGGCACGAGGATCGAGTAGTCAAGGGAGGCGTTGCCCTAGCGCAGGATGTCGCAGTACATCGCCCACCGCCTCGTCTCGCTCGCGCTCGTCCTGGCGGTGGTAAGCGTCATCGCCTTTGTCGTGACCCGGCTGGCGCCTGGCGATCCCGCGGGCGCCATGCTTGGGCTCGACGCCAGGGAAGAAGACATCGAGGCCCTGCGCAAGCAGTTGGGCCTCGATCGTCCTCTGGTCGAACAGTTCCTCCGGTGGGCCTGGCTGGCCCTGCGCGGAAACCTGGGGGACTCCATCTTCATCCACAAGCCGGTCACGCAGGCCATCGCCGACCGCATCGAGCCCACCCTCCTGCTGATGACGCTGGCTGAAATCGTGGCCCTGGCCGTTGGCATCCCGGCAGGTGTGATCTCGGCTGTGCGGCGCGGGTCGCTGGCGGACCAGGGGTTCACATTCCTAACGCTGTTTGCCGTGTCGGTGCCCGAGTTCTGGCTCGGCCTGAATCTGATCTTGCTCTTCGCCGTCGAGTTGCACTGGCTCCCAAGTTCAGGCTATCTCTCGCTTGCCGAGGGGCATGTCGGAACCCTGCGCTACCTGCTGATGCCTGCGGTGTCATTGGGCCTGATCCACTCCGCGCTCATCGCCCGGATGACCCGATCGACGATGCTCGAGGTCTTGAACCAGGACTACGTCCGCACGGCGAGAGCGAAAGGCGCAGAGCCCAGAAGCGTCGTCTACCGGCACGCCCTGAAGAACGCGATGGTGCCCATCCTCACTGTCATTGGCCTCTCCGTCGCAGGGCTGCTGGGAGGCGCCACGGTGGCTGAGACGGTGTTCGCCATTCCGGGAGTCGGCTTGATGGTCGTCAACGCGGTGTCCCGTCGCGACTATCCGATTATCCAGGGCGTGCTGCTGCTCGCGGCCGTGGTCAACGTGGCGATCAATCTCCTGCTCGACCTGGCATATCTGCTCGTGGATCCGCGGATCAGGTACGCGTGAAAGGCTCCGACCATGCGACAGCTCTGGTGTGAGGGAAGGTCCGGACCGTGAGGCAGCTCTGGCGTGAGCTTCGCAGGCGGAAGCTGGGCATGGCCGGCGCCATTGTGCTTCTGCTGGTGCTGGTGGCGGCGCTCTCAGCGCCCGCGCTGGCCCCTTATCCCCCGAGGAAGCTGGCCGTCGAGGCGCGCCTGAGCCCGCCCGGAAGGACCCACCTGTTCGGGACGGACCATCTCGGTCGGGACGTGTTCAGCCGCATTCTCTACGGCGGCAGGACCTCGCTGTGGGTGGGAGGGGTCGTGGCCGTCGTCTCGGCGCTCTTCGGGCTCGTGACCGGACTGGCATCCGGATACTTTCCACGCCTGGACAGCGTGCTGATGCGGATCATGGATGGCATGATGGCGTTCCCGGCGATCCTGCTCGCACTCGCCATCGTGGCGGCGACCGGTCCCAGCGTGGCGAACGTCATCATCGCCCTGACGCTGGTGTACAGTCCTCGCGTGGCGCGGGTGGTGCGAGCGGCGGTCCTCACCGTCAGACACCTGGAATACGTGCAGGCCATCGAGGCGCTGGGAGGCCGGACGATGCGGATCCTGACCCGCCACATTCTCCCCAACATTTTTGCGCCGGTGCTCGTCCAGGTGAGCATCATCTTCGCGTATGCCATCCTGGCGGAAGCCGGGTTGAGCTTCCTCGGCGTCGGCGCCTCACCGGAAGAGCCGACCTGGGGCAACGTTCTGGCGGAGGGCCGCCAGTATCTCCAGAACGCCCCCTGGATCACCCTCTTTCCCGGCATGGCCATCAGCCTGACCGTGCTCGGAATCAATCTCATGGGCGACGCCTTGCGCGATGCGCTCGACCCGAGGCTGCGGGGAGGCAACTAGCGGCGCCCGCGTCCCCGCCCACCATGCCCGCCATCCGCTCATGCCCAGTGTGATCCTCGCGGGGTCCTTGATTGACGGCGCCGGCGGTCCACCCGCGCACGGAGCCGCCGTGGTCGTCGAGCGCGGGAAGATCATCGCCGTCCGCACGGGACCCGGGTGGAAGGACACACACGGCGATGGGGTCGTGGACTGCACCGACCTCACGGTGCTGCCGGGGATGATTGACGCGCACGTCCATCTCACGTTCAACGCCGGACCGGACAACGCGGATGTCATCCAGACGCTGGTGACTGAGAACGACATGATGCTGGCGCTGCGGGCGATGGCCAACGCGCAGGATGCGCTGCGGGCGGGTGTGACCACAGTTCGGGACTGCGGCGGCAGAGGGCTCGCTACGCTGGCGGTACGCGACGCGGTCGCACGCGGGCTTGTGACCGGCCCGCGGATCCTGGTCTCGGGCATGCCGATCACCACCACCGCAGGGCATCTACACTACTGCGGGCTCCTGGCGGATACCTCGGATGAGCTGCGTCAGGCGGTCCGCGCGATGTGCGAGGCCGGCGTGGACTTCATCAAGATCTGTGCGACCGGAGGCATGATGACAGAGGGGTCTCACCCGCTGCGCCCGCAGTACGGGCCCGATGACCTACAGATCACCGTGAAAGAAGCCCACCATCTCGGCCGGCCCGTGGCCGCCCACGTGCTGAACGCGGAAGCGATCAGGTACTGCGTAGCGGCGGGTGTCGACACGTTTGAGCACTGTCTGTGGCAGGCTCCGGACGGACGCATGGAATACGATGAGGCTGTGGCGTTGGAAATCGTGCGAAGCCGGCGACATGTTGGCGTGACCGGGTCCGGAGTAGTTCGACAACTGCTCCCCGCAGCCGGGGACTTACCGGACGAGGGGGCAAAGAAGCACGCCGCCCTGTGGGAACGCTTCGCCGGGGAACGTGCGATGCGCGCGTCAGGCGTGCGCATGATGCTTCACACCGACGCAGGGGTGCGGTTCACGCCGTTCGCGGAGTTCGCGCGCGCGCTCGAGGTGGCGATCCTTGGCATAGGCATCACGCCGATGGAGGCCATCAGCATGGTGACGCGTGTCCCCGCCGAAGGTCTGGGCCTCGGTGCCGATCTGGGCACCGTCGAACCAGGCAAGCAGGCGGACCTGGTCGCCGTCGAGGGAGATCCGCTGGCGGATGTGTCCAACCTGGGACGGGTTCGATACGTGTGGCGAGACGGCCGAATGGTCGTCCATGACGGAATGGTCAGCTCGCCGTTACGTCCGGACGCGTCAGACTCCTTCGCGTGACCGCTTCACGAGCATCGAAAACATCATGAAGTGCGTCACAAGCAGGGTGGGCACGATGAACGTCGGCACATACCAGAACGACCCAAGAGGGAGCTTGTACGCTTGGAGCCCTAACCCACGGTATTGTGAAGAACTTCGTGCTGGCGCGGGCGACGCCGCTGACGCACGCCCGGAAGACGCTGCCTTCATTCGACGTCACCTTCAGGAAGCTGAGCGAAACCTTGAGGGCTTTGACGTGGCCAGTATCCGGTACGAGGACGTCGCCCGATCGGCCATCATGGCGACCCCTGCCCCAGGGTAAGCGTACAGTGCGACGTCCCTGTTCGCAGCGCTGGAGGACGCTAGTGGACCGTCGATGAACAATTCGGACCTGCGCGAGCTGGCTGCGGCCCTGATGGCTCGGGTCGATGCGGACCGCCTGCGCGATCATACGATGGAACTCGTTCGCATTCCGAGCTGGCCCGGCGAAGAGACCAGACTCGCTGCGCGCTACGCAGAGATGCTGAAAGCGGCCAGGCTCACCGTGTCCATGGACGATTCGTGTCCGGAGAGTCCCAGCGTGATCGGGCGCTGGAGCGGCGCGCCGGGCCCCGTGCTTCAGCTCGACGGACACACGGACACGGTGCCGGTGGAGCACCCGGAGCCCTCGTATCAAGATGGGATCCTCTATGGGCGGGGCGCCGCCGACATGAAGTGCGGGCTCGCGGGCACCGCCGAAGCCTCTCGAATCCTCATTCAATCGGGGGTCCGCCTGCATGGAAGCCTGCTGGTGACCGCGCACGGCCAGCACGAGAAGCCTGCCCCAGGCCGCCGGCTGCACGAGCCGCTGCTCACGTTGTTCGATCAGGGAATCAAAGGTGACGCGTGCATTGTGCCCGAAGGTCCGGAACACGAGCTGGCCATCGCGGGCAAGGGACTCTTCATCTGGGAGATCATGATTCATAGGGACGGTGATCCTATTCACGAGGTGAAAGCCGGACCCGGCATACCCAACCCGATCATGGCCGGGCACCGGTTCGTGTCCCTGCTGACGGAACGCGCGAAGAACTGGACACTCACCGACCCCGACGTGGGCGGGGAGTATTTCTTCGTGGGAGCCTTCCAGGCGGGCGAACTTTACAACATGATCCCGGCGTCATGCCGGCTGGAAGGGGTCCGCCGGTATCCGGCAGGGCGCGCGTTCGATCAGGCGCGTGCGGAGTTCGAGGACGTCGCCGCGCAGGTGGCCGAAGAGACAGGCCTCAAGGTCCGTCTGCGCGTGATGAAAAGCGGGCAGCCGTTCCGCCTGCGCGAAGACGACCCGGTGGTCCGCGCGGTGCGCTGGGGATACGAAGCCGCCGTAGGGCGGCCAATGCCGTTGGCCGGTCTGCGCCTTTCAGGAGACGTGTCTCAGTTCATCAACGAAGGCCGCATCCCGGCGGTATACTGCGGGATGGACGGTGAGCGGGCGCACGCCACGCCGGAGTACGCGCGGCTTTCCGAGATCGTCAGGGGGACGCGAGCGCTCATCGCTTCGGCCCTGCACTTTCTGAGAGCCGAGCCCTGAGCAAGCAAAGCGCTGAGCCGGCGCGGGTCCCAGACCTGG
>JBQTJG010000220.1:0-14011 GCA_052387355.1 Armatimonadota bacterium | reverse complement strand
CTCCCATCGGCCGGGCGCGGCGCGCCTGATCCACGAAGTAGGCGACCGTCCGGGCCATGCCCTCGCGAAAATCGACCTCCGGCGCGTACCCGATGTGGCTGCGAGCCTTGGAAATGTCCGCCAACGTGTGGCGGACGTCGCCGCGGCGCGGCGCAACGTGCTCCCGCTCGGCCTTCCGCCCGACCAGACCCTCGATCACGTCGGCGACCTCGAGGAGCGTCAGGCGCTCGCCGCACGCGATGTTGAATGGCTCGCCCCGGAGATCTGACGCCCGGGCCGCCAGCAGATTCGCGGCGACGACGTTGTCGATGTAGGTGAAGTCCCGCGACTGCAACCCATCGCCGTGCACCTCGAGCGGGCGACCCTCGATCGTCCACGTGATGAATTTCGGGATGACCGCCGCGTACTGTGACTGCGGATCCTGCAGCGGACCGAAGACGTTGAAGTACCGCAACGAGGCCGTGGGCAACCCGTAGGTCTTGGAGAAGACGCGGCAGTAGTGCTCCCCCGCCAGCTTCGAGGCCGCATAGGGTGAGATAGGCGCGGCCTGCTGGTCCTCCCGCTTGGGCAGCGCCGGATCATCCCCGTAGACCGAGGAGGAGGACGCGTACACGAACCGCTGCGCCCCTGCGTGAGCCGCGGCGATGAGCAGGTTGAGGGTACCGGTGACGTTGGTCTCGTTTGCGCCGCGGGGATCGTCGACTGATCGGGGGACGGATCGCATCGCCGCCTGATGCAGGACGATCTCCACCCCCTCGCAGGCTCGCGCACAGGTGGAGGCGTCGCGGATGTCGCCGCGTATCACCTCGACACCGTCGAGGTGGACCATCGTTCCGTCACCGCTTACGGGCTCGGCGACCTCGCGGCCAAGGGCATACCCGAGATTCCTTGCCGATCCGCTCGAGAAATCGTCCAGCACGCGCACCGGCTGGCCGCGGGCCGCCAACGCCTTCACCAGATGGGCGCCGATGAACCCGGCGCCGCCGGTCACCAGATACCGTGGCATCCTGCTCCCTCGCTGATCGTCATCCGACTTCGATTTCAGAGGAGTCGCCGAGGTTGATCCGGGCCGCCCGGCCAGTCACTGAGGCGTGTTCCCCGATGATCGAGTGTTCCAGCAGCGCACCTTCCACCACGGCATCGGCGTTCACGATGCTGTCGCGGATCACCGAGTTGACGACCCGCGCGCCCTCGGCGATTGAGGCGAACGGACCGATCACGGAGCCCTCGATCTGGGCCGAGGGATCGACGAAGGACGGCGCCAGCACGACCGAGCCCGGCAGGACCGGCCCCGGCAGCCGCTCCGAGGCCAGCAGATCGCGGTTCGCCTCCAGCAGGGCCTCGGGCGTGCCGCAATCGTACCAGCCTGAGATCCGAAACGTGTGCATGGGCTCCCCGGCCTCCACCATCATCTGCAGCGCGTCGGCGAGCCAGTATTCGCCGCGCGCCTGCCGGCGCTCCGCCACCATCCGATCGAGACACCGGCCCAGCAACGCAGGGTTGCGGATCAGATAGACGCCGACGATGGCAAGGTTGCTCGGCGGGATGTCGGGTTTCTCCACCAGACGGCTTACGCGCCCATTGGAGACCTCGACGACTCCGAACCGGCGGGGATCGTCCACTTCATGAATCCCGATCGCCGACTCCTCGAGGGCCAGCACCCGCGCAAGATCAGCCTTGATGATCGTGTCGCCCATGATGATCAGCGCGCCGTCGCCGTTGAGATGCTCGCGCGCCACGTAAATCGCATGCCCGTTGCCCAGCGCCTCCGTCTGCTCGACAAAGTGCACCGGGATGCGATACCGGCCTTTCACGTACTCTTCGATCTTCTCGCCCAGGTGGCCGACGACGAGCACCGCCTCACTCACGCCAACCGCCACGAGTTCGTCCAGGATATGCCCAAGAATCGGGCGCCCGGCGACGTGCATCAGCGCCTTCGGCTGCGTGTGCGTGTGGGGCCGCAGTCGGCGGCCGAACCCTGCGACGGGAATGATGGCTTTCATGGCGCACACTCGACGATATCAGATTCCCCCGGGGGATTGCCACCCTCGCAACAGTCTTATGTGCTGATGTGAGGCGACGCCGTCCTCAGCGCCGCGGGGCCATCCCCTTTTTATACCCCGCCTTATCGACCGCCCCGCCTGAGCACGTGACCGAGAGTCCGAGCGATGATCTGCAGGTCGAGCAAGACCGAGCGGTGTTTGACATAATACAGGTCGTAGCGCAGCTTGACCAGCGCATCCTTCACGGAGTCGGCATACCCATGGTTTACCTGGGCCCAACCGGTGACACCGGGCCGGACGCTCAGCCGCATGCGATAGTAGGGGATCACCGCGGCAAGCGTCGTCATGAACTCCGGACGCTCGGGCCGCGGTCCCACGACGCTCATCTCGCCTCGCAGGATATTCATCGCCTGGGGCAGCTCGTCGAGATGCAACCGGCGCAGGATCCGGCCGACCGTGGTGACACGCGCATCCCCGAGGGCGGCCCACTGGACGCCGTTGGCCTCCGCGTCAGAAACCATCGTGCGGAACTTGAGCAGGATGAACTCTTTCCCGCCGTGCCCGACCCGGCGCTGCCGGTAGAAGAGAGGACCACGATCTTCCAGCCACAGGGCCGCGCCGGCCAGAGGGGCAACCAACCCGGTGAGGAGCAATCCGAGGGAGGCAAGCAGCACATCGCCCAGGCGCTTCACCGTGTCGAAGAGGACAGGAGAGCTGCGGTCAATCGGCAGGATCACGTAGAGGTTGCGCCCCGCGTGCTCGATCGGCACCTGGCCGGTGAGGTCTTCAAAAAGCCGGTACATCGGCGTGACGGCGATGCCGCGTTCGTGACAATCCATGAGTGTCTGGAACAGACCGCCCTCGGCGCCTTCAGCGGGCGGCAGAGCGACAACCACCTCGGACGCGCCCGTCCGGTCGAGCACGGCCTCGAGCTCGGTACGCCGGCCGAGCACGCGGAGCCCATCGATCTCCTCGCCTTGCATGGCCGGATCGTCATCGACATATCCGACAGGCAGATACTCGGTGGCGCCATTGGCGCGCATGACCGACAGAATCTCCCGGCCTCCCGCGCCCGCCCCCAAGATGAGCACGGGATGCCGGAACGACGGCTGCACAAGCACAAGGGCATAGAGGGCCCGCCAGACGGCGACGATGCCGGCAGTCGCGACGACGAACACCAACAGCGTCAGCCGGGACCTCAACAGATGCGGCGTGAGATACGGAATGGCCAGGTAGATCACATCGGCGGCGACCACGGCCAGCGCGGCGCGCAGCGGCCCCGTCCGCAGCCGTGCCGCCTGCCGCAGATCATAGACCTCGGCCAGCGTGCCGGTGATCCCCCAGGCAGCCGAGAGCAGGACGAACCAGCTCGCGTGACTGGTGATGGTCGTCAGGGCAAAGGGCACCTGCAGCCGCCCGGCCAGCACGGCGAACAGCGCAAGGTTCAGCAGGGTGAGATCGAGTGCGGCAAGGAGCACCTTGCGCTCCGAGACGTGGAGCGCCTGCCTGAATCTCGGGACGCCCCGGCTGCCCGATACGACGCTCACACCGCGGCCCTTGCCTCGAGCGCGCCATCGCCTGAGAGGATGCGTTCGTAGAGCCGGGCGATGTCCGCCAGCATTCGCGCCTCGGTGAAGAGCTCGAGCGCACGCCGCCGGCCGGTCGCACCCATCTGTGTGCGCAATCCGGTGTCGTTGAGCAGCCGGTTCAGCGCCCCGGCCAGCGCTTCCGGTTGCCCGGGCGGCACGAGGATACCGGTCTGGCCATCTGCGACAACCTCTGACACGCCGCCAACCGCGGTGGCCACAACAGGCAATCCCGCCATCATCGCTTCGATGACGGCGAGCGGAAGCCCCTCCCACCGGCTTGACAACACGAAGATGTCAGCGTCGCGGAGCAGCGCCGGCACGTCCTCGCGCGCCCCGAGCAGGATGACGCGATCGGACAGCCGATCGCGTGTGATGAGGGCTTCCAGTTCTGGCCGGATCGGACCATCGCCGACAAGGATGAGCCGGTGCGCGCCGGATATGCCCTTCCACGCCCTGACGAGCGTCGCGGGATCCTTAGGATCTTGCAGCCGGCCGACCATCACAACGGTGCGGGATGGACTGGTGTACCCCGGATTCGTGCCCAGAGCGGGGCGTTCGACCCAGAGGGCGGGGTCGACGCCATTGTGAATGACGGCGAGCTGAGCCGGCCTGCCGATGCGCATGCGAAGCGCCTCGGCGCGGACGTGATGGGCGACGCAGATAATGGCCGTGGCGAGATGTGCGGCGGCCCGTTCGGCCAGGGTACTGACGATGCGCACAATCGGATGCCACCCGCTGGTGAACGGCCAGCCGTGGGCGGTGAAGACCACGGCTGGCACCGCAGCGATCCGGGCCGCGAGCCGGCCGAGGAGCCCGGCCTTCGTGCTGTGGCAGTGCACCAGGTCGAACCGCTCGCGCCGCAGACAGTGCACGACTCGCCAGAGCGTGATCAGGTCTGCCAGCGGGCTGGGAGTGCGCACGAGCGACGGGAGTTCGATGACCCGGACGCCCTCGCGGTGCAGACGAGGAATCAGCGGCCCTCCCGGTGCGCAGGCGACAGCGATGTCGTATCTGTCCTTGAACCCACGGGCCACGGCGAACACATAGGCCTGGGCGCCTCCCCAGTCCGAGAGCGTAATCATCTCCAGAATGCGCGGGCGGGCCGGCGGCGGCGTCACTGCCGGCCCCCACGACCGGGCAAGCCCGGCTGGAGCGCCGACCTGAGCGCTTCGCGATCTCTCGGGTCGAAGACGCGCGACCAGGCCAGCCAGCCGAACCCTGCCGTTGCGCACCCGGCCACCGCCACCTGCAGCCAGAGATCTTCCCCAAAGACCGCCGCCACCGCGAGCACGCCGGCGAACGCACCCGCCAGCAGCATCGCCGGGCCCAACGCGGGTGCTTCTCGCCGGTGCGTTGCGGCCGGGAGCAGCACGGCAGCAGCGGCGAACAGCAGCGCGGCGTCGAGCAACACCCGCAGCACCAGCGCGAGCGCGGTGCCAGCGATTCCCATCGCCCGGGTCAGCAGCCAGACCCCCACCGCATAGAGGGGCAGCTCGATCATCATGAATTTTGCCGGGAGGTCCGGGCGGCCCAGTCCGTGTAGCACCTCAGAGGGAATGTGCGCCAGCGAGCTGATCAGCACCCCCATCGCCAGCACCTGGAGCACCCGTGTGCTTTCCTCCGCAAATGTCTGCCCCAGCCACACGGTCAGGATCCTCTCCGCGAACGTGACGAGGAGCAGGACAATGGGCGTCATCCCGACCAGCACCATCTTGATCGACCGGCCGTAGAGGAATCGCAGACGGTCGGGCGCGTCACGGCCGAGCAGGCTGACCGCGGGAAAGAGTGCGAGCGCCAGACTCGACGGGACGATCCAGAGGCGGGCCACCATCTCGTAGGGCGCCGTGTAGTACGCGACGGCTGCCAGCGAGATACTCGCGCTGATGAGCGCGCGATCGAGGTAGATGAGCACAGGAGCCGTCACGTTCGAGACCATGACCCACCCGCCGAACGCAAACAGCGCAGCCGCAGCCCGACGATCGAAACCGGCCGCACGGTCGGGCCCAAGGATCCGACGGCACATCAGGGCGTACACGCCGCCTGCAGTGATTCGCGCCAGGGCCAGCAGCGCCACCATCACCGGCAGCCCGGCTCCCAACACGAGCGCCGCGGCAGGCAGCGCAAAGGTCGCAGCGCCGGTCAGGACTCGGACCGCGTTGACGAGATCGAACCGGCGGTGCGCCTCGAGAATGCCCCGATACGCAGCGGCCGTCGCGATCACGGGGACCGCAGCCGCCAGCACATAGAAACTGGTCTGCGCCTCGGAGGCGAGCGGCGGCGGGACATGGAAGACGCCGGCCACCACCCAGGGCACGACCGCAGCCAGGATGAGACCAATGCCTGCGCCAACGGCCGCCTGGAGGATGACCGCGGTCCGTGCGATGCTCCGCACCGTCACCGGCTCGCCGCGGCCGAGCGTGGCGGCGACCAGCCGGGTTGTCGATCGGGACAGTCCCAGATCGAAGATCGTGAAGTAGCCAAGCGCCGCCCACGCCAGCGCCAGCAGGCCGAACCGCTCCGGACCCAACCGATGCACAATGAACGGAATCGAGATGACGCCGACGGCGATCGGGACGCCCTGACCGACGAGATTCAGCAGCGCGCCGCGCGCGACGCCCGGGCCCGCCGTCGTGATCACGGGAGTCGCCACCCCGCCGGAGACGCCCCCGCGGCAACCGGCTCGGCACGCAACTGTGTGAGCAGTTGCGCGTGGAAGCTCATCACGTACCGCGCGTGTAGACCGGGGCTGAAGGTCTTCGACAGCGCGCCGCACTGCCGGGCGAACGCCACGATCGACTCGTACCGGCCGGCGCGCCGGCATCCGGTTCGGGCCTGGGTCTGCAGGGCAGGCGGCAGATGACGGAGCACCAGGTCGTGCATGCGTACACGCCCGCGCAGCGCATCGCCGTCGGCACGGTCTGTCTGCTTGCCCCTCCACTCTTCCTCACGCGCATTGAGTTCGGCCACCATCGGCGCCACGTCGACGCCGCGCTTTCCCATGAGCACGATCTCGGTTCGCAGCCGCCGGAAGTAGGCATCCCAGGAGATGGCATACCCTCCCAGCCGGTCGGTCAGGCGCTGGCGGGCCAGCAGGAAGGACTCCGTGATGTGGTTGATCGGCGCGTCCGCCTGCGTGCAGGGCACAAGTGAGAGCGGGTGGTTCGAGAGCATCAGATGTTCCTTCATGGGCGGCGACAAATCGCTGCTGGCCCGTCCGATGCTATCCCTGCCGCTTCCCCAGACTGCGAGGGGCATATCGAGGTAGGCGACACTGCGGGCCATGGCGAGTTGCAGCACCGCGGACGAGAAGTCCGGACATGTCCCCCAGAACAGCCCGCCGGCCGCCGCTCGGGCCTCGTCGAGCATCTCGCGCCTGGAACAGGAGTTGAGCATACGCGGCAGGTACTGCGCGGTGCCCAGGGCGAAGGCGTGCGCCAGGAGCCGCTGTGGCGACAGGTCATAGGCGCGGTGCGTCATCGGGTAGATACTCGCCATCCCGCGCTCGCGGGCGATCGGATGATCGGTGTGGTTGTAGGCGCACGCGTTCCAGATGAGGATGTCGTCTCCGCCGCGCGCGAGCTGCGCATCCAGGGTCGGGAGCATCTGCGGGGTGAACGCGTCGTCGTCGCAGAGAACCAGCACATACTCTCCTCTGGCATGCTGCAGGGCGAACTCCCAGTGATGGGACATTGAGAGATCGCGGCCGGGGTTGACCAGGCGGACGCGACCGCCGTCAGCCTCTCTGACCACCGTCTCGGTGTCGTCGGCCGAGTGGTTGTTGCTGACCACGATCTCGTAGTCGTCACATCGCTGCTCCAGAGCGCTCTGGAGCGCAAACCGCAAGTAATGGGCGCGGTTGCGCGTCGGGATGACGATCGAGAACCGGGGACTCGATCGCATCTACGTAGGGTCAGACGCGGGCGCGCGGCGTCTGAGGAACCCTTGCGGGCAATGGGTCACGCGAAACGAGGCCTGGGGATCGACTTCAAATTCCGGGTGCTCGGCCAGGAACTCCTGAATCGCCGAGAGTGGGTTGTCCGTGGCCCACTCCGGCCTGCCGTCTGGGGCGTCCGCCAGGATCTTCATCACGCCATCGAAGGCGACGAGGTAGCTATCCGGCGCCACCAGGGGGGAGTAGGCGTCCAACTCTTGCTTCACGTGCGCGCGGCTGTGATTGGAATCCAGCGCGACGAGCACGCGTTCTCCCGGCTGGATCATCCCCCGGATCCCGGCAACGACCTCGGGAGCGACAGAGTTCCCCTCAACGAGCGTGATCCGCGTCCCCATGGGGTGCGCCTCGATGGCGAGACGCGTCTGCTCCCGATGCTCGATGTCGATCGAGATCACGCGTCCTTTCCCCTGCAGGTCCAGCATCGACGCATAGAACACCGCGGTTCCGCCATGCGCGGTGCCGGTCTCGACAATCACGTCTGGCTTCACGCTGAAGATGACCTGCTGCATGGCGAGAATATCCTCGGGAAGCTGGATGATCGGGATACCCATCCAGGTGACTCTGAAGGAGACGCGCTGTTGCCAGCCTGAGCGCAGCCACAGGTCGCTGAGGATGTCGAAGCCTTCCTCGCTGTACACAGGCACCTCGCGACGTTCGTCCCCGGTCTCTACAACCAGGACGCTCGGCTGAACGATGATTCGTGCGTCGGCCATAGGGTCGCCAGCCTCTCAGAGGGAAATGATCTCACCGGATGCGCCGGCGTTGCGAACCATCTCGCTGATCTCCTCGCGGTAGTTCGGATTCATCACAAAGATGACATCGGGTGCATAGGCTCGCAGGCGCTCCGGATGGACGATCCGCTGGCCGGTGCCCGGCACATACATCCCCTGCTTCCGGGGATTGATATCCACCACATACGGGATGAACTCGGGCTGGATCGCCAGGACATTGAGAAACGTCACCCCCTTGGCACCGGCGCCCCACACAACTGCGCGCCGGCTGTCACGCCGGAGGCCTTCGGTCTGCGCCTGCAAGGCGGCAAGCCGTTCGGGATAGTGCGCGACGAAGTGGGCCACGCTCTCTCTGGCGTCTCGCACGCCATCGGCGTCGCGGGCCGCCGGCCCGTCGCCGTCAGGGATGGCTTCGACGCCCAGATACTGACCGCCCGCCACCTCGTCCAGTGCGACGATCCTCAGGCCGCACGCGGCAAACAGCGAGCGCAGCGATCCCGGGCTGAAATAGGAGCAATGCTCATAGAAGATGTCCCAGAATGTCAGATTCCTCAGGATCCAGATCGCGCTAGGAACTTCCACATAGATGGCCGTGCCGGCATGATCACCGATCGACCGCCTGACCCTTGTCAACATGGCGGCGGGATCCGGCAGGTGCTCGAGCACGTGCCGGCAGCAGACCAGATCTCCCTGATAGCCCGCGTAGCGCTCAGAGTAGAAGTCCGAGATGAAGGTGATGCGGCCCGTGGCAGGCCGGTCCGGAGGGACACTGGGATCGAACCCGATCCCCCGATTCCCGCCGCGCTCGCACACCATCGATAGGAACTCGCCCTTTCCGCACCCGATCTCGACGACCACCTTCTTCCGCAGCCCGTATCGCTCGATCAGCCGGTCGGCCAGCCCCTCCATGTAGGCGTGGAACTGCGGCGAGCAGGACTGCGAATTCTCGTACAAGGGAGAGTACCGGACCAGAGCCGGTTGAAAAGCGGTGTTCGAGATGAACCCGCAGGTCGTGCACAGCGCCAGCGCAATGTCGCCGCGGTCACAATGCCGCGCCGATTCTCTCGTGCGCCACAGGAGGTTCTGATACACCGGGACGGCGTCCAGGCGGAAGAACGTCTCCAGGTCTCGGCCCCCGCAGAGCGGACAAGGAAGGCGATCCGTCATCGTCCTGCGAGGTGGGACCGCCACCAGGCGATCGTCTGCTGGAGACCGCTGTCCAGATCGTATCGGGGCGTCCACGACGTGTGCCCGGTCAGCCGGCGCGTGTCCGCGCAGATGAACATGGGGTCTTTGGGATCGTGCGCGATGGCGCCGAATTCGATCCACTCTCGCCGCCCGAATAGCGCCCCGATCGCGCCCACCAGATCTCGCACGGCGACCGGACGGCCTGACCCGATGTTGACCGGTCCCGACAGTTCACTCTGCGCGACGGCCCAGACCGCCGCGGCCACGTCATCGACGTGTAGGTAGTCGCGGATCTGCACTCCCTCCGTCACCTGCGCCGGCTGCCCGCGCAGGAGCGCGCAGATCACCGACGGGACGAGGCGCCGTTCATCCTCGCCCGGGCCGTACAGGTACAGCAGGCGAAGCCAGGCGACACGCATCCCGGTCTGCTGCCCGAGCTGCTCCAGCATCAGGCCGAGGCCAAGCTTGCTCGCCGCGTAGAGGCTGGCCGGCCCGAGCGGGCTAGACTCGGAGAGGTAACCCACGCTGGTGTCATACTCCAGGCAGGTCCCGGCGCCGACAAGCCGCCCGCACCCCTGTTCCGCGAGCCTGATCGCAAGTCGCAGGCTGGCCTCGACGAATCGGATGTTCTCCCGGCTGTGGAGATATGCCCTGGGTTCCGTGCACCAGGCCAGGTGGATGCAGACATCAGGCCGCGCCCCATCGACGCACCGGTCCAGCTCCTCAGGCGCGAGGAGATCGCCCGGCAGCAGGTGGAGCGCGCCCGCAATGTCCCTGATTCGCCGCTGATCGCTGCCCGGGCGGACGATAGCGTACACCTCACAGCCGTCGGCCAGAAGCCTGCGGGCGACGTGTGACCCGATGAACCCTGTCGCGCCCGTGAGCAGGACCTTGATCCCCATCAGTCAAGAGTCCCGGCGCTCCCACGAGTACGGGATAGGATTCGTGTACGGGTCGAGCCGGGTGGTGCGTGAGGGATCGTGCAGGTGGGTGCAGCAGTTCGCCACCAGGGCGAACGGCTCGCTCATCCCTTTGAAAGCGTTCCAGACCTCGGGGGGAATGACGACCAGCGAATAACTGTCCGGTCCAAGAAAGACCTCCATCAACGTCCCGTGCGTCGCCGAGTGCGGCCGGTCGTCATACAGGACCAGTTTGATCCGTCCGACGGGGCACGCATAGTTGAGGGTCATCTCCCGGTGCTTATGCCAGCCTTTCACCGCGCCTGGATAGACTGTGGAGAAATAGATCTCACCGAACTCAAGGAAGTGCGGATCGGTTCGCTTGAGCATGTGGTAGACGGCGCCCCGCTCGTCGGGAAGGCGCCGCAGGGGGATCACCCTGACACCGTCGATCATCCGCTCGCCCTTGATGATGCTCACCCCATCGATCATTCCGGGTCTGTGCCTCTCACACGACGGCGACATGCGGGATTGGAACGATAAAGTGGCCGCCACGCCGCCGGTACTCGGCCTGCTGCTCCAGGATCTCATCGGCGACATTCCAGGCCAGCAGGAGCGTGTACGTGGGCATCTCCTCCAGCAGACGCGCTGGCGCATAGATCGGGATGCGCACGCCCGGCACATAGCGTCCCTGCTTATGAGGACTTCGATCAACCACGAAGTCCAGGAGGCCGTTATCGATCCCGCAGTAGTTCAATAGGACTGTGCCCTTCGCAGCCGCGCCGTAGGCGGCAAGACGCATTCCTTCGCCCTTGAGCGACTCAAGCAGCGAGCGCAGCATCTGCCGAACTCGCCCGGCACGGACTCCCAGGTCAGCGTACGATTCGAGGCGCCCCACGCCCCATGCCTGTTCTTCCTGCAGCAGCCGTTCGACGGCGTCGCTGGCGCCGACCGAGCCCCGGGGAGCCACGAACAGGCGCAGCGACCCACCGTGGATCGAGATCCGCTCGACGTCGGCCAGCATCATCGCGTGCCGCTCGAACAATCGCTGCAGCGCCGTGAGGGAGAAATAACAAAGATGCTCATGATAAATGGTGTCGAATTCATAGCGATCGAGGATGTCTTTCACATACGGGACCTCGATGACTGCGACCCCGTGGTCCTTCAACAACGCGCCGACGCCCCGGACAACGCCATTCAGATCCGCCACATGGGCCAAGACGTTGTTGGCGATGATGACGTCGGCAGACCGCCCTTGCGTCTTGAAATCTTGCGCCAGTTGCTCGCCGAAGAACCTGGGGAGCGTCGGGATGCCCCGTTCCGAGGCCACCCGAGCGACGTTCCGCGCCGGTTCGATCCCCAGCACGGGAATCGCGCGCGCCACGAAATGCTGCAGCAGATATCCGTCGTTGCTGCCCAGTTCCACCACCAGGCTGCCTGCGTTCAAGTCGCGGGATTCGATGAGCCGCGCAGCTAGATCGCGGGCGTGCTGCACCATGGTATCCGAGTAGGACGAGAAATAGAGGTAGTGCCCGAACAACTGCTCAGGCGGCACGGTCTCGGTGATCTGCACCAGCGTGCAGTGTCCACAGAAGACCAGATCAAGCGGATATCTCGGCTCAGGCTGGTGCAGTTCCTCGGGGCTGAGCAGCGCGTTCGCGAGCGGCATCGCGCCCAACGAGAAGACCATCTGCAGCCCCGCGTTCCCGCATGACCGGCAGGCGGAGATGGCCGTCATCGGGGTGGCGCGACCAGCAGGGCGCGATACCAGCCGAGCGCGTGCTCGAGCCCATCCTCGAGGGTGCGAAGCGGTCGCCAGCCAAGCACGCGGCGCGCCTTCGCGGCCGACAGATATTGCCTGGGGATCTCACCGGTCGCCTCGTTGCGGACGTCCGGCTCGAGGGTCGAGTCCATCAGGCGGAGAATCGCGCGCACGATCTGGACGACGGTCATCGGCCGCTCGTAGGAGAAGTTGAACGCCTCCCCGGACAGCGTCCGATCGGCGGCAAGCCGTTCCACCAGCAACAGATTGGCCGCCGCAGCGTCCTCGGCCCCGAAGTAGTCCCGCACATACTGGCCGTCAGACCGAATGATCGGGCGCTGACCTCGCAGGACCGACCGGATCGTCCCGGGGACGATGCGGTTCCAGTTCAGATCGCCGGCCCCAAACATGTTCCCGCACCGTGTGATCGCCACGGGCACGCCGAAGGTCGCCGCGTAGGTCTGCGCGAGCAGGTCGGCGCACGCCTTGCTCGCGTCATACGGATGCCGGCCGCGCAGCGGCGTCTCCTCGGTGTAGGGAAGGTCATCATGATACCCGTAGGCCTTGTCCGACGAGGCCACGACGGCCTGCCGAACGTTTGGGCTGCGCCGGCAGGCCTCGAGCAGGGCCCAGGTTCCCTCGATGTTCGTCTCAAACGTCGAGATCGGATTGCGATTGGCCACCGGCACGAGGGTCTGCGCCGCCAGGTGAAACACGGTGTCGACCTCGTCTTCGCCCAGCGTCCGCTCCAGCAGGGCCTGATCGCGCACGTCGCCGCGCACCACGTGGACCTGTTCGATCAGCCCCGAACGCACGAGTTCACTGCGCGGCACCCAGTCTCTGATCAGACACACCGGGTGCGCGCCGAGATCGTACAACCTGCGCACGACCCAGCCACCGAGCAGCCCGGTGCCGCCGGTCACCAGGACCGGCCGATCACGCCAGAAACGATCATCCATCGGCTGCGCCTACGTCCAGATCTTCCAGGGCGGCCCGCCGCTCTGCCAGAGACCCTCCAGCAATCGCAGGTCGCGCTGCGTGTCCATGCACTGCCAGAATCCCTCGTGGCGATACGCGACCAGCCGGCCTTCACCGGCCAGCCGCTCCAGCACGTCCTGCTCCAGGCTGGTCCGATCGTCTCCAATGTAGTCGAGCACCTGCGGCTCCAGGATCATATATCCACCGTTGATCCATCCTTCGCCGATCTGAGGCTTCTCGGTGAACTGCTCGACCACATCCCCCCGAAAGATCACGCCGCCGAAGCGCGCGGGAGGCCGGACCGCGACGATGGTCGCGAGCCGGCCATGCGAACGATGGAACTGAAGCAGCTTGACCAGATCCACATCACACACTCCATCACCGTAGGTGAGCATGAGGGTCTGGCCAGGGAACCACGGCGCGAGCCGCTTCACCCGGCCGCCGGTCGAGGTGTCGAGGCCGGTGTCGATGAGATGCACGACCCAGTCCTCGCCTCCCTGGTTGTGCACGTCGACCCTGCCGTCGCTCAGGCGCACGGTCATGCTGCCGCCGAGGGCATAGTAGTCCATGAAGTAGCGTTTGATCATCTCGCCCTTGTAGCCGAGCGCGATGAGGAACTCGTTGAAGCCGTGGTGGGCGTAGTGCTTCATGATATGCCACAGGATGGGCCGTCCACCGATCTCCACCATGGGCTTGGGTCTCACAACCGTTTCTTCCTGGAGCCGGGAACCGAACCCGCCGGCCAGGATCACCACCTTCATGCGCTCTCCCTCTGAGGGTGATCGAACGACTGGCAACTCAAAGCGACTTCTCGCCGGTCCCACGCATTCCTACCCGTCTGCCTCACGGCCGTCGCGCGCGGGCACGCCACCACGCGGCGATGCGCTCGCCGAACGGCAGGGACATGAT